>NZ_JBEPTJ010000004.1:0-341918 GCF_040549425.1 Limibacillus sp. MBR-115 | reverse complement strand
GAAGATCGGCACCCTCTTTGTGGTTTATCGCCAATCTTCTTGTATGATTGACTATATAAATAGCGTAATATCTTTATATTGTCAATTATTATTGTAGACCAGGCGTGCGGATGACTGCCGCGAAGAACCTCGCGTGAAATGCACAATCGCTATCTTGATAGATTGAAGGTGCTGTTCTTATCGCTTGAAACGTCGCGTGATCAGCGCCGGTTCAAACCCTGGCGGCTTTCAGGATTTCCTTGGCAAGTGCGGCAATCTCTTTGGCCGCCTTGCTGCTCGGCTGCACCTCATTGACCGCACGGCCCTCCGCAAGCGCGGCGGCGAAAACGACGCGATTGCCGACCCGTGACTTCGCGACCTGGGCACCAAAGGCCTTCATCTCGGCCAGCATCTCGTCGGTCAAATTGGCGCGCGGCGGCACTCGATTCAGTACAAGGAGCACAGGCACTTTCTCCCCGGCGGCCATTTCGAGAGTGGGCCGCGTCGCCCAGACATCCATCGGCGAGGGCTGAACCGGGATCACCACCAGATCGGCGGCGCGAACCGCCACCCTAGCCTCGGTCTCGGCATGCGGGGGACTGTCGATCAGCACAACATCATGAGAAGCCGCCAGCTTGTCCACCTCGTTGCGGGTCCGCCAGCCCTTGACCTGATTGACCAGCAATCCCGCGCCCGCGTCGCCCAGTTGCTGTTCTCGCAAGCGGTACCACATGGTCAGCGATTGCTGCGGATCTATATCCACCACCGCAACCTTCTTGCCCGCACGGGTGAAGGCGACGGCGAGATGGGCTGCAAGAGTGGTCTTTCCAGCTCCACCCTTCTGCTGGGCGACGGTAATGACGGTCGCGGTCATGGCCTGCAATCCTCTCGATAGATTTATGCTGCACTGCAATATCATATCCTGACACAGGGGTGAAGCCACCTGCAAGATGCCTCTGGCGCGCGACGACTGGGCGCGACAACAAAGGGGCTGCGCAAGCCGAGGCAGCGCGCTAGATTGCGCCCACCCTAGAAAAAGCAGCGGCAGAAAGACCGAAACGAAGTATGGCGACCAGGATCAGAACAGCCAGCGACGAAGCGATAAGAGAAGCGGCCGCCCTGTTGCAGCAAGGTGAGCTAGTCGCCTTCCCGACCGAGACGGTCTACGGCTTGGGCGCAGACGCCACTCGTGATTCGGCCGCGGCGCAAATCTTTGAAGCCAAGCAACGTCCGAGTTTCAACCCCCTGATTGCTCATTTCGTCTCGCTGGAGGATGCGCGGACCCAGGTGGAATTCGACACCCGGGCTGAAGCGGTTGCCAACGCTTTTTGGCCGGGCCCCTTGACGCTCGTCCTGCCCCGCCTTGCCAACTGCAGTATCTCCCGCCTTTGCAGCGCAGGGCTGGAGACCCAGGCCGTGCGGATGCCCGCGCACAACATCGCCCGCGACCTGCTGACGGCCTGCGGCCTGCCTCTCGCGGCACCCAGCGCAAACCTTTCGGGCAGGGTCAGCCCAACGACCGCGGCACACGTGGCTGCCCAGATCGGGGAAACCTTGACCATGATCCTTGATGGCGGGCCTTGCGGCGTCGGGTTGGAATCGACGGTCCTCGATCTCAGCAACCCGCTTGCCCGGCTTTTGCGCCCGGGTGCAATAACCCAGGAAATGCTGATGGAGGTGGTCGGCCCGCTGGAAGTGGTCTCTTCCGATCATGTCCCGCCGGAGGGAGCGGCCCTGACCTCACCAGGCCAGATGATAAGCCACTATGCGCCCACCCTTCCGGTTCGCCTCAATGCGGGTGACGTGGATCAGGATGAGGCCCTACTGGCCTTTGGTCCCGACGTCCCGATAGGTGCTGCCCAAACGGTCAACCTCAGCCCGACGGGCGATCTGGTCGAAGCTGCGGCAAGGTTGTTCGACGCACTCCATTGCCTGGATCGCAAGCCGCTGCGGGCGATCGCGGTTATGCCGATTCCGGAAGAAGGGCTGGGCCGGGCGATCAACGACCGCCTGCGCCGCGCCGCCGCGCCGCGCCCGCCAGTGCAGGGCTGACTTCTTGTTTAGCCATTGGGCTTATCCACTGGAAAACTGTTATCCAAGGACACTAAACTCCCCACCATGACAGACCATGCCCCCTACCAAGATGACGGACGGCTCAAGCGCCTCAAGGACTCGTTGATTGAGCGGCTTGGACCACAAGCGATCATCGACCAGCCCGACGACCTCGTTCCCTACGTCACTGAACGGCGGGGTCGGTACAAACCCCAGACTCCCTTCGTCGTCAGACCCGCGTCGACCCAAGAGGTCTCGGAGACCCTTAAGCTCTGCACTGCCCTGGAGGTGCCGATCGTGCCACAGGGCGGCAACACAGGGCTGGTGGGCGGTGGCGTGCCCTACGAGGGGCGCGGCGAGGTGATCTTGAATCTTGGTCGTATGAATAAAATTCGCTCACTCGATCCGGACAACTACAGCATCACCGTTGAGGCAGGTTGCATCCTGCAACGGATCCAAGAGGCGGCGGCGGACGTCGACAGGCTGTTTCCCCTTAGTCTGGGCGCAGAGGGATCCTGTCAGATCGGGGGCAATCTTTCGACAAACGCCGGCGGTATCCACGTAATCCGCTATGGGAATATGCGTGACCTCGTGTTGGGGGTGGAAGCGGTTTTACCCGATGGCCGCATCTGGAACGGCCTACGGTCGCTCAGGAAGGACAACACCGGCTACGACCTGAAACAGCTGTTCATCGGTGGCGAAGGAACCCTGGGCGTGGTCACGGCAGCGGTCCTCAAGCTCTTTGCGCGCCCACGGGAAACCGCCGTCGCCTTTGTTGCGGTTCAAGGCCCGGAGGCGGCGGTCAAGCTGCTAGGCGATCTTCGGCGCGCATCCGGCGAGGCGGTACTCGCCTTTGAGATCATCCCGCGCATTGCCCTCGATTTTGCCTTGAAGCATGTCGCCGGGACCATCGACCCCTTGGGTCAGCCAGCGGCTTGGTACATCCTTGTTGAGTTGGCGGCCGGACGCCCGGACTCGGGTCTGGGCGACTTGCTGGAAGAGGCTTTATCGGAAGCTTTCGAGTCGGAGCTTGTTTTGGACGCCACCGTCGCCCGCAGTGAAACACAGGCACAGCAGATCTGGTTCATCCGCGAGGCCATCGTCGAAGCCCAGAAGCACGAAGGCGGCTCAATCAAGCATGACGTGTCGGTGCCGGTAGCCGCAGTTCCAAGGTTTCTGGAGTTGGCGACCGCCAAAGTGCGGGAAATGATACCCGGAATTCGCCCTGTGCCCTTCGGACATCTGGGTGACGGCAACATCCACTTCAACCTCAGCCAGCCGTTGGGCGCCGACCGGGAAGCCTATCTGGCCCAGTGGGAAGTGGTGAACGAAGAGGTCCATACGATCGTTCATGCATTGGGGGGGTCAATTTCCGCCGAACACGGTTTGGGACGCCTGAAGTTGGAAGAGAACAAGCGGTTTAAAGAGCCGATCGAATTGGAGATGATGCGGGCAATCAAGGCCGTCTTCGATCCCAAGGGATTGATGAACCCGGGCAAGATGATCGACTAAGGAAACCTGTGCCGAAACCGCGTCGCGCGGGCCGTCACCGACCCTCCTTCTCATCGATCTTATCAGTTTCCATACGGTGCGATTCGATGCGCTGGCTGTCGCGTTGCGCTTCCTGCGCCGCCGCAAGCCGCTCGGCCTTGGTGCGTCCGTGCTTACGACGGTTCTCGGCCGCGCGGGCTTCCTGCTCGACTTTCTCACGTCGGCGACGCACCTGTTTCAAGCTAACGATGTTGTTCATGGCTGCCCCTCCCCGACCGAGCGCACTCTATCCCAGCATTAGGCGCTTTAGGAAGAGCTAAGCACGCCATCGTAACCATACTCTGGACACGCCGGAACCCGGACTATGGTTGTGGAGGAGACGGCGGCGACGCCATAATGCAGTATGGAACTCACGTCTAGCAGACCACAGAAGGAACGGGATCGGCATGCAGGATTATCGGGCGCCTATCGAGGACATGCGCTTTGTCTTGACCGAACTAGCGGGATTGGACCGGATTTCGACGCTTGCCGGTTACGAGGATGCAACCCCGGATCTGGTCGATGCGATCCTTGAGGAAGCCGCCAAACTGGCCGGTAACGTGCTGTCACCGATCAACCAGTCGGGCGACCTACAGAAGGCACGCTTCGAAAACGGCGTCGTACGCACACCCGACGGGTTTGCGGGCGCCTACCGCCAATTCGTCGACGGTGGATGGAACGCCCTGCCCTTCGATCCGGAATATGGCGGCCAGGGGCTGCCCTGGTTGGTAGCGGCCCCACTGACCGAGATGTGGAACAGCGCCAACATGGCCTTCGCGCTTTGCCCGCTGCTGACTCAAGGCGCCGTCGAACTCCTGCAAACACACGGCAGTAAATCCCAGAAGGACCAATATCTCGCCAAGCTTATCGCTGGAGAATGGACCGGAACGATGAACTTGACCGAGCCACAGGCCGGCACCGATGTCGGTGCGGTAAAGACGCGGGCACAGCCGGAAGGCGACCACTACCGGATCACGGGCCAGAAGATTTACATCACCTATGGTGAACACGATTTTACCGACAACATCATCCACATGGTGCTGGCGCGCACGCCGGGCGCACCGGCTGGCCCCAAAGGCATCAGCCTTTTCGTAGTACCGAAATTCCTCCTCGACGAAAACGGTAAGCCCGCCAAGCACAACGACCTGCGCTGCGTATCCATAGAACACAAGCTGGGTATCAACGGTTCGCCGACCTGTGTCATGGCCTATGGCGACCACGAAGGCGCTATTGGCTATCTGATCGGCGAGGAAAATCGCGGGCTGGAGTACATGTTCACCATGATGAACAACGCCCGCCTGACGGTCGGCATCCAGGGCATCGCCATTGCTGAACGTGCCTACCAGCAAGCCCGCGCCTTTGCGTTCGAGCGCGTGCAATCCAAGGAAATCGACAAACCCGGCGGCGGGGCGGCGGCAATCATCAAGCACCCTGACGTGCGGCGCATGCTGGCGTCGATGAAATGCCAGGTGGAGGCGGCCAGGGCGCTCGCCTACCGTGCCTCGGCCGAGTTGGACCTCGCCAAGCGCGCGCCGGAGGAAAGTGCGCGACAAGGCCATCAAGTCGACGGGATCGACTTGCTGACGCCGCTCGTCAAAGCCTGGAGCACGGATTTGGGTGTCGAGATTGCTTCAACCGGCGTCCAGGTCCACGGCGGCATGGGTTTCATCGAGGAGACCGGGGCGGCGCAGCATTATCGGGATGCACGCATAACGCCCATCTACGAGGGGACCAACGGGATCCAAGCCCTGGATCTCGTCGGGCGCAAAATATTGCGCTATCAGGGCGAAACCGCCCGTCGCTTCTGTGCCCGCGTCATCGATGAGGTGGCCGCCCTGAAGGGCTCGGAAAACGTGACCGCGACCGCGCGATCCGTGGGCGAAGCAACCAAGATCCTGGAACAGGCAACGGATTGGCTCGTCGAAACGGGCAGCCGCGACCTGCGCAAGGCAGCCGCATCGGCAACGCCCTATCTCAGATTGTTTGCCACGGTTGCCGGCGGTTGGCAGATGGCGATCGCCGCAGCCCGCGCCGAGTCAAAGCTTGCGAGCAGCGACGGCGATCCCGTTTTTATGGCAGCGAAGGTTAAGACGGCCGCCTTCTACGCCGACACGGTCTTGCCTCAGTGCTCAGGCCTGATGGTTTCGGCCACCAAGGGCGCGGACAGCACGCTCGCCTTTACGGACGAAGAACTGTAACAGCGCTCAAACCCGGTCGATCAAACCACGTCGCCGGACTTAAGCTGCTTGACGGCCAGCCGGGCGAGTTCGTCGGCCCGTTCGTTCTCGGGATGTCCGCTGTGGCCCTTCACCCATTCCCATTCGACTGTGTGGGGTGCCATGGCCGCCTCCAGGCGCTGCCAAAGGTCCTGGTTCTTGACCGGCTTCTTCGCAGCGGTCTTCCAGCCCTTGGCGCGCCAGCTATGAATCCACTTGGTGATACCGTCGCGCAGATAAGTCGAGTCGCTGGTCAGGCGCACCCGTGATGGCCGCTTGAGCGCCTCAAGCGCCACAATCGCCGCCATCATCTCCATGCGGTTATTAGTCGTGTCGGGTTCCGAACCGGAAAGTTCCTTCTCATGCGCGTTGTAGCGCAGCACCGCGCCCCAGCCGCCCGGTCCAGGATTACCGCTGCAAGCGCCGTCGGTAAATATCTCGATCAATGGTTCTTTCACCGTCATCCCAGGCCGTAGGCTCCGGGCCCTTTCACCAGTTGATGGAACCGCAGCTTTCGGCAGTATTCTCTTGGGTCCTTGGGCGTGACATAAGCCCCTGGTGGATGATTGAGAATGTCATAGAGCCGCGTGAGCAAAAACCGCAGCGCACTGCCCCGCGCCAGGATCGGCAAAGCCGCCAACTCGGCCTCGTTCAAGGGGCGGACACTCTGGTAGGACTGCAGAAGCATGCGGGCCTTGGTCGCATTGAAAGTGCTGGCGTCGCTCTCGAAGCACCAGGCGTTCAGGCAAACGGCAATCTCGTAGGCCAGGAAGTCATTGCAGGCGAAATAGAAATCGATCACGCCGGAGAGGCGCTCTCCGACGAAAAAAACATTGTCCGGAAAGAGGTCCGCATGAATGACACCCTCCGGCAAATCGCTTGGCCAGTTGGCCTCCAGAAAATTCAACTCCTGACGTATCAGGCCCGCAAGGCCCGGTTCAATTTCATCGGCCCGCCCCTCACAGGCGTCGACAAGCCCGCGCCAGCCATCGAGGGACAGGGCGTTGTCCCGTCTGATCTGAAAGGATTCACCGGCAAGATGCAATTCCGCCAGGGCCGCGCCAAGCCGCTGGCAGTGCCAGGGGTGAATGCGTTTGGGCCAAAGGCCGTCCAGGAAGGAGATTATGGCGGCGGGCCGCCCGCAAAGCTCGCGCAACGCAGAGCCGTCGCGGCCTTTGATTGGAACCGGGCAGGAAATACCGGCTTCCGCCAGATGCTCCATCAGCCCCAGAAAAAAGGGCAGATCGGCTGGATCAACGCGTTTCTCATAGAGGGTTAGGATGTAGTATCCGCTGGCGGTGTGCAGCACATAGTTGGAGTTCTCAACACCCTCGGCGATGCCTTTCAAAGAAAGCATCTCACCGATTTCATACTCCCGCAGAAACGCCTGCAGTTCCTCGTCAGAGACTTCCGTGTAAACCGCCATGACGTCGCCCGTTCCCTGACCTTTGCTCTATTCGTTATTCGTCTTGCTTACTGGTCCGCCCCAGCGCCCTGGAGCACTCTTGGCAGCTTGAAATGTACATCCTCACGTGTCTGCACACGCTCCTGCAGGGTCACGTCATAGCGTTCACGGCAGGCGGCAATCATTTCCTCAACCAATACATCCGGCGCTGAAGCGCCGGCCGTTATCCCCAAGGTGGAAACACCTTCCAATGCCGCCCAATCAATATCGCTCGCGCGCTGGACCAAGTAAGCCCTATCGCAGCCCGCCCGTTGGGCAACTTCCACCAGACGCCGCGAGTTGGATGAATTGGGAGCGCCTACGACAAGCAGCGCATCACACTCCGGCGCCAGCGCCTTGACGGCCTGCTGGCGATTTGTCGTGGCATAACAGATATCTTCCTTGCGGGGTGCCTCGATAGCAGGGAAGCGTGCCTGCAGGGCAGCGACGATTTCTGCGGTATCATCGACCGAGAGCGTCGTCTGCGTCACGAAAGACAGCCGTTTGCCCGCGGGCGGTTCGAGCCGCGCCACATCTTCGAGGGATTCGACCAGCGAGATCGCGCCGGGCGGCAATTGACCCAATGTACCGACGACTTCAGGGTGCCCGGCATGGCCGATCATCACGATGTGCCGTCCTTGCGCGTGATGGCGCTCGGCCTCCCGATGCACTTTGCTAACCAGCGGACAGGTCGCATCGACATACAACAATTCCCGTCGGTCAGCCTCCGCCGGGACCGACTTTGGCACGCCATGTGCAGAGAAGATCACCGGCACGCCACTCGGCACTTCATCAAGTTCCTTGACGAAAATCGCGCCCTTGGCTTCCAGCGATTCAACCACGAAACGGTTGTGCACGATCTCATGGCGCACATAGACCGGCGCACCATAAACTTCCAGGGCGCGCTCCACGATCAGAATGGCGCGCTCTACGCCTGCACAAAACCCGCGTGGTCCGGCCAGTAAAATCGTGAGCGGCTTACCTTGCATCAACTCTTCCTATCGCTCCAAGAGCATGGAACACTATATAAGAACCGTCGGCTCCCCTGTCGTTGCCCTTGTCGTCACACTCTGGCTTTTCTAGAGTGCGCTGGACAGTCGCCTGGAGTGCCGTCGGCCCGGTCGCTTGAGGACCGCGGGACAGTAAACCAGCCTGGCAGCAGAAGGAAAGAGCAAGATGGCCGATCCAATCCCCGCCCAGAAGGGTCCTTACAAGGTTTCAGTCGAGGCGGGGCGAAAATACTTCTGGTGTGCTTGCGGGCGCAGCCAGAAACAGCCATTTTGCGATGGGTCGCACAAGGGAACGGGATTGAACCCCGTACCTTTTTCGGCTGAACAATCAAAAGACTTGTGGTTTTGCGGCTGCAAGGCGACCAGTAAGCAGCCGTTTTGCGACGGCACCCACGCGAAGCTTTGAAAGGGCCCGGGGCTATGCAGAAACTCTCTCTCGGCGCCTTTGTGGCCCTGGCTTTCCTGGCAGGCTGCTCTAACACCGGCATCTTCGAGGACGTCCAGGAAACCCGATCATTTTGCCCAGGGCTTGAACTGGTCGAAGGCGCGCAACGCATCGTCGAATACAAGGGAAGTGGCCGCGATTTGACGGACGTTTCCCATTTGGTGGTGATTCTGGACGCGCAGTTCAGTTGCTTGGCTGATGACGACGAAGTCAGTGGCGACGTGCAGATCCAGTTCGAAGCGCGGCGCGGCCCGGCAAACGATGGCGTCGGCGCTCCCTTCAGGTACTTCGTCGCCGTAGCCGATTCACAGCGCCGTATCCTGGCCCGCCAGAGCTTTGACGTTCTGGTGCCTTTCGAAGGCAACCGCGGACGTTTTGTTTTCAACGAAACCATCGAGCCGGAAATTCCCTTGGCCAATGAAGGCGACGGTGCGGGTTACCGAATATTCATCGGCTTGGAAGTGACCCGCGAACAGTACCAGGAAAATCTTAGTGATATTCGCTAAGCGTGTTTTTGTTGACTTGTAGAAGACCCACGTTAGCCTAAGCGACGCTGAGTCCGGCTCAAGAGAAGAGTCGGAGTCTCGCCGCAAACGCCGCACGGGAGAGACCGGTCAAGACAGGCTAAAAAATGACCGGCGCCGAAGGAGCAACCGCCCCGGAAACTCTCAGGCAAAAAGGACCGTGCTGGCTAGGCGCCTCTGGAAAGCAGATGCTGTCCCTTGGGAGGGGCTGCGTCTCACCGAAGGGGTAAGTCCGGTTTTCGTCTTTTGATGATCCGGATGATTCTCTCAGGTTTAGGACAGAGGGGGCTGTGGCCGCCAGGAGGCGGTTGCACCCTCACGTCCGTAAATGCACCTGGGAGGCGTCTTAAAAGTGGCGGAACAATCAGAAAACCTGCGGCACACGCCGCTCTATGACCTCAATGTGCAACTGGGCGGACGCATGGTCCCTTTCGCGGGCTATGCGATGCCCGTGCAGTTCCCGGACGGCATTATCAAAGAACACATCCACGCGCGCGAAGCGGCGGGACTTTTCGATGTTTCCCATATGGGTCAGGCGGTCCTGGAAGGCCGCAACGGCCATGATCCTGCTGTCGCCCTCGAAACCCTGCTGGCCAATGACATTCAAGCCCTGGCGCCGGGCCGCACCCGTTACAGTCAACTGCTGAACGAACAAGGCGGCATCATGGATGACCTGATGGTGACCCGGCGCGCAGACGGTCCCGGGTTGTTCCTGGTCGTCAACGCCGCCTGCAAGGACGCCGACCTGGCGCATATCGAGAAACGGCTAGACGGCAAGGCGTCGCTCACCCGAATCGAGGACCGCGCGTTGTTGGCGTTGCAAGGTCCCGCTGCCGCAGCCGTGTTAGCGCGCTTCGCGCCGGATTGCGGCGCTCTCGTGTTTCTTGAGCAGCGCGCAATGGAGGTTGCAGGCGTTCCCTGCTTGGTCGGTCGCTTGGGATACACCGGCGAGGACGGCTATGAGATCTCGGTGCCTGAAGCCGAGGCCGAGGGTTTGGCGCGACGCCTACTGGGCGAACCCGAAGTAAAACCAATTGGCCTGGGGGCTAGAGATTCCCTGCGGCTGGAAGCCGGATACTGCCTCTACGGGCACGATATCGATACCACCACCACGCCGGTCGAGGCGGATCTAGCCTGGAGCATCAGCAAGCGGCGGCGGCAGGAGGGTGGTTTCCCGGGCGACAAGATTATCCTCCAACAGTTCGCCGAGGGGCCTCAGCGCAAGCGTATCGGCCTGCAGCCGGAAGGGCGCTCGCCGATTCGCGAAGGCACGCCGCTGGCGGACAGCAGCGGTCAGGAAGTTGGCATCGTGACCAGTGGCGGATTCAGCCCTAGCTGCCAGGGACCGGTGGCGATGGGATATCTGCCTCCAGCGCTGGCCACACCCGGGACCGAAGTATCGGCAATTGTACGCGGCAAGGCGGTGCCCTGCCGTGTCGTCACCCTGCCATTTGTGCCCAGTCGCACGGTGAGCACAAAAAAGTAACCCATCAACCGAAATCCAAGAAGCAGAGGAAACGTCATGTCGAGCATCAAGTTTAGCGAAGATCACGAATGGGTCGTTGTCGAAGGCGACGTTGGTAAGGTCGGCATCACCAATTACGCGCAAGAACAACTGGGCGATGTTGTCCATGTCGAATTGCCGGAAGTCGGACGCAGCCTTTCCAAAGGCGACGAGGCGGCCGTGATTGATTCCGTGAAGGCGGCCAGCGAGGTCTACGCACCGGTTGATGGTGAGATTTCGGAGATCAACGAAAGCCTGGCCGACGACTTCAGCAAGGTGAATAGCGACCCGCAGGGCGACGGCTGGTTCTTCAAGATCAAAATGTCCGACGCCAGCCAGCTTGACGGCCTGATGGATCAGGCCGCCTACGACGACTTTATCGCCGGTCTCTGAGCCAGCGTGACCGACGCATCGATAACGGGATAATCAGGAGTTCCCGCATGAACACGACTCGCACCAGCCTTCCCAGCCTTGAAGGCCAGGAGGAATTCGCCACCCGCCATATCGGCCCCGACGACAGGGAGGTCGCCGAAATGCTGGCGGTCCTGAAGGTCGACAGCCTGGATGAGCTCATCGAACAGGCCGTGCCTGCCAGCATCCGCACCTCCTTGACCGGCGATTTTCCCGACCCCCTGACCGAGCGCCAGGCCCTTGAGCGCCTGAGCGGGTACGCCGCCCGCAACAAGGTCGTGAAATCGATGATCGGCCTGGGCTACCACGATACCGAACTGCCCACTGTCATTTTACGCAATGTGCTCGAGAATCCGGGCTGGTACACGGCCTATACGCCCTACCAACCTGAAATCAGCCAAGGGCGCCTGGAAGCGCTTCTGAATTTTCAAACTATGATCGCCGACCTGACGGGCATGGAACTGGCAAACGCCTCGATGCTCGATGAGGCCACGGCGGCGGCGGAGGGAATGACCCTTTGTCATCGTATCGCTAAATCGAAAAGCAACCGCTTCTTTGTCGATGCAAGGACGTTGCCGCAGACCATCGCGGTTCTGGAGACCAGAGCGCAGCCCCTGGGCATCGAACTGATCGTCGGCGACGCCGCCAGCGAGTTGGCGAATACCGAGGTGTTTGGCGTTCTGCTGCAAAACCCTGACTTGGATGGCCGGGTGCGTGATCTCAGCGAGACCATAGCCGTGGCTCATGAACAAGGCGCCTTGGCGGTTGTCGCAGCCGATCCGTTGTCGCTGGTGCTGGTGAAATCACCGGGTGCCATGGGCGCAGATGTCGTGGTCGGAAGCGCCCAGCGATTCGGCGTGCCGATGGGTTTCGGCGGGCCGCATGCGGGTTTTATGGCAACCAAGGATGACTACAAGCGCTCGCTGCCCGGGCGCATCGTCGGCGTGTCCGTCGACCGCAAGGGTAATCGCGCCCTGCGTCTTGCCCTGCAAAGCCGGGAGCAGCATATCCGCCGCGAGAAGGCGACCAGCAACATTTGCACGGCTCAGGTTCTCTTGGCAGTGCTGGCGGGTTTCTACGCCACGTATCATGGGCCGGAAGGCCTGCGCCGCATTGCGGCGCGCGTCCAGCGCCAAGCCAGCATCCTGGCAGCCGGCTTGAAGCGACTAGGGGCCACGCTGGCCAACGACGTTTTCTTCGACACGCTTGTTGTGGAAGCCGGCGGTGATGCCGACGGCTTCATCGAGCGTGCCTTGGCCGAAGGCATCAATCTTTGCTCACTGGGCGATGGCAAGGTCGGTATCGCAATCGACGAGACTACCGAACGGCGGCATTTGATGGCCGTCCTTCGGGCCTATGGAAAGGGTGATCCGGATTTCACGGTACTCGATCTGGACGCAGAGGTGACGGACTCCTTGCCGCGGGACCTCCTCCGAGAAGACGAGATATTGACTCATCCCATCTTCCACGCCTACCGCTCGGAAACCGAGATGTTGCGGTACCTGCGATTGCTTCAGGAAAAGGACGTGGCGCTGGATCGCTCGATGATCCCGCTCGGGTCTTGCACCATGAAGCTCAACGCCACCACGGAGATGATTCCCATCACCTGGCCGGGTTTTGCCAAGATTCACCCCTTCGCGCCCCTCGATCAAAGCGAAGGATATCGCACGCTGATTGGCGAGTTGGAGGACTGGCTGGCCAAGCTCACGGGATTTACCGCCGTATCCCTGCAACCCAACGCGGGTAGCCAGGGCGAATATGCCGGGCTGCTGACCATCCGCAAATATCATGAAAGCCGCGGCGAGGGACAGCGCAACATCTGCCTCATCCCCAGTTCGGCGCACGGCACAAACCCAGCCAGCGCCATCATGGCCGGAATGAGCGTTGTCGTGGTGAAGTGCGACGACCACGGCAACATCGATGTGGAAGACATGAAAGCCAAGGCGGCAGCCAACAAAGATCGGCTGGCGGCGCTCATGGTCACCTACCCTTCCACCCACGGTGTGTTCGAGGAAGCGATCGTCGATATCTGCGAGCTGATCCACGAGCATGGCGGTCAGGTCTATATGGACGGAGCCAACCTGAACGCGCTTCTGGGCATCGCCCAACCAGGCGTGATTGGCGCCGACGTCATGCATATGAATCTGCACAAGACTTTCTGCATACCGCATGGCGGCGGTGGCCCCGGCGTCGGGCCGATTGGTTTGGCCGAACACCTCGCACCCTTTGCCCCGAATCATCCTATGCAAGCGGAAGCCGGCCCGGAGCTTGGCCTCGGCCCCGTTTCAGCCGCGCCTTGGGGTTCGGCGCTGATCCTGCCGATTTCCTGGGCCTACATCGCCATGATGGGCCGAAGCGGCCTGAAGCAGGCGACAAAGGTCGCCATCCTCAATGCGAACTACATCGCCGCACGTCTGGGCGACACCTTCCCGGTGCTTTATACAGGCGCGAACGGCCGCGTTGCGCATGAATGCATTATTGACCTCAGACCTTTGAAGGATCTGGCGCATGTCAGCAACGAGGATGTTGCCAAGCGCCTCATCGATTATGGTTTCCATGCACCGACCATGTCCTGGCCGGTCCCGGGCACCTTGATGATCGAACCGACCGAATCAGAGGCGAAGGCGGAGCTTGATCGTTTCTGCGAAGCCATGATCTCGATCCGTGCGGAAGCGGCGAGGATCGAGGCCGGTGATTGGCCGGAGACGGACAACCCACTGGTCAACGCGCCGCACACTGCCGAGCTGTTGCTGGCGGACGACTGGCAGCACCCCTACAGCCGAAGCGAAGCCGCCTACCCCGTCAAAGGCTTGCGCGGCGACAAGTATTGGGCACCGGTAGGGCGTGTGGACAACGCCTACGGCGACCGTAATTTGGTGTGTTCCTGTCCGCCGCTGGACAGCTATCAGGACGCTGCGGAATGATCTGAAGAAAGGAAAACTGGGGGGCCAATGAAAGTACTGATCGTCGGCCACGTAAAAACGGGAACGACGGCGCTTTACACGATTATCAAGGCGGCAATGCCTCAAGCTCACGGTGTGTTCGAACCACGGCACCTGGGCTTCGAGGCTGCGCACAGGCATCTGGTTACGAAGTACGTCCATCTTCGGACCTATAGGGGTGCCGCCGAGACCTACGACAAGCGCGTCGTTATCATTCGGGACGGGTTTGATTCACTTATCAGTTGGTTGTTCTTCGCGCCTTCTTTGAAACGCGGGTTCTCCGATGATGAAAAGGTGCGCGATTATCTGCAGCAGATTGAGATGCTGCGCGCGGGACAGGCCGGTTTCAAAGACCTGGATGCCCTCTTTCAGCAAATTTCAGGTCGCTCCGGCGCCGCGCAGATTTCTCAGCAGCAACGCTTGCTCTGCACGATACACGACGACTTAGGCGGCAATTGCCATCTTCTGCGTTACGAAGACTTGATCGCGGGTAGACTGGAAAGCCTTGCCGACTATCTCGGGCTCGATCTGCAAGCCAGCCACCAACCGCTCCCCCATCTTGGAGAACGCGTGGCGCGCAGCCGCAAGGCGGAGAACTGGAAGCGCTGCTTCTCGCGCCAGGATGTTCGGCACTTCGACCCTTACTACAACGAATTCCATAGCCGCTATGGCTACAACCTAACGGCGGACGATCTTCTTCCCCGCGCCATCACCAAAACCGAGTCCAGTGACTTCGTCCTGGCGCGGATAAACGGATTCCGCAAAGCCAAACACCTTCCCCTGGTTGGGGAACGCCCAAACGGCTTTGCCGGTGGGGCCGCCTTTGAAAAGGCGCTCGTCGCTTTCAACCGGGAGGCCGACAAGAACCGCGGCCTTGAGCACATACAAGAAGCAATCGCTGCTCAACCCGACATCGCTGGATACCATCTGCTTCACAGCCGCATTCTCGCGAACCAAAGACGATTGCCCGAAGCGCTCGCGGCGATGGATCGCGCGCTGCTGCTTTGCTCCTCGGAAAGCCGACCCGCGCTTTTGGCCGCGAAGGCAAAGCTGGCGGGTTGACGGGCTTGGGATAGAAACAAGGATCGGATTGGGGCGTCTGGACCTGCCTCAATCGGACCGGCTGCGCGCTTCCCAGGCATCTAGTACGCCTCGTGGCACCGCCTTACGGGGGTCGAGTTGGGCTGCCTTGTCCGCGGCAACCAACGCCTCTCGAGGGCGATCGACTTGGGCGAGAGTGCGGGCATAAACGGCCCAGTGCGCCGCAGCGTCAGGGCTGAGTTCCAAGGCCTTCGAGGCGGCCTGTAACGCATCCCGGTGGCGACTACAGTGCAGCAACACCCGCGCATAGCCCTGCCAGTATGCGGAGTTGGTCGGAAATCGCCCCAGCAATTCCTCGCAGCACAACAGAGCCTCGTCAAAGGCTTGCTCCCGGATCAGGAGGAAGATCAACCGGCGCCAGGCGGCTTCCTTGTCTTCAAGCTTGGCGAGGTCCCTATGGAACGCCAGCTCGGCCGCCCTATCACTCCGCTCAACGGCAAGATCGCGCAACAAGGCGAGCAAGTCCGTACTTTTGGGAGAAAGGTTGAGTGCAGCCGTCGCCACCGCCTCGGCCGATGCCTTGCGGCCAAGCGCCAGCAAAATTCGCGCCTTGAGGCGATGATAGCCCGCAATTTCCGGTTCCTGCAGGATTGCCTCGTCGACGAACCCGACCGCCTCTTCCAGGTTCTCCTCTCGCATCAGCGCAAGAAAGGCCCGCTCGTAATCTCTCGTCCCGGCGAAGCGGCGACTGCCGGAACGATAGGGCGGCAAAGCATTCTCCTGGCGAAAGCGGTTGACGACCTTGGTCACATAAGCGCCGGTTTCGTCCCACGAGGCAGATCGCGAAGCACCCGAACAAAGTTCCAAGCGGTACCCATAGTGATCATGGAAGCCTTCAAACGCTTCGGAGAACTTCAGGAAGTCGCGCCGTGAAAAGTACCGTGGCCAGTTTTGAATCGATGTGGTGCGTTTAATATAATCTGACCAGCCGACCGCTGGGCCGGCTGCGCCGACCGGGCGCTCGAGAAACTGCGTCAGGGAATCGTACTGACCGGCCATGATGTCTTCGTAGCGCACGACCAGATATTTCGATCCGGAAAGGCTGACCTGAATATGCAACAGCTTGTCGGAGATATCGCGCAGGTAGGCCAATTGATCGATTTCGCTGATGTCGCTCAACAGGTTGCATAGGTCCGTCACGTCGGCTTTGCCCGCGCGGAGCTTGTCGATACAGGCCAAGTACCTGTCGACCGCGGCGTTATCGGTAAAGCCATGGCAGATCGACGGGGCAAAGAACAAAGCGCTGATCAGGAAGTCGAAGCGATTGCGGACCGCCAGGATCACCCTATCGAAATTCTCTGCGCCGCCGTCATAAGTGAACAGCCGCAGAAACTTGCAAACAAGGTGTTCATTTCTTTGCGCAAGATCGCTCAGCGTTACCGGTTCAAAGGCGTGCAGGGCAGAGGAAAAGCTACCGCAAACAGCATCGAACAATGCCGTTGTCCCGGATTTCGGCGTCCCAAGGATGAGAATCTTCATCCAGCCCCCCTCGGCACGGCAATACTATTGCTCGCACCTCTAAGCGCGCCGCTCTTCGGCGGTTCTTTGCGCTTAACCTATGGATACAGCATCATGGAAGCACAGCCCTCTGGCGGTGGCAACCGCTTGTACCCGCCGGCCCGCTTCAAAATAACGCGATAAGAAAAAAGAAAACGCGGCTCGGAGAAAGCCGCGTTCTTAACCTGCTGCCCTTGTACAGGCGAGATCAGTTCAGCTTGGATCCCAGGCCCGCAATGCTGTCATCAACCAGCTTGCCCGCATCCTTGTCGGTTAGCTTGCTTTCAACCAGCTTGGCAGTCGCCGCGATAGCCAGATCGACTGCTTGGTCCCTGACTTCACGCAGCGCATGCTGTTCGGCCTGCGCGATTTTATCGAGGGCTTGCTGCTCGCGACGTGCCAGTTGTTCCTTGAGGTCGGCCTCGGCCTTTTTCGCGAGACGCTGGGCTTCCTGCTTGGCGTGATCGACGATCTGCTCGGCCTCGGCCAAAGCATCGCGCTGTTTGCGCTTGTAGTCGGCCAACAGCGCTTGCGCTTCCTCACGCAAGCTACGGGCCTCATCGAGCTCGTTACGAATCTTCTCGGAGCGCTGATCAAGCGAATCCAGGAGCGGACGCATACCCTTCCAGACCGCCAGGCCAATAAAGATGACCAGCGCGGCTGCAACCCAGAATTCCGGAGAGCTAAACATCTCTACCTTCCTCTATCGACCCGACGCGGCAGGCATCAACCCTGCACCGCGGCAACGGCCTTCTCAGCGTCCTTTGCCGTCACGCTCTTGCCCAACAAACGCTCGGTCGCTGCCATCGACGCTTCAACCGCAACGGTCTGAAGTTCGGACAGCGCTTCTGCTTTGGCGCGGGCAATCCGGTCCTCGGCTTCCTTCGTCTGCGCGTTCAGTTTAGCGCCAAAGTCGGCATGTCGCTTGGCGCTATCCGCCTGGACCTTGTCCGCCGCCTTCTTAAGCTCGGCCTGCGCCTCACCCCGCGCTTTGGCCACGGCCGCCTCATACTCCTCGAGAACGGCTTCGGCGCTTCTCTTCAGCTCTTCAGCCTTGCGCAGATCGTCTTCAACCTTCGCCTGGCGCTCTTCCAACACCTCGCCAATCCTGGGGATCGCGAGTTTGGATAGCAGCAGGTAAAGACCCACGAAAACGATGGTGAGCCAGAAAATCTGGCTGGCAAACCACTCAGGATTAAATTGCGGCATCACGCACTCCTGACAACGAGAACGTCGAACGGCATTGCGTCAACAGCCCTGCGGCGGCTCAACCGGCGACGTTCGATATGAAACGTCGGGCGAGCCCGCCGGGCCATAAGCGCCACCGCTCAAACGACGAAGAGAGCGATCAGAGCAACGATCAACGCGAAGAGCGCGATAGCTTCCGTAACGGCAAAGCCGATCCAGATGTTTGCGCCGATCTCTTCCTTCGAAGCGGGGTTGCGCGCGATGGCCTGCATGTAGCTGGCCCACACGTTGCCCACACCGATACCGGCGCCGATCATGCCGATAGCGGCGAGTCCCGCACCGATTACTTTAGCTGCTTCTACTTCCATGGTCCCTACTCCTTGCCTGGCAGGCGGAACAGTTAAACACGAAGGGCATTTGCCCCCAAGTGACGATACTCAACAACGATCATTAGTGTAGATGGATCGCGTCATGCAGATAGATGCAGGTCAAAATCGTAAAGACATAGGCCTGCAACACTGCAACCAGGACTTCCAAGGCGGTGATGCCGACGAGAACCGCCAGCGGCACGACACCGAAGAAACCCATCATAATCACGAAGCCGGCCATGACCTTCAGCAGCGTGTGCCCCACCAACATGTTGGCGAAGAGACGCACTGAAAGGCTGATCGGCCGCGACAAATAGGAAACCAGCTCGATCGGCACCAGAATGACGGCGGTCCAAAGCGGCGCACCTTCAGGAAAGAAGAGCCGCAGGAAATGCGCGCCATGACGGACAATGCCGATGACCGTCACCGCTACAAAGATGACCGACGCCAGGGCGAAGTTCACGATCAGGTGGCTGGTAAAGGTAAAAGAACCCGGGATCAGACCCTGCACATTACCGATCAGCAGGAACATGAAAAGGGTAAAGATAAAGGGAAAGTACTTGCGACCTTCCGAACCGACATTGTCGCGCACCATATTGGCGACGACCTGGTAAAGCATTTCCGCCACCGATTGCCAGCGGCCGGGCACCAAAGCGCGGCCGCGCATGGACAGAATCAGCAGAGCGCTGGAAATCAGCGCTGCGATCACCATCCACATGGAGGAATTGGTGAAGGAGAGATTCAGTCCCCCGACATGAATCGGCACCAGGGAAACAATCTCAAACTGGTGAATTGGATCGATGCCGCCGCCTTCAACTGCCACGAGACACCCTCACCTTCTCTCGTCGCCCCCGACCCGCTTTTCGCGCTCTTCGCGAATTCGCCGGTCGTAGTCTCTGGCGACCCTGATAACATTCATAAAGGCAGCACCTGATCCCAAGATGAAGAAAACAATCAACATCCAAGGCGTACTGCCCCACCACTGGTCGAGTCCGATACCGATCCCGACCCCGACGGCCAGCGAGACGATCATTTCGACGACGATGCGGAACCCCACACCCATGCCGCGCGAATTGAGCCGTCCGCCCGCACCTGCGCCACGAGTCCGGCCTTCCAGCCGTTCTTTGGCGCTTTGCAGCCGCGAGTCAAATGACGTACGCGACTGACTTTCTTTGGGCTGCTTCCCCATCCACTCCTTCGAGCGGCCTTGCGACCCTTCGGAAAGGATTGCCGCCCCCGCCTCTGACAGACACCAAACTAGCACCTGCCAATCGCCTCATCAAAGGCGCGCGAACCTTACGGAGAGGCCTACCCCCTGTCAAGACCCAAAGGCCGCCACTCCGAACTGCCCGAAAATGGCTGAAATCCGGGCAAAAACCACCAAAAAAGCCGACTGCGACATGACAGCCCAAGAGCCCTTTTCAAGCTCACGCAGTTTCGCGCAGCGCCTCTGCTGCCTCAAGATCAACGGACACAAACTGAGACACACCACGTTCGGCCATTGTGACACCAAACAGACGATCCACGCGAGCCATTGTCATACGGTGGTGGGTGACGACGAGAAAGCGCGTCTCGGTCTGCTCCGCCAACTCCGCAACAAGGGAGCAGAATCGATCCACATTCGCATCGTCCAAAGGTGCGTCCACCTCGTCCAGAACACAGATCGGCGCCGGATTCGTGAGGAAGCAGGCGAACAACAACGACAAAGCCGTCAAGGCCTGCTCGCCGCCCGAAAGCAAGGACATGACCTGCAAACGTTTACCCGGAGGGCTTGCCATGATCTCCAAGCCTGCTTCCAAGGGGTCATCGGCCTCCGTCAGGGCGAGATGCGCTCGCCCGCCGCCGAACAAGCGCACGAAGAGTTCCTGGAAATGCTCATTGACCTGCTCGAACGCCTTGAGGAGGCGTGCCCGACCCTCCTTGTTGAGACTTGAGATACCCTGGCGCAACCTGCCGATGGCGGCGATCAGGTCATCGCGTTCGTTCTGCATCCCCTCAATCTGCTCCTGCAGCTCGGCGGCTTCCGATTCGGCCCGCAGGTTTACCGGACCGATGTTCTCGCGCTCCCTTTGCAAACGCTGCAGGCGACTTTCGATCTCGTGACGGGGCGGCAGCTCCTGACCTGGGTCAAATTCGGCCACTTCCAGCAGCGATTCGACACGCGCCTCCAAGCGCTCTTCAACCCGCAGTTCCAGGGTCCTTACCGTGGCCTGCGCCTGTTCGAGCAATCCTTCGGCACGAACTCGGTCTTCCCGGGCCGTTCCCAGATCGGCCTCCGCCGCCTTTACGCCGCGGTCCGCCTCGGCCTGAGCCGACTCGCCCAACGCCAACGCGTCCGCGGCCTCGCGTCGGCCCTGTTCGGCGACCTCTATCTTCTCCGCCAACAGCCCGCGGCGCTCCGCCAACCCTTCCGGTCGGGTTTGCAGCCTCGCCAATTCGGCCTCGCCCTTCTGGCGACGTTCGCTCAACTCGGCCAAGTGCCGGGCCGCCGCCTCGGTCCTATCGATCCAGCCCTTGCGCTCGCTTTCGATGGATTGCAGTCGGTAGCGACGCTGCCCAGCCTCTGCCGTCAGACGGTTCAGAGTCGCCAAAGCCTCGCTTTGCCGGGCCCGGCGCTCCGCCAGGTCCGCACGCAAATCGTTCGCCCGCGCCCGCTCGGCGGCTAAATCCGGCAGCTCCTTGTGATCCGACCGAGCCATCGAGAGAGCCTGGCCGGTTTCTTCCTGCTCAGCCAGCAATCGTGCCTGCTGCTCTTCTAGGTTCGCCAGACGAGCCGCCAGAGCCGAGGCTTGCTGCGCCAACCGATTTTCCGCCTGCCGGGCTTCACCGACCTGCCGGAAGGCGGCGCGCTGCTCTTCCCTCAGCTCTTTCTCCTTCTCAACCACGGCTGCGACTTTCGCGCTGGCTGCCTTGAACCGCTGCTCCGCGGTCGTGACGGTCTGAAGGGCCGCCTCGATCTCCGCGCGCACTTCACCAAGCCGATTGCGTTGCTGCAGGCGTTGCGCCGCCGTCGTGGGCGCACCCTGTCGCAACGTGTAGCCGTCCCAGCGCCAGAGGTCGCCATCGCGAGTCACCAACCGCTGGCCTGGCTGGAGTGCCGATTGAAGGCGTCGGCCAGTTGCCTTATCCGCAACCACGCCGATCTGCGACAACGCCCGGGTCAAGGCCTTTGGACCCTTTACCCGGCCGGATAGAGGTTCGGCACCCTTCGGCAAGGCAGGCGGCCTATCCAATGGCGGCAATTCAAGCCAATGCGCGGGTGCCGCCTCGTCGCCGGAGGCGTCAAGCTCGTCGCCCAGCGCCACGCCCAGCGCCATCTCAAATCCGGCCGCGACTTTGACGGTGTGGATCAAGGGCGCCCAGATATCGCCTTCATCCGGTTCAACCAAAGCTGCCAGCGCGGCGGCCTCGGCCTCGCGTTTTTCCAGATCACGGCGCAGGGTCTCGAAAGCCTCCCGCTCCTTGGTTTCCGAAGCACGCACTTCCAGTGCTTCCACCTCGATCCGTTCAACCATTTTCTCCAGGTCCGCAAGGCGCCGCTCCGCCGTCTCGCGTGCTTGCACCGCCGCCGCCAAAGCGCCCTCTGGCAGGGTGTCCGCAGCGACCCTTTCGCGCTGCGCCTCGGTCTCCTCGCGTTGCCGGGTTAGTCTTGCCAACCGAGTTGCCAGTTCGTCGATCCTACGCTCCAGCGCTCCCGCACGCTCGGCATCGGCGGCGATCCGCTGATTGAGCGCACCCAACTTTTCTTCCGTTTCCGCTGCCTCGACGGTGACTTTCTCCAAGTGTTCGCGGGCCGCCTTCTCTGCCTCGGCCTCGCCGGAGGAAGCGTCTTGAAGTGCTGTAACTTCCAGATCCAGGCGCTGCTGCGCCTCGGCTGCGTCCGCCGTGACAGCCTGCGCCCTCTGGGAATCCTGATCCAACTGCTCCAGACGCTCGCGCGCCGCTTGCACCGCCTCGGCCAGTTGCTGCTCCTCGCGCTGCAGGCTGTCACGCTCCAGTACCAAGCGCTGCAGTGCCGCAGCGGCTTCCGCCTCGGCCTGACGAAGCAACGGCAGCTTGGACGCGAGATCGGCTTGCAGACTGCTACGGCGGGCAGCTTCCTCGGTGAGGCTTACAACACGCTCGCGAGCCGCCTCCAAGCGCTCCTCAGCCCGCCCCTGTTCCGCGGTCGCGGCCTCCGCGTCCAAATGCAGCAACAGCGCTTCGGTGCGGCGCAACTGCTCGGCGATGTTGCGATATCGGCTGGCTTGGCGAACCTGCTTCTTCAGCCCGGCAAGCTGAGCTTCCAGGGCGCCAATCACATCATCGAGACGCTCCAGATTGGTTTCGGCGGCGCGCAGTCGAAGCTCTGCTTCGTGACGGCGCGAATGCAACCCGGTGATTCCCGCCGCCTCTTCGAGCAAAATACGCCGATCCGTGGCCTTGGAGGAAATGATGGCACTGACACGGCCCTGGCTAACCATTGCCGTCGAATGAGCACCGGTGGCTAGGTCTGCGAAGAGCAGCTGCACGTCACGCGCGCGTACCTCCTTGCCGTTAACCCTGTAGTTGGAGCCGGAATTGCGCTGAATGCGCCGCACGATTTCCAGTTCGGTGCTGTCGTTGAACTGCGGCGGAGCGCTGCGATCGCTATTGTCGATGGTCAGGGCGACCTCGGCCAAATTGCGTGCCGGGCGGCTTGACGTACCGGCGAAGATCATGTCGTCCATTTCGCCGCCGCGCATCCGCTTGGCGGACGTCTCGCCCATGACCCAGCGCAGAGCCTCGACCAAGTTCGATTTTCCACAGCCGTTCGGACCGACGACACCAGTCATTCCTGGCTCGATCACGACCTCCGTCGGATCGACGAAGGATTTGAAACCGGAAAGGCGCAGCTTGGTGAAATGCACCCTGATCCTTCTCCTGTCTCTAGCCTCGTTGCCGCTTCATCCCGCTTCTCCCGTAAGGTGCGGTCGCCGCATCACCAAGAGCGCCAGAGACGATGAGACGCCGCCGGGACGGGCGGCATCCCCTCCTCAGGTTTTGGGCGCAACGCCTTCCAGGATTTTCTCGAGATCCTCAAATGACCGACCCCCGCGATAGACCTCACCGCCGATGACGAAACTCGGTGTCGCCTCGATCTTATAGGTCTCTTGCGCATGCTTGAGTTTTTCAAGGATCCGATTTAACTGCGCTTCGTCCTGCAGACAGGCGTCGAAACGCTCGCGGCTCATGCCGCCGATTTTCGCCAGGGACGCCAGTTCTTCCAGGGGATTCTCCGCCCGAGACCACCGCGCCTGCTGTTGGTAAAGCATGTCGACAAACGCGAAATAAGCTCTGTCACCATCGAAACAGTGGGCAATCATCGCTCCGGTCAAAGCGACCCTGTCCAGCGGATAATCGCGGTATACCAAACGCGCCCGGCCGTCCTTGATCCAACTATCCTTGAGCGGCGGCAGTGTATCGGAATGGAACCTGGCGCAGTGCGGACAGGTCAATGACGCGTACTCAATGATCGTGACCGGCGCAGCAGGGTCGCCCAAAATACGATCATCCTCGAAAACCTGCTCTTCCGCCCGTGCCGGATTCGGCATCAAGAAGGCACCGCCACCCACCGCGAGGGTCGCCAGTGCCGCCGTTCCCAACATGATCTGCCGTCTTTTCATCGTTCACCTACCATATATTGTGGATGCTATTCCGGTTCAGGAGATTCCTCAAGACGAGTCTTATCCACAGGAATTCCCCTCTTAAAGAGGGAATGGGGCAGGTTTGCGGCAGGTTTGCAACTTAACTCTTCGCGAGGTCACCGCCGCGCGAGCAGTTGGCGGCCCAAGCGTTCGAGCGACGCCCGTAACTCGGGATTCTCCACCTCCGAAAGAAGAGCCTGCAGCTTTTGCTCCTCCGCAGGCGTCAACGGCCTGGATGCTTTAGCCTTTTCCCAGGGGTCTGGATTGCCTCTACCCTCGGATTTGGTGCGTTGCCCCGGTAAAGGGCCTGTCTGAAGGCGGAGCTTGGCAACCGCACCGTAACCGAAATACCCGTTGATCCGCTCTAGCACGACATCTTGACTATGGCTCAGTTCCGCTGCCCAGGCGCCGGATTCCACCCGCAGGGTCAAGACAGCGTCGCGACGAATCTCCCGATCCGGAAACCGCAGAGACACCGGCAAGCAATGGCGCGCGGTTTCCTCGCCGACAATGCTCGGCCAATCGGTCAGGAAAGCCGCAAAGGCGCGGCCTTTACTGCCCAATGCCTTTCGGGCGATGCCCGCTCCCGCCGCACCAAGGCTGCGCCAGCCGCCGCCGCGTCGCTTCGATAATCCGCTATTTCCGAACTTTTCGATCACCCTTGGCCTTTCCCTGGAACCGCGCCGCCCCCATTATTGCCAGCGACATGGAAAGCGCCACAAGCAATACCACAATGACCAAGAACAACCGGGACCTTCCTGGCGCGCTGCTGGCTTGGTACGACCGTCATGCCCGACGCCTGCCCTGGCGTGCGCCGCCGGGCGCGAAACCGGATCCTTACCGGGTCTGGCTAAGCGAGATCATGCTTCAGCAAACCACTGTTGTTACCGTTGGTCCCTACTTCGAGCGTTTCGTCGCGCGCTGGCCAAGTGTTCAGGCGTTGGCCGCCAGCCCCCTAGAGGAGATTCTGACCGAATGGGCCGGGCTCGGTTACTACGCCCGTGCGCGCAACTTGCACCGGGCGGCGCAGATGGTCACCGACAAGTTCGATGGACGTTTCCCCGACGACGAGGCCGGACTCAAATCACTGCCCGGCATCGGCGACTATACCGCTGCCGCCATCGCGGCCATTGCCTTTGATCGCCCGGCGGCGGTCCTGGATGGGAATATCGAGCGCGTCACTTCCCGACTCTATGCGATCACGGAGCCCTTGCCGGGCGTCAAGCCGGTATTGCGCCGTCTCGTCGCCGAGATCACCCCCCGGCAAAGACCAGGTGATTTCGCCCAGGCCATGATGGACCTTGGCGCGACGGTCTGTCAGCCGGCACGGCCCCGGTGCCTGCTTTGCCCCCTTGTCCGGTTTTGCGAAGGAAGCGCCCAGGGGATTGCCGCCGAGCTACCACGCAAGGCCGCGAAGAAGGCACGACCGACACGCCATGGCATCGCCTTTTGGATCACCGACGCGCAAGGCCGCGTACTCCTACGCAAACGCCCGGAGAAAGGCCTGCTGGGATCGATGACGGAGATTCCCTCAACAGATTGGCGAGAAGACAAGCCCAGTCAGAATGCAGCGGCAAACGCCGCCCCCTTGGCTCTGGACTGGAGCCCCTTGCGAGGCCGGGTAAGGCACGTCTTCACCCACTTCAGCCTGGAGCTGGAAATCTGGAGCGCTGACGTGGAAGAGTCCGCGGCGCCGGAAGACACCTTCTGGTGCCGCCTCGACGATCTCGGCAATCAAGCGTTACCCAGCCTGATGCGCAAGATCGTCAAGCACGTGCTGACGGCAAAGTAACCGCCGGATCGTTCAGTTCAACTCCGCGCGCAGCTTGTCGCGCAAAACATCGATGGGGACACGCTTGCCTTCGGCATTGAGGCACCAGAACTGCCAGCCATTGCAGGCTGGGGCGCCCTGGACGTGTGCTCCAACCTGATGGATGGAGCCTGAAAAACCTTCGGTCACCAGAGTGCCGTCGGAGCGAACCTTGGCCCGGTAGCGTCCGTTGTAACTGACCAGCGTGGTCCCGGCCTCCAGCAACCCCCGTTCGACCAACCAGCCAAAGGGAACGCGTTTCTGCTCTCGTTTTTCGGTGATTTGGAGCGATTCCGGATCGCCCGGCTGAACACGCGATATGCGCTTCCGGGCCACGGCCGCATATTTCTCCTCGCGTTCTATGCCGACCCAGCGACGACCGAGCTTTCGGGCCACCGCGCCGGTGGTTCCGCTGCCGAAGAAGGGGTCGAGCACCACCTCTCCAGGTTTGGTCGAGGCCAGCAGGCAGCGATGCAACAATGCCTCGGGCTTTTGCGTGGAGTGTGCCTTCTTGCCCTCGCTGTCGCGCAAACGCTCCTGGCCGCCGCAGATCGGGATGAACCAGTCACTGCGCATTTGCAGATCCTCGTTCAGCGCCTTCATGGAGCGGTAGTTGAAGGTGTAATTGGCCTCCTGGTCCTTGGAGGCCCAGATCAAGGTTTCATGCGCATTGGTGAAACGGCGGCCTCGAAAATTGGGCATCGGATTGGATTTGCGCCAAATCACATCGTTTAAAATCCAAAAGCCCAGATCCTGAAGACCCGCACCGACCCTGAAAATATTGTGATAACTCCCGATTACCCAAAGCGTGCCATCGGGCTTCAACAGCCTTCTGGCCTGGCGCAACCAGGCATTGGTGAAATGGTCGTAGGCTGCGAAATCGTCGAAACGATCCCAAGAGTCCTCGACACCATCGACGCGGCTGTTGTTCGGCCGCGTCAGTTCTCCCCCGAGCTGCAGATTGTATGGCGGATCGGCAAAGATCATATCGACTGAGCCTGCTGGCAGGCCCTTCATGATCTCAACACAGTCGCCTACGAGAACTTCGCCCAGGGGCATGCTGCCCTGCACAGACATGCCCATAAATTCCCCGTTGTTGTCTCTGTTGTTCGCTTGATGAGGAATCTTCACTGATGCGGGATTCTACGTCAAGAGTCTTTCTGACTCAGTGAGTTATGGAAAGACTCTCAAAAACCGGTCGAAAAGAACGGCGATGTGCCAAGGTTGCGCCCTTGGATTTTAACGCTGCTAGATGGTCCGCCGTGCCATAGCCGCGATTGCGTTCCCAGCCATAACCCGGGAACTGCTCCGCCAAACGATCCATCTCCAGATCGCGCGTTACCTTCGCGACAATCGAGGCCGCGGCAATGGAGAGGCTTCGACTGTCGCCTTTGACCACGGTATCGGCAGGAGATCCTATTTCCGGCGGCAAGCGGTTCCCGTCGATCAGTAAAGCCGCAGGTCTGCACGGCAGGGAGGCAACCGCGCGGCGCATCGCCAGAAACGTGGCCTGGAGTATGTTAATGCGATCAATTTCCTCGACAGATGCCTGCCCGACCCCGACGCAGGCATTCCCT
Source organism: Limibacillus sp. MBR-115 (assembly GCF_040549425.1). Lineage (NCBI taxonomy): Bacteria > Pseudomonadati > Pseudomonadota > Alphaproteobacteria > Rhodospirillales > Rhodovibrionaceae > Limibacillus > Limibacillus sp. MBR-115. The sequence continues at coordinate 314,654 of NZ_JBEPTJ010000004.1, read as the reverse complement.
TGGAGAAATTGGTTCAAGCTTTCCCGCTTGCTGGGGCTCAACTTCTTGCTGTCATTCAACTGGGCAAGGAGCCGTGGGTCGAGCACCGCGATATCCAGAATGACCGCGGCGGCCACAACCGGTCCGGCCAAAGGCCCGCGCCCAGCTTCATCCACACCCGCCACTGGTGACAGGCCGCGTTCGATCCAAACCTCTTCGAGACGATAATCGGGCATCAGAAGGGAATTGGGGGCAACCCGCTAGCGGCGTCCTTCGCTCGGGCCTCGTCATCCAGGTTGTCGTATTTCGGGTCATCGTCACGGTCTTCCGATTTAACGGAAGAATTCCAGCCAAACAGCGCAGAGAGCCGCGCGACCAGCTTCAATATTTCGCTACGCTCTGGCTGCAGGATCAGGCGAAACAACTCGCGGCCCGACGAAACGCCAGCCAGGGAGTAGCGCAGTGTTCGGCGCGCCACCACCATCCAAGCCGGAGAAAAAACGAGACTGAGCACCGTAACCGCCACGATCAGGCGATAGGTTTCGTCGCCCAAAAGTCCAAAGGCCAAGGCCAGAGCCCCGAGCACGAAAGCAAATTCGCCTATCTGACCGAGCAGAGCACCCGGCACCACCGCGCACTCCCAGGATTCTCCCAGCAGACGCAGGAATGCGATGTTGGCCGCCGTCTTGACAAGCAAGACCAGCAGTACGAGCAGGCAGACCAACAGCAGATTGTCGACGATGAAATCAAGATCGATCAGCAAGCCGATCGACAGGAAGAAAACCATGACCAGGATGGATTGCACGGGCAGGATGCTTTGCTGCATCTCGTGGCTGGAGCGTGAGTTGCCGATAACGAGCCCCGCCAAGAAAGCGCCATAGGCCGTGGAAAGACCAATCAGTCCTGAAATCGCGGCGGCGGCAAAGCAAAAAGTAATGCCGCCCAAGACCCTCAGATCCGGGTTCTTGGTAATAATCGCACTGAAAGGCAGTTGCACCGGGCCGCGACGCAAAAGTACGAACACCAGCACCGCCATGATGCCCAGAGCCAGAATCAGCTTTCCGGCAATGCCCCAACCAAGCCCATCGCCGCTACCGAACGCGGCGATCACCAGCATCATGGGGACCACCGCCAGATCCTGGGCGATCAGGACACCAACGGCGATCTGCCCGCTGCGTTCCTCAAGGTCACCGAGATCCTCAAGCATTTTGATTGCAACTGCCGTCGAGGAGAGCGAGAGGACGAAAGCCAACACAAGCGTCTCCGGCGTATCCCATCCGAGGATAAGGCCCACAAGAAACGCCGCCGCAAGGCCCAGCGTCAGTTGCAATCCGAAGGTTCCAAAGGCAATTCGCCACAACTGGCTGAAGGTCTTGAGCGAAAGCTCCATGCCAACCAGAAACAGCAACAGGATAACCCCCAATTCGGCCATGAACTGGATCAGTTCCCGGTTTTCAACCAGTCCCAGCGCCGAAGGGCCCATCACAAGCCCCGCCAGAATATAACCGACAGCGGCAGGCTGCTTGATCCTGGCCAACAGCACCCCGCATGCCAGGGCGATCACCACGACGATCGCAAGGCCGGTCAGATGCCCAAGTGCGGCGCCATGGTCCATCGCAGCGCCAGCAGCATCAACCGCATTGGCCGCAGCTTGTTCGCCGGTAATGGTAGGCGTGATCCCCGATTCACTCATGGCCACAGCCTAGCATGGCCCGTCGCATCCATTGAACCGGATTTACGCAGAGAAAGGTAAAAGGCGCCGCTTTGGGTCAGTGCATCCGAGATCCGTTGGGTACTGGCTTGTCGGCAGCCAGCAATACCACTGCACCGTTCTCGTCAGCCAGTCCCAGCACAAGTACCTCGCTCATGAACTTGCCGATTTGCTTAGCCGGGAAATTAACGACGCCCAGAACCTGTCGGCCCGGCAGCTCCTCGGGCTTGTAATGCACCGTGATCTGGGCGCTTGTCTTGCGTTCGCCAATCTCAGGGCCGAAGTCAATCCACAACTTGATCGCCGGCTTCCGGGCCTCGGGATAGGGCTCGGCCCGTAGTATCGTCCCCACACGAATATCCACCTTGAGAAAATCGTCGAAGCCGATCAGTTTATCCTCGTCGTTCATCGCAGCTGTCCCTGACGTTCTTGGGTTTGCTCGCCAGCCTTAGACAAAGCTTCGGCATTGCTCAAGAAAAAGGCGGCCCCTCGCGGCAACCGCCTTTCTCGTCGCTTGCAATCCGAGCGGGCTTAGAGTTGGGCGAGAACCGCCTCGGCGCTCGACACCTCAAAAGCGCCCGGCGCCTCTTCGACCGCTATCCAGGTCACCACGCCCTTGTCGGCGATCAAGGCAAAACGGCGGCAGCGAACTCCGAGACCCGCGACCGACAGATCGGCCTCCAGCCCCAGAGCCTTGGTAAATGCCGCCAAACCGTCGGCCAAGGTTTCGACTTTGCCTTCCGCCGCTTGTGATTCGGCCCAGGCTTTCATCACGAAGGCATCGTTGACGGAAAGGCAGACAATCTTATCAACGCCCTTGGCCTTCAAGGCATCGTACTGTGCGACAAAGCCCGGCAAATGTTTAGCCGAGCAGGTCGGTGTGTAGGCCCCCGGCAGACCAAACAATGCAACTTTTCCACCGGCGAATAGCTCGCCGGTCGAGACATCTTCCAAGCCATTGGCGCCCAGATGCTTAACCGTAACGTCCGGGATCGCGTCACCTATCTTGATCATCCTAAGTTCCCCTCTCTACAAAACGCTAAAACTGAAAACGACTGGTCGCTGCCCTTTGGAGGCGCACCCATCTATAAACAGGCCACACCAAGTTTAGGTCCAGGACCACCAAAAGGTACAGACCGGTCAATACTCATCCGCCCCGCGCCTGGCGCAACCCTTCAAGCACGGCATCATCTGTCAAAAGCTCGGGCAAGGGTATCCCCTGCGGCGCAGCGGGTCCGTAAACCACGTTAAATGGAATCCCGTAACGCCCAAAGGACTCTAGAAAGGCCGCTATTTTTTCGTCCGGATTGGTCCAGTCGGCCTGCAAGGCAACAACACCCTCCGCCCGCAAGGCATCCAGAACCGGAGATCTTCCCAGCACCAGGGTCTTGTTAACTTGACAGGTGATACACCAATCAGCCGTCACATCGACGAAAACAACCTTCTTGTCAGCCACCAGTTCGGCGATTTCCACCTGCTTGAAATCACCCCAGAGATCGTCGGCTGCTACAGCCTCCCGACCCCCGGGTCTGGGCATCATGGCACTGACCATTACCACCAGAAGAGCAAGCGCGGCCACGCTTGGCAGCGCGAGGCCCCGACGCAAACGGCCCGCACGTGATCGCCAGATTACAAAACCGATCAGCAGCAACAGGATTCCTACAACCGCCGCCGCATAAAGATCGATCTGCGCTGCCATCACCGAAAGCAGCCACAAGGCGGTACCGGCCAGCGCAAACCCGAGAAGTCGCCGCAGTGTGATCATCCAGGGCCCCGGCTTGGGCAGACGCGTAGCAAGTTGTGGAAGCGCCGCGACAAGCAGATAAGGTAACGCCAGGCCGACACCCAATGCTGCGAAGATCAGAAGAATCTCGGCCGGTCCTCGGGCCAGCGCGAAGCCCACGGCAGTGCCCAGGAATGGCGCCGAACAGGGTGTCGCCAGCAAGGTCGCAAAGGCTCCCGTCATGAAGTGGCCGACGACCCCCTCATGCCGTGCCCCGGCCGCTACCTTGCCCATCGAGGATGGGAGGGGAATTTCAAAAAACCCGAAGAGATTGCAGGCAAAGAGCGTAAGCAGGAACGCCATGACTGCGAGGAAAATCGGCTGCTGAAACTGGATGCCCCAGCCTACGGCCAAGCCCGCCTGTTTCAACCCAATGGCCAGAAATGCCAGCAACAAGAAGGAGGTCACGATGCCAGCCGAGGACGCCAGAAAGCCCATGCGTACGGCGCGTGTTTCCCGACCGCTTTGCTTCGCCACCGATAAGAGCTTGATGGAAAGGACCGGCAAGACGCAGGGCATCACATTGAGAATCAAACCGCCGAGCAGAGCCATGCCGAGAATGGTCCACAGCCCAAAGGATGCAAATTCGGTCGTGGGCGCCGCCAACACGCCCGACACCTCCGTGCCCGCGCCAAAGCGCGCCAACCAGCTACGTTCCAGTCCCCGGTCTCCATCCATTACCGTCAAAGTGAGTCGTTTACCGTCCAGAACACCTTCGGCGAGACTGCCTTTTCCAACAGTCACCTTTATCAGAGCCTGGCGGTCTGCATCGCTGAGCGTCACCTCAGGCTTGCCATAGAAAAACCCCGGCGGGCCTTCGACGAGCAGATCGGGTCGCTCCAATGGTTGGTCGGAACGCAGCGTCGCCTCGATGATCGGCGCATTGAGGGTCCCGGCCAAGGCAAGGGTTTCCAAGGTGAGCCCGTCAGCTTCTGACCCCGGCACCTGACTTTCGTATTGCTTGATCAGCAGATTATCCAAAACCTCCCCACCGTCACCCGACGGAAGGGTCAAATCCAATACCGCACTCTGCGGGACGCAAATTTCCGAGCAGGTGAGATAGTCGACGCTGCCAACCAACTGCGTTGCCTGACCGGGGTTCTGTAAGGTGACGGTCAAAGGAAAGATTACTTCATCGCCATACCCGAAGGTCTGTAACCCAAAGAGCTCGAATCTATGAGGCAGCGGCCAAGCCATCTCAACGGCGGAGACATTGTTCGAACCGCTCCAATCAACCTGCGGCGGATAGCCCGCATCACCCGGTGATCGCCAGTAGATCTTCCATCCGGGTTGCATCTCGAAGTGAAGGCCGGCGGCGAGGTCGCCCGTATCGCCAACGCTGTCGACACCCGTGATCAGCCGTACCCGACCCTGCTCGTTGGCGGCCCAAGGGCTGCTGGCCGCTTGGGGATTCCCGGCGAACAGCATAACCATAAGCCCCGAGAAGAGGGCTGACATCCAAAAGGAGCCCGATAATAAGCTGCGCATTGCCGTGGTAGTCACTTTGCTTCCTTGCCGCTAAACTATGGCTGGTCAGTGTTATGTAACAACACGCCCTGCGCTGTCAGGTCACTTTTTTGCGTGTTGCGGCGGAAGGATGGAGAATTATCTAGGTAAAAGACAGTGACGGATCGACGCGCATGACGGACCAGCAAGAAAACCAAAAGACGGACAAAGCCCAAGGCAATTCAAAGAACACCGGTTTGACCGGTCAACTTTTGATTGCCATGCCCGGCATGTCCGACCCGCGTTTCAATCGCAGTGTCGTCTACATTTGCGCCCACAACGCCGACGGGGCCATGGGCCTTGTGATCAACAAGGCGGTCGATGAACTGACCTTCGATGATCTGCTGGAGCAATTCGAGATCGAGAATCAAGCGGCATCCGACGCGATTTCCATCCACTTCGGCGGTCCGGTCGAGACGCAAAGAGGGTTTGTGCTGCATAGCCCGGATTATCTAAGAGAAGGTTCGCTACAGGTGGACGAACACGTAGCCCTGACCGCCACCGTCCAGATACTCCAGGATATTGCCGCTGGAGCCGGCCCGCGCTTCAAACTCCTGGCTTTGGGATATTCAGGCTGGGGGCCGGGCCAACTTGATGCGGAGATACAACAGAACGCCTGGTTAAATGTAGCTGCCGACGACGCCCTGGTTTTCGGGCCGGACATTGCCGCCAAATGGGAGTCGGCGATCCGGAAACTTGGCGTTGAACCCTCGATGCTATCCGGTAGCGCCGGACACGCTTGACCTGATCACGATTCCACTGGAAGGACTCGCCAGACGACGGCGTTTCGCAGGTCGCTGTCTTCAAGCTCGCGCGTGGTTTGAACGGCATAGGTGTTCACACGCTCCAAGCCGCTTTTTGGCAAATAGCTTCGCCCCGGGTCGCCGAGAAGCACCACGGCTCCAGCGCTCGCCAGCGCCTGAAGCCAAGCGAAGAAGCGGGCTGCGGGCGCTTGTTCATAGCAGATGTCGCCGGCAAGAACGACCGCCCAGGCCGGGTCGATCCGCCCGACCAGGTCATCGGAAATAACGGTGAGCCCGACGTCATTGGCGGTGGCATTCAACGTGATGGCCGCCAAGGCAAAGGGATCAATGTCATTGGCCGTTACGTGACGAGCCCCCGCCATGCATGCGGCTATGGCAACCACGCCGGACCCGGAAGCGAAATCCAAAACATTACGTCCCTTGACGATCTCCGGGTGGTCGAGAATGTGGCGGGCCAAACCCTGCCCGCCGGCCCAGGCAAAAGCCCAAAACGGTGGCGGTACGCCCTCGGCCTCCAAAGCTATCTCGCTTGCCTGCCACAGGGGCAGCACTTCGCTCGCAAGGTGCAGGCGCAATTCGGGCAGGAGTGCGGGCGCTTCTAGAATGGTGTTGGCGAGAACGAAGGCGCGGGGAGCCTGTGCGCTCATGCTGTTACGACGGGCGACAGGATGATGCCCAGCCACAGGATGAGCCCGAAATAACGGTTCGATTTGAACCGCAGCAGGCAGTTATCGGGATTGTCGATATCGAGCGTCCAGACCTGCCAACCTGCCTGCAAGGCGACGCCCGCCACAGCCAGCCAGAAAGGCCAGCCCAGACCGGTCAGGCCGCCCGCCACCGCCATCAACAGTACCGCGACAGCATAAAATCCAGCGACCCAGGGCCGTGTCCGGTCACCCAGCTTCAAGGCCGAGGACTTGATTCCCACCAGCACATCATCCTCGCGGTCCTGGTGCGCATAGATGGTGTCATAGCCAAGGGTCCAGGCAAGGCTGCCCAAATAGAGGACCACCGGCGGCCAAGTCAGGCTGTCGGTCACCGCCGCCCAGCCCATCAGGGCACCCCAATTGAAAGTGAGGCCGAGAAATGCCTGCGGCCAGTAGGTCACCCGTTTCATCAAGGGATAGGCGACGATCAAGGCAATAGAAGAAACACCCAGCAAGATCGCGGTGGCAGTCAGCTGCAACAGGATAAGCAAGCCCAGCAGCAGTAGAATGCCCAGGAAAAACAGGGCTTGGCGCGGTGTGACCTGCCCGCTGGGCAAGGGACGCAAGGCCGTCCGAGCCACCTTGCCATCAAGATCGCGATCCCAAAGGTCGTTGATGACGCAGCCCGCGCCGCGCATCACGACGGCACCCACGCCAAAAAGCAACAGCAGCCAGACATCGGGCGCGCGCGCCTCCTGCGCCGTCGCTAGCGACAGACTCCAAGCCCCCGGCCAAAAAAGCAACCAAGCGCCGATCGGACGATCGAAACGGGTCAGGCGCAAATAAGGATGAAACATGCGCGGCAAAACCCGGAAAGACCAGTGATCGCCAACGATGTCACTTGCACTGCTTGAAGGGTTGGGCACACTCATGGCCTAATCTCTAACCCCGAAGCGGGGTCTAAGGAAAGTCGCGCGACCATGTCCAGCGAAAAGATTGCAACCAGATTGTACATCGAGCAAGACCTGCGGGCGGGCGCAACCATCGGCCTTGATCATTCCCAGGCTCATTTCTTGCGCAGCGTACTGCGATTAGAGGCTGGTGTTAGTCTGGGCGTTTTCAATGGACGGGACGGCGAGTGGCGCGCAGAGATAGAGGCGATTGGCAAGGGATGGGTGTCCTTGTTGGTCCACGAACAGCGCCGGCCTCAAGAACGAAGCCAGGATCTCTGGTTGGTGTTTGCGCCGGTAAAGCGCGCGCGAATCGATTTCATCGCCGAGAAGGCAACCGAGTTGGGCGTTTCCCGACTCCAGCCCGTGTTGACCCGTTATACCGATGTCTCCCGCGTCAATTGCGACCGCTTGGCCGCCACTACGAAAGAAGCAGCGGAACAATGCGAGCGCCTGGACCTGCCCGATGTAAGGGAGCCGATTACATTGCCGCGCTTGCTGGAGACTTGGCCCAGCGAGCGGCGGCTCTTATTGTGCGCCGAAGCCGGCGATGCCACACCCATAACCGAAGCGCTGCAAAAGATCGCTGGGGTGCCTGGGCCTCTCGCAGCCATGACGGGACCGGAGGGCGGCTTTGCGCCAACTGAACTTGACGCGCTGATGCAACTCCCTTTTGTTACTCCTGTAAGTCTCGGGCCGCGTATTCTTAGGGCCGATACGGCGGCGCTCGCCGCGTTGACCTGTTGTCAATCGATGCTCGGCGACTGGAAACGTCGACCCGCATTTCGGACGTGAGGTTGATGCCTGAGACCGCATAACCATATTGCAACGACCGGCTTGGCGTTCTTCGCTCGGGACCGGACTGCTCACCAGCAACCTTTCGGGAGCCAAGAACCCGCCAATGTCCGCACCACCACAAGCCAAGGGCGAGCCCGTAACGTCTAAAAGCCAATTGATCGAGTACCTGTCGGAGGGCTGTAAACCCAAAGATCAGTGGCGAATTGGTACCGAGCACGAAAAATTCGTCTACCGGTTAAGCGATCTCCAACGACTGCCCCATGACGGCGAGCAATCGATTCGCGCCCTCCTCGAAGGCCTAATCTCGTTCGGCTGGGAAGGAATCACCGAAAACGGCAACCTCATCGCCCTGAAGATGGGCGCGTGCAACATCACGCTGGAGCCGGGCGGTCAGCTTGAACTCTCCGGCGCGCCCGTGGAAAACCTGCATCAGACCTGCAGCGAAGTGCACAGCCACCTCGATCAAGTCAAGCAGATCGCCGAGCCGCTTGGCATCGGACTGCTGGGCATGGGCTTCGATCCCAAGTGGAAACGCGAGGACGTTCCCTGGATGCCAAAAGGCCGCTACGCGATCATGAAGAAGCAGATGCAGCGGCGCGGCAAACTTGGTCTCGACATGATGCTGCGCACCAGCACCGTGCAGGTGAACCTCGACTTCGACAGCGAAGCCGACATGGTGCAGAAGTTTCGCGTCAGCCTGGCGCTGCAGCCCGTGGCGACGGCACTCTTTGCAAACTCGCCTTTCACCGAGGGTAAAGCCAACGGCTTCTTGAGCTATCGCAGCCATATCTGGACCGATACCGACCCGGACCGCTGCGGCATCCTGCCCTTCGTTTTCGAAGATGGCATGGGTTTCGAGCGCTACGTCGATCACGTTCTCGACGTACCGATGTATTTTGTCTATCGCGACGGTGCCTACATTGATGCCGCGGGCCAGTCCTTCCGCGATTTTCTCGAGGGTAAATTACCGGCTTTGCCCGGGGAAATTCCAGCCATATCCGATTGGGCGGACCACCTAACCACCTTGTTCCCCGAGGTCCGCTTGAAACGCTTTTTGGAGATGCGCGGTGCCGATGGCGGCCCATGGCGCTCGCTCTGTGCCCTGCCCGCTTTGTGGGTCGGCCTGCTCTATGACAGCGACAGCCAACAGGCGGCTTGGGACCTGATCAAGGATTGGACGCCGCAAGAGCACCAAGACCTGCGCGACGAGGTGCCGCGACGGGCGCTCAAGACTCCCTTCCGAAAGGGAACCTTGCAGGATCTGGCCTTGCAAATTCTGGAAATATCCGAGGAAGGACTCGCGCGGCGTGCAAGGATCAGCGGCACAGGCGAAGATGAGCGCCAGTACCTCTGGACCTTGCGGGAGATCGCGGAAAGCGGCGTAACGCCCGCCGAACGCAAGCTGCAGGAGTTCGAGGAAACGTGGCATGGCGATATCGATCCAGTGTTCCGGGTCCACGCCTACTGATTTTTGCCGGCTGCGAATCGGTCCGGACCGAAGGGTGCAAGCAGAACGTCGCGCCTACCGGTCAGGATTTCCGATGCTGCGAAACTCCCAACGGCCGGGGCCAGTGTGATGCCGGAGTGCATTGTTGCCAGATAGAGGCCGGCGATGCTCTGTGGCCGCCCGACCACCGGAAAGCCGTCGCCAGGCGTGGGTCTATGGCCCAGACTGAAGTGGTCGAATTCCAAGGTCTCACCGGAGCGCAGCAGATTCTTCAGTTGGTCGAAAACAGCGCGTGCCGATGCCAGAGCGTCCTCGCCCGGATCGCTTCCGCCGAAATCATCGCCCGCGATAACACGCCCGTCTGCCGTCTGGCGCAGATGCATCTCCGGCGCCATGACAAGGCCGTTCAACAATCTGGAGTGCGGCTTCGAAACGACCAATAACCCTGGAGGAGCCGTCATCGGTATTTCGATACCCATCGGGGCCGCGAGCTCGGGCGTAGCGACCCCTGCGGCCAACACAACCTCATCGGCATCGATCATGCCGCCGTTGGTTTCGACTCCAACGAGTTTGCCGGCCCGCTCCACCAAATTCAGGACCGGCTGTCGGGGAATGATCTCTGCGCCTCGGCGTTTTGCCGCCGCCAGCAAGGCCAGGGTCGCGGCCAGTGGCTCAACGGCGCCTTCCTCCGCAACATAAAGAGCCCGTTCGGGCGGCGAAGCGAGTTGTGGCTCGATGCGCTGCGCTTCGAGCGCGCCGACATGCGCTACGCCGTAACCCCAGGCGCTGTGTTGTCTGGCATAGGCGTCGAGTTCGTCTGTCGGCATGTCCCAGATCAGGCCGCCACCCCAGGCAACGGTAATCCCCGGCACATCCCTCTCCAGGTCATGCCACATCGCCATGGAGCGATGCCGCAAGCGGAAATATGGCTCGGGGTTTCCCCAACTCGCATTGATCCAGGCCCAGGAACTGCGGGTCGCAAGCCCCCCGGCCTCACCGGCTTCGATTACGACCGGTTGGGCACCCGACCGAGTTAGGTGCCACGCGATGGACGCCCCAACGATGCCGGACCCTACGATCGCTATCTTAGGAGTGCGCGCCAAGTTGCGTTCCCTATCCCACCGCCAGCAGTTCTCTGGATTTTGCGACACAGGCCGCCTTGTCGGGCCTGAAATCCTCGGCGATCCACCAGTCCTCGACCTTCTTCAGCAAGCGCCCCATTTCCGGACCCGGCGCCACTCCCAAAGCCAGCAAGTCTTCACCCGAAAGGGGAAGCCGTGTGTCATCGTCCCAGTCATGAATGACGTCGAGCGCTTCGGTCAATGCAGTCAGCGAGACCCTTTGACGTGCAGCTGCCAGCAAGCATATCGCCAACGCGTCCGATCGGCCCGTCCGGTAACAGAGCACCCGCAACGTCGCCGCACTGGCCGGCAGAGACGGTGCAACCGGGGGTGCAACAAGCAGCGCGAGGCGTTGGCTTTCCTGATTGGAGAATCGCATGCGCCTTGCAAGATCAATCGCCCCGTCTCTTTGGGACGGCAACAACGCTGCCAGCCGGACGAGGGCGTCTGGCTCGTCCGGCTCCACGCCGAACGCTCTCTCCAATCCCAGGACCGCTATGAGATCCGAAAGGCCCACTGGTTGCGGCAAGAGGCGCGCCAGCACGCCATGGCGCACCATCAACTCGAGGGCCGGGGCCGGATCCCTTGCCGCCATGAGCTTCAAGAGTTCGCTACGCAACCGCTCGCCAGAAAGACTTTCGATACCTGCAAGCTCGGCCTCGATAGCAGCCAGCGTGTCGGGATCTGGAGCAACCCGTCCATAAAGCGCCAAGAAGCGGAAGAAACGCAGGATCCGCAAATAGTCCTCGCGAATGCGCTGCGCCGCCTGTCCAACAAACCTGATGACACCGGCAAGAAGATCGGCGCGTCCGCCGAAGGGATCGTATAGCAAGCCTTCCGGGGTTAGTGACATGGCATTGATGGTCAGGTCGCGCCGGGCAGCGTCAGCAGTCCAATCCCGGGTAAAGGCAACCGTTGCATGGCGGCCAAAGGTTTCCACATCGCGGCGCAATGTCGTGATCTCGAATGCCCGTTTTCCTATGACGGCGGTTACGGTCCCGTGCTCCAGGCCGGTCGCAACGACCTTGATACCGGCCGCATTCAGTAGCGCCAACACCCTTTCGGGCACGGCGTCCGTCGCAATATCAATATCTTTGACCGGACGGTGAGCCAGCGTATCCCGCACGCACCCGCCGACAAAACGCGCCTCGGCACCCGCTGCCCGCAACACCTCAATTACCTGTCGGGCAGGCCCGGCGGTCATCCATTCCTCGGGAGCGATCGTTTCGACAGGCTCCATAGCAGACGCGGATCCTTATGGGTTGTGGCCACTAATCCTCGCGGAGAATTTCCGCCAGATTCGATAGCATGCCAGCGGTCGCTCCCCAGATGTAATGCTTCTCGTAGGGATAGACGTAGAAAAATCGCGTGCGACCTTGCCATACACGGCTGTGAACCTCGCGATTAGCAGGGTCCAGGAAATAGCGCAGAGGCACCTCGAAAGCCTCAGCCACTTCTAAGGCGTCCAGCTTTAGTTTGAAGGGTGTGGCTACCAGCCCCACGACCGGCGTAACCTCAAATCCGGTACGGGTGATGTAGGTGTCCAATCGCCCGACAACCTCGATTCCATCCGGCGGTAGCCCGATCTCCTCTTCCGTCTCCCGCAAGGCCGCCGCATCCGGATCGGCATCACTGTCTTCGATGCGCCCGCCGGGAAAGGAAATTTGACCGGCGTGATCGCGGAGATGGTCAGCGCGCTTGGTAAGCAGAACGGTTGGCACTTGATCCCGGCGCTGAACTATCGGTACCAGCACAGCGGCGCCTATCAGCGTGCCCGCCGGAGGATAGAAATCCTTGTTCAGATCGTGGTCGCCTCTCGGAAGGTCGGCACTCGGATGACCACGACTGGGGTGATCCTCCTCCACGCTTTGAGGCGCGCGTCGGGTGAAACGTACGCGCGGTCGCGACAGACGCTTGACGATCTCCTCGGGGGTCACGCTTCGCTCTCCCCAAGATCGAAAAACACACCGCCGCTCCACACACCTAGACGCCCGTCGTATTGCGGGCTGGGTTCGGCAAGGTCGGCCAATTGATAAAAAACCGATCGGGCGATGAGCGCTTCCAGACCCGGCCTCACCCGTACATAGGGGCTTGGCTCGCCGGTATCCCGATCCTCAACGACGCGAATCGGGTGTGCGGAGCCCGCCACGATCCATTCGTCGATGTTGCTGCGAAACCGGAGCTGACGATCTCGGCCGCTCCCCTGGACTTCCAACTCCACTGCAACGAAGGGGGCATCTTCGACCTGAATACGCGTCTCCTCCACCGGCGTCTTGAGCCAATAATCACCGGCGTCATCGCGACTCAGAATCGTCGCGAATAGCTTAACCAGAGCCATTCTTTCTATGGGGGTACCCTTATAGAACCAGGTTCCATCACGTGCGATTCGCATGTCGATATCGCCGCGAAAAAACGGGCCTTTCTTTGCCTGAGTCATGCCCGGTTGGAACCTCCTTTAATCAACTCTTGGCGACCAAGGCGACTAATGCGCCCCCTTTTAGCCATCTTCGCTTAAGAATATGGTGAAGACTGACGCAAGCAAACAGGGGCAAGATAAACGAGTGGGAGGCCGAGCGTGAAGACAAGTGATTATTCGGACGACACCAATGGCCCAGAGGGTCTCGTGAAGGAAAACCTCGTGAAGGATGTAGAGACACTGGGAAACAAGCTGCGGCTTGTTCGCCAAGCTGTCGGCGAGGTCATCTTCGGTCAGGAACAGGTTGTCGAGCGCACCCTCATAACATTGCTCGCCGGTGGACACGCTCTCTTGATCGGCGTACCCGGGCTCGCCAAGACGCGATTGGTCGAGACGCTGGGCACCGTCTTCGGGCTGGACGACAAACGTATTCAGTGCACGCCCGACCTGATGCCGGCGGATATACTTGGCTCTGAGGTATTGGAGACCGATGAGGCCGGGCGGCGCAGCTTCCGCTTCATCCCCGGACCGGTATTCTGTCAGCTTCTCATGGCCGACGAGATAAACCGCGCCAGCCCGCGCACCCAGTCGGCTTTGCTCCAGGCGATGCAGGAACAGCGCGTCACGGTTGCTGGGCAGGCACATGGTCTGCCGACGCCCTTTCATGTGCTGGCGACCCAGAATCCGCTCGAACAGGAAGGCACCTACCCGCTACCAGAGGCGCAGCTCGATCGCTTTTTCATGGAGATCGACGTCGACCATCCGGATCTGGCCGCCGAGCGGCAAATGCTACTCGAAACGACGGGCGCGGAACAGAAGCAACCAAAGGCCGTCATGACACCCGCCGAACTGATCGCGGCACAGGCGCTGGTGCGCCGGGTGCCGGTTGGCGACAAGGTGGTCGATGCAATTCTTTCCATCGTGCGATCGGGCAGGCCGGAGCACAGCGAATTGGAGGAAGTTCGAAATCAAGTGGCTTGGGGCCCCGGACCACGCGCCAGCCAGGCATTGATGCTGGCGGTGCGTGCCGCTGCTGTCATGGACGGTCGCTATGCGCCCTCCATCGACGATGTGGTGACCCTGACCCCGCCGGTGCTGCGCCATCGCATGGCACTCAGTTTTACTGCGAGAGCGGAAGGTGTGACCTTGGATGACATCATCGGGCGCCTCTTGGCGCCACACCGCTGACGGGACGACGTGGATAAGCGGCACACCAGAGAGGGTGTCGGGCGCGAGGCGCTTCGCTTGCGCCAGCAGAGCGAACAGGCTGCGTCTCGGCTGCCTGCATTGCTACTGAATGCAGAGCGGGTCGCTTCCACCGTCGCGCAGGGCGTTCACGGGCGCCGCAGGGTCGGACAGGGTGAAACCTTCTGGCAGTTCCGGCAGTACGAACAGGGTGACTCGCTGCAACAACTCGACTGGCGGCAATCCGCCAAGAGCGACCGACTTTACATCCGCGAGCAGGAATGGGAGGCGGCGCAATCCGCCTGGCTCTGGGTCGATGCTTCCGCCTCCATGGATTGGCGTTCCCTCGATACTCTGCCGTTCAAGAGCGAACGGGCCAAGCTGTTGATGATGGCCCTGGCCGTGTTGTCGATCCGCGCCGGGGAGCGCGTGGCCTTGCTGGGCAGCAATCAGTCGCCGCGTAGCGGTCGGGGCGCGCTCATGAACTTGGCCAGCCAACTGTCTGTTGTAGCCGACCGCGGCCTGCCGCCTCTGCGGCACCTTCCCCGCAACGCCCAGTTGGTTTTTTGCAGCGATTTCTTGATGCCATATGACGACCTTGAGCAGCGCCTTCGTCACTTTTTAGCGTCCGGTCTGCGTGGCCATCTTGTGCAGATTTTGGATCCGGCTGAACTTGCGTTGCCCTACCAGGGGCGCACAAGGTTCGAGGGTTTGGAGGGCGAGGAAAGCTGGCTTTTGTCGCGCGTCGAGGCCGTCCGTCCCCGCTACATAGAACGCCTAAAGAGATTGCGTGAAAGCCTGGTTGATTTCTGCGCCGCGGCCGGTTGGGGCTATAGCTTGCATGTTACCGAACGAGCACCCGAAACTACACTGCTAGCGCTGCATCAAGCACTTTCGGCCAATCGGCGGAGGTTCTTCTGATGTTGAACCTCGGCATCATCGCTTTCGCGCAACCCTGGGTGCTGCTGGGATTGGGCGCATTGCCGGTGCTATGGCTGTTACTCCGTGTCACGCCGCCTGCACCCAAACGGCAGCTTTTCCCGGCGCTGCGGTTACTTCTTGGGCTCAAGCCAACGGAGGAAACGCCGGCCCGCACGCCCTGGTGGCTGCTGGCGCTGCGCATGCTGATTGCCGCATTGCTGGTTGTCGCCGCCGCCGAGCCGCTATTCAACCCCAGCGCGGGGCTCGCCGGGCGCGGTCCGCTGCTGCTGGTCATCGACGACGGTTGGTCTGCGGCACCGCGGTGGGAGGACCGGGTCACGTCCTGGAACCAGTTGCTTGAACGCGCGGAGCGGCAGCAGCGCCAAGTCATTCTGGCAACGACGGCTGAGGATACCGGTGGCCAAACGGGCCTGATCAGCGACCAACTCAGCCCCGCGCAGGCCCGCGAACGTCTGTCGGCATTGCAGCCCAAGCCCTGGCCCGTAAACCGGCGCGCATTGCTGGAATCCCTAACCGGCCTGACACTACAGGCGGGAACGCAGGCCTTCTGGTTGAGCGATGGATTGGCAAGCGACGGCGCCGCCGAACTGGCAACGACGCTCCAGAGGTTGGGATCCCTGACTCTGATCAGTGACCCACCGACCGTACTCGCCAAGACCCTGTTGCCGCCCGAGCACGGCGCACAGAATTTGGGCGCCGTCGTGCGACGCAGCGTGATCGGCGCGGCCGAAACGGTGGCGGTTGAAGCCTATGCGGAAAACGGCCGACTCCTTGGGCGATCGGAAGCGCTGTTCGAACCCGACGCGGGCGAGGTTAGTGTTTCCTTCGACTTGCCGATCGAATTGCGTAACGAGGCTGTGCGGCTTTCGCTGGCTTCCGCTGGCGGGCGAAGCGCAGCGGGTGTTGCGCTACTCGACGAACGTTGGCGGCGCAGGCCGGTGGGGCTGTTCTCGCCTGACCGACTGGCGGCCGACAAACCTCTGTTGGGAGAGCTTTTCTTCCTCGAAAAGGCGTTGGCGCCCTTCTCCGAGTTACGGCGCGGCAGCATCGAGGAATTATTGTCGCGCGATCTCTCTATGCTGATCCTCGCCGATAGCGGCACGCTCAGCCCGGAGGAACACGACACGCTGGTTGATTGGGTCGAAGCGGGCGGCTTGCTGGTTCGCTTCTCCGGCCCCCGGCTCCTGGATGCCGTCGCTGCAACCGGTGGCAGCCCACAAGCCCTACTGCTTCCCGTTCGGCTGCGCCCTGGGGATCGGTTGTTAACTGGTTCACTGGCTTGGGGACAGAGCGGGACATTGGCCGATTTCCCGCCGGACAGCCCGTTCCACGGCCTGGCAGGAAGCACGGAGGTTTCCATCGGACGCCAAGTGCTTGCAGAGCCCTCGTTGGATTTGGCCAACAAGACCTGGGCACGATTGGAAGACGGCACGCCACTGGTGACTTCCGCTCCGCAAGGCGAAGGCAGATTGGTGCTCTTCCACACCTCGGCCAACAGTAGCTGGAGCAACCTTCCCCTTTCCGGGCTGTTCGTCGATATGTTGCGACGGATCGTCGAGGTCAGCGAAGGCGTCGAAGCCTCGGCAGAAGGGACATCCCTGCCGCCTATTCAGTTGCTCAATGGCTTCGGCCACGTCGTCGCGCCCTGGCCGGAGGCTGGCGAACTGACCGATCCCGCGACGAAGCCATCTGCTGCCACACCGCCGGGGCTATACGGTTTGCAGGGGGAGCGGCGCGCCGTGAATCTTGGACCGAACCTGAGCGAGTTGGCACCCTTTGAGGTCACAGCCGCCGGCGTCATCCAAGAAACTTATCAGCGGGATCAGGAAACGAACCTGTTGACGCCCCTGTTAACAGCCGCGCTGCTCCTGGCCACTCTCGATCTTCTGATTGCGTTGCTGCTGCGCGGTCTGGTGCAAAAACCTCGATTCCTGACTGCCGCGGGCGCGACCGGCGCCGTCCTTGGATTTGCTTTGCTGGTTTCCCTGCCCTTTGGCGCCTTGGCCCAGCAAAGTATTTACGAGGGAACCCCGCAAGACCCGGAGCTCTTTGCGTTGGAAGCCTCTAACGAGACGCGACTCGCCTATGTTCTGACGGGCGTGCCGTCTATCGACAGGGTCAGTGAAGCCGGATTGACTGGCCTGACGCTGGTGTTGCGCCAGCGCACTTCGATCACCGCGGCCGCACCCTTTGCAGTACAGCTCGGCAGGGACGAACTGGCTTTTTTCCCCCTGCTCTATTGGCCGGTTACCCGCGAGCAACGGCCGTTGGATGCCACGGCCAGACAGGCCGTTGCCGACTACATGCGCAACGGCGGCACCATCGTCTTCGATTTGCAGGAGGAACGGGTTGGGCGCGGATTGGGCGGCCTGCTAACACCCGGCGAAGCGGCACTTCGGGCCATAACCGCCGGTCTGGACCTACCGCCACTTGCGCCGATAGACCCCGACCACGTGCTAACCAAAGCCTTCTATCTGTTGCAGGATTTTCCGGGACGCTTGCAGGGCGGCCTGCCCTGGGTCGAAAACGTCGGCGAAGAGCAGAACGACGGCGTTGCCTCACTCATCATCACAAGCGGCGATTGGGCGGGCGCTTGGGCCATCGATGACCGCGGCGCCCCGATCCTTCCGGTAACGCCCGGGGGCGAGCGCCAACGCGAGATGGCCTATCGGGTCGGCGTCAATTTGGTGATGTATGCGCTGACCGGGAACTACAAGGCCGATCAGGTTCATGTCCCCTTCATTCTGGAAAGGTTGGGACAGTGATGAGCGATGCTCTCAGCCTTTCTTTCTCGCCGTTGCTGCCATGGCCCTGGCTTTTGATCCTGGGCGCGCTATCGCTCGGCGTCACGGCGCTCTGCCTCTTACGCCAGGTGCGCGGCAGCCTGCCCCGCACCCTGTTCGCGCTGCTGTTGCTGATTGCTTTGGCGAACCCCTCGCTGATCGCCGAGCAACGCGAGGGGCTTCCCAACGTTGTCCTGATGATTCTGGATGAAACGCCAAGCCAGCAGGTCGCGCCCCGGCCCGATCAGTTGCAGGAAGCCGAGGCCTATCTGCAGGCGCAGTTCGATACCTTGCCAAACCTGGAGGTTCGAACCCTTCGGCTGGAAAGCGACCTTGGTCAGGACAATGACGGAACGCGCCTCGCCCCGGCTTTGCGGCGGGCGTTGGGTGAAGTGCCGCAGGGCCAACTGGCAGGCGTATTCCTGGTGAGCGACGGACGTATCCATGACGTGGATGCAGTGCAGGGCCTGCTGGGTGAGGAAGCGCCTTTGCAGGTGCTGCTCACCGGACAGCGCGGCGAAGGCGATCGGCGCATCACGATCACCCAAGCCCCTGCTTACAGCCTGGTGGACCAGGAGCAGAAGATCACCCTCAGGGTAGATGATCTTTCGGGGGACGAGGCCGGGCAAACAGCCGCCATGCCCCCTGGCGGACAAGCGCTCGTTCACCTGCGTCAGGCAGGAATGCCACCCCGGAGTTTCCTAGTGCCTTTGGGCAAGGAGTCGGATGTCTCCTTCACATTGGACCGGCGTGGCCGCAGCATTTTGGAAATCGAGGTGGACCCTGGGCCTGACGAGCTTTCCCTCATCAACAATCGAGCGGCGGTGGAAGTACAGGGGGTTCGCGAAAGACTGCGGGTGCTGCTGGTGTCGGGCGAACCGCATGCCGGTGAGCGCGCTTGGCGCAACCTGCTGAAGTCCGACCCTTCAATTGATCTCGTCCACTTCACAATTCTAAGACCCCCGGAAAAACAGGACGGAACGCCGATCCGCGAACTTTCGCTGATCGCCTTCCCGACTCGCGAACTCTTCGAGGTCAAGCTGAAGGAGTTCGACCTGATCATTTTCGACCGCTACCAGAGACGCGGCGTGTTGCCGCAACTCTATCTGGCCAATGTCGCCCAGTACGTAGAGGAAGGCGGCGCGCTGCTGGAGGCTGTTGGACCGGCTTTCGCCACGCCTTTGTCGCTCTACCGTACGCCGCTGGGCGCGGTCCTTCCGGGCGAACCGAGCGGACGCATTCTCCAGCAACGCTTCACCCCGCGCCTGACCGCTACGGGCTTGCGCCATCCCGTGACTACCGGGCTACCGGGCGTGGCGTCGGCCCAGGAGGTTCCTACCTGGGGCGACTGGTTGCGACAGATCGATTTGGATAGCCGCCGGGGCGAGGTGGTGATGAGCGGAATCGAACAGAAACCCTTATTGATCCTGGATCGTGTTGGCAGCGGCCGCGTCGCCCAGCTTGCCAGCGATCACATTTGGCTTTGGGCCCGCGGCTACGACGGTGGCGGACCGCAGCGTGAGTTAACGCGGCGGATTGCTCACTGGCTGATGAAGGAGCCGGAGCTGGAAGAGGAAGACCTGCGCGCCAAAATCGAGGGCGCAACCCTATCTATCGAGCGCCGCTCCCTGACCGTGGCGGCACGCAGGATTCAAGTCGTCGCTCCGGACGGCACAGAGACATCCTTGGTTATCGAGCCCGACGAAAAAGGCGCGATGCAGGTCGAGCTACCTGTCAGTCAGCCTGGTCTCTACAGAGTCAACGACGGCGCTCTTCAGGTCCTGGCGACTGCTGGCCCCTTGAACCCGCTGGAATACAGGGACTTGCGCCGTGATCAAAGGACCCTGGCGCCGTTGATAGCGGCGACGGGGGGACGCGAGACAACGCTCGACCAAGCGGATTGGCCGAACGTGCGTATGGTTTCCCCGGGCCGCGACCGCAGCGGTCGCGACTGGCTAGGCATCGTTGACCGGGCAGCCTTCCGGGTTACGGGAATTGACCGCACTCCCCTGCTGCCCGGCCTCTTGTTATTGCTATTGAGTATCAGCGCCCTTGCCTGGGCTTGGCAGCGTGAGGGACGTTGAGCCGGGCCGAGGCATCGACCGCCGGCGCGATCAGACCCGAGACGCCCTTCAAAGCGCCCTGGCGCAATTCAAAGACCTGGAAGCGATCCGGCTCGACCGGACCCGGGAGCCGCAACTTTCGGGCACCTGCGTTCTCGAATCCATAGGGGCCGTAATATTCAGGCGCGCCCACAACCAAGCAAAGCCGATGGCGCTGGCGTTTGGCGGCGGCCAGACTATGCCGCACCAATGCCCGGCCAATTCCCCGGCCTTGCAAGGACGGCTCAACGGCGAGTGGCCCGAGAAGAATTGCCGGCGTTGCCGCCTTGCCGATCACAGTCGGCCAATAGCGGATCGATCCCAGCAATTGCTTATCAGGATCGACCGCCACAAACGACAGCGCCACAACCGGCTCATAACCGTCGCGCAAGCGGTAAACGGTTTTGGATTTACGTTCGGGCCCAAAGGTCCGTTCCAGAAGAATATCAATCCGGCCCGCATCCTGCGGCCGTTCGGCAATGATTTGAAAACTCATAGCATTAGAACTCCAGCGTGACTCTTGACGATTCGTCGGCGTCGTTCCGCTTTGCGGCGGTCGGTCACTGTCTTGCTGTCTGGTGTTCGTCATCTCCGCTTTCTTGGGAGTGACCCGGCTTGGATGTATTCCGGCGCATTCGACGAGCAAACGCACCGCCACCCGCAAAGGGAGGCGTCAGGATCGTCGTCGTAGTCGTTGCCGAGTCAGCATGGATCATGCCTCTGATAATCTTGATGGTTTTCTCCTACCACAAGCTTAGGATCGCCGCCAACACGTAACTTCACCGAACGGCGCCGCGACGAAGCTGCGAGAAGGCATCGATACCGCCAGCGGTTGCCACCAGCACGCAGCCGATCAACTCGCGAAAACCAAAGGGTTCGTCCGTCAGGATCGCAGCGGACACCGTTGCAAAAATC
The DNA here is from genome assembly GCF_040549425.1 of Limibacillus sp. MBR-115. Classification (NCBI taxonomy): domain Bacteria; kingdom Pseudomonadati; phylum Pseudomonadota; class Alphaproteobacteria; order Rhodospirillales; family Rhodovibrionaceae; genus Limibacillus; species Limibacillus sp. MBR-115. The sequence continues at coordinate 293,605 of NZ_JBEPTJ010000004.1, read as the reverse complement.
ACCTCCGTCATCATCAACAGCATGGCGCGCCCCGGCTCGAGTTTTTTGGTCGCCCAGAACACAACGATTGCCGCCGGTATGAACCAAATCACCGCGCTGATCGCCGCCACGCCCATCGCGGCGGTGATCTGGTGGCCGGTCGGCGTTGCCCCCAATTCGGGGTCGAGCAACAAAAACAGCGCAAGCAACGTCGCCACGACGTAAGCAACCCCGCTTTGCGACGGACCGCCAATCCCCGGCGTCATCCGGGAGAACAAGGCGGCAAGAGCAAAAGCGATTCCAGCGAAAAGCCCGAACCAGTCGCCGGTTTGCTGCGGCAAGGGCAACCCGTCCTGCAACCCCAACACAACCGCCGCGCCAAGGAGCCCGCAGAAAATTGCGAGTATGCGTAGCGGCCCGACACGGTCTTTCAGGAAAAGGCGTCCCAGGATGCTGGCCCACACCGGTGATAGGTAAAAGAGCAGAATCACGCGGACAACCTCGCCTGTCAGGATCGCCGCACCCCACAGCATCAACGCCGCACCAAAGAAGAAAGCGGAAGCCCAGGCCAGTCGGGCTTCCCAGGTGAAGGGGAGCGGACGCAGCCAGAACGCAGGCAGCATGAAGACCGCCGCTGCACCGTAGAGCAGGATATTCACCCAACCCGGCGCCAAGTCGTACTCCGCGATCCATCGGATCGGCAGCCAGGAGGTTCCCCAAAGAAGCGCCGCGAACAAAAGGGCTCCCGGCGCCATCCAGGAGGAGGCCTGACGGCCGTCGCCGGTCGGGTGCTTGCCTGCGGTCATACCTGCTCCATCATGGCAATCCTTCTTCCCAAAAGGGCCTGCCACCAAACCGCGCGGCGAGGAAATCTATAAATACCCGGACCTTTGGAGAGAGGTTGCGGGCCGCTGGATACACCGCATGAACAGCCGTGTCGGCTTCATCCTGCCAGTCGCAGAGGATTGGAAGCAAGCGCCCCTGGCGCAGAGCGGTTCCCGCCATGAAGCTGGGCAGCAGTCCGATACCCAACCCGGCTTCGCAGGCCTGCAACAACGCTTCGCCGTGATTGGCCCGAAGACGGCCTGAAACCGTTACCTGCCGCCGCTCGCCCTTTGCGTTCCGAAACTTCCAGCGCTCGCCGGAGGCCTGGTACCTATATAGCAAGCAATGATGATCCCGCAGGTCGCGCGGATCCTCCGGCAAGGTCCTGCGCCGGAGGTAATCGGGACTGGCACAGAGGTATCGACGACTGGGCGCCAGGCGGCGCGACACGAGACTGGAGTCGTCCAATTCGCCGATCCGGATTGCCAGGTCGATCGCGGACTCTACCAAGTTTATCATCTGATCGTTCAACGTGAGATCGATGGAGATTTCCGGATAGCGATGCATGAACGCAGGCAAGAGCGGTGCAATCTGGCGCACGCCAAAAGAAGCCGGAACGTCCAGGCGCAGCAGGCCGCGCGGCGCTTCGGCCAAGGGTCTCAGGGTCGCCTCAGCCTGCTCGGCCTCGTCCAGTATGGTCCGACAACGCGCATAAAGCGCCTCTCCCGCTTCCGTCATCGAAAGACGGCGCGTGCTACGGTTGAGCAGGCGGAGCCCCAAGGCGTTCTCCAGGGACGCAACGCGTTTTGAAACCACAGCCTTGGATTGGTCAAGCGCGCGGGCCGCACCGGTGAAACTGCCTTCGTCGACGACGGCGGCGAAAACTGCCATTTCAGTAAGGCGATCAAGATTCATATTGTTCACCTATAGAAACAATTATGTTCGATTTTAATCACTAATACATTAATAGCCAAGCCCCCATCTGTGATCGTGAAGGCGGTTACCACACCGTCACTATCCTTGGATTACACTGAAAGGAAGCCGATCATGACGAAGGTTCTGGTTCTCTATTATTCCTCTTACGGCCACATCGAGACGATGGCGGACGCCATCGCGACAGGTGCGCGGGGCGTGGCCGACACCGAAGTGACGATCAAACGTGTGCCCGAGCTTGTTCCGGCGAACATTGCCGCCCAGTCCGGAATGAAAGTCGAGCAGGACGCGGAGATCGCAGAGCCGCATGAGTTGGCGAATTATGACGCGATCATCTTCGGGACACCGACGCGCTTCGGCAATATGGCCTCGCAGATGCGAAACTTCCTCGACCAAACCGGCGGCCTTTGGGCGAAAGGCGCTTTAGTGGGCAAAGTCGGAAGCGCATTCGCGTCGACCGCCACCCAGCACGGCGGCCAGGAGACGACCTTGACATCATTCCATACGACTCTGTTCCATCACGGCATGGTGGTTGTGGGTGTGCCCTACTCAGTTCCGGAGTTAGGAAACATGACGGAAATTTCCGGTGGTACGCCTTACGGTGCGACGACGCTTGCAGGCGGCGATGGATCACGCGAACCGTCGGAAAACGAACTTGCCATCGCCCGGGCTCAGGGTCGCCATGTGGCCGAGGTCGCCAAGAAGCTGGCTGCCTGAAGGCAACAGCTCAAAGAGCAGAAGAGGAGTCCCTAACAATGTTAGACCTAAGATCTTTCGACACCCTGGGACGTTTCCGGAATGACTGGTTGAACGCTCGGCATCATTTCAGTTTCGGCAGTTATTATGATCCGAAACGGAGCGGACTTGGCGCACTGCTGGTCTGGAACGATGACACCATCGCCCCCGGCACCGGCTTTGATCTACACGGCCATCGGGACATGGAGATCATCACCTATGTCCGCAAAGGTGCCATCACCCACCGCGACCATCTCGGAAACACGGGACGGACAGAGGCGGGTGATGTCCAGGTCATGTCGGCAGGCAAGGGAATCCAGCATGCCGAGTTCAATCTGGAGGATGAGGAAACAGAACTGTTTCAGATCTGGATCATGCCCAATCAGCAAGGGGTTGAGCCACGTTGGGAACAGCGCCAATTTCCCAAATCCAGTCGATCCGCCGGCCTGGTAGCCCTGGCCTCCGGACGTAACGGGGACGAAGAGGCCCTACGGATACACCAGGATGCGGCGGTCCTAGCGGCCAGCTTGGGCAACGGGCAAACGGTTCGTCACGAACTTACGGCCGGCCGCGTTGCTTATCTTGTCCCCTCTACCGGGCGCCTGACCGTTAATGGAAAGCCGGTGGAGACGCGCGATGGCCTGGCCGTACGCGGACCGGAGACTCTCGAGATCACTGCCGTAGACGACAGCGAAGTGGTTCTCGTCGACGCGCCGGAGGTTTGATGGCGTCTTGAACGGAACGATCCATGGAAGCACCAAGGGGGGCTCGCGCAGCGACGCCTGGGCGGTTATCCTCTTGGTGTGATCCAATGGAAAGGACTTCATGGTGCGCGCGGCCAGACTGCTTCCCACCCTCGCGGTTTTCATCCTCCTGCTAACGCTGGCGATTCAACCAAGCCACGCACAGCAACTCAACGACATACGTCAGACCCTGGCCGACCGGAGCGATTCGCTAAACGAAATCGATGACGATCTCGCAAAGCAGCCCCTTACGGACAAGCTCGCTGGGCAGATTCGAGACCAGGTGGAACGGACGCTTGATGACCTGAACGGCGTCAAAGACGACATCCGCCGTTTGCTGGCACCCGTGCGCACGCAATTGGCGGCAATGGGACCCGCACCCGAGGAAGGACAACCGGCGGAAACGGGACAGGTCGCACGTGAACGTGATCGGCTGAATGAAAGAGCTGCGGAGTTGGAGGGGTTGCTACGCCAAAGCGAAACGATTCAGGCGCGCGCGGAGGTGGTGCTACGGCAACTCTCACTCGAACGCAGCGCCACGGTTGCGGCGGAACTCTTGCAGCGCGGTCCCTCGCCTCTTTCATTGGAGGTCTGGCGCAAGGGCCTGCAGGAAGCATCCGCCATCGCGTCGGAGCTAGCCCATCGGCCAGTCCTCTGGTGGCAGGCTGCGCGACCGGCAGTTGTCGGCTGGAAGCCTTACTTGACCGTATTGTTGGCTTTGATCATTACCTTGGCCTTGGGCGCGTTGATACGCCACCGGCTCAAGGCTCGCTACGGTCAGCGCTCGGATATTGAAACGCCCAGCTATCCAAGGGCCGTCATGGCCGCGGCGATCGTTGGGCTGACAGACAGTCTGATCCCCGCCGCCAGCGCCTATGTTCTGCTCTTGCTGTTGCACCAGACCGGTTTGGTTCCCGACGAATCGGCGCCGCTGGCGCGCGGTATCGCCATGGCAATCATCTTTTACAGTATCGTGGGTCAGTGCGCACGCGCCGTATTGGCGCCGCAGAAGCCGCAATGGGCGATTGTGCCGTTGGACGCGGACCGGGCCCGAAAGGCCGGATTCCACACGAAGCTACTCGTGGCATGGTTGTCGCTGGGAACGGCAATCTGGATCGCAACCGAGCCGTATCGGCCGGCATCGGCGGAAGTCTCCATGCTCTTCGCATTACTGGGCAACGGAATCACGGCGTTCTTCCTGCTTCCTTTCCTGGGAAATTGGCTCTGGAAGCAAGAGAAGCCATCTGAGAGCGGTGAAGGAGAAAGTCCCGGTACCAGCCATCTTCCCTTACTGCGCCTTTTCATAATTCTGGCTGTTGCCGCTATCCCGCTATCCGCCCTGTTTGGCTATGCCAACCTTTCCTATCAGATCGCCAGCGGGGTGGTTCTGACGGCAATACTGATTGGCGGACTGCTTTTGGCACGCACAATGTCCAATGCCTTCGTCAACGCGATTTTTGCCCCGGCAGGAAAAGGCGGCTGGATATCAAATCAGCTGGAGATCACGGAAAACGGCAGCCAATCGATCGGCTTCTGGTTCGGATTGCTGATCGATTTCGGGCTGCTTCTCCTAGGATTGCCGCTGCTGCTGCTCGTCTGGGGCGTACCCGAGACGGTCATCGCTTACGGCGCTGCGGAGTTTATGCAGGGATTCACCGTGGGCGGTATGACCTTCCAACCCGTTTCACTTTTCTGGGCGGTGGTGATCTTTGCTTTGGCGCTCATCGCTTTCCGGTTCCTGCGCAAACTTCTTAATCAACGCGTACTGTCGCGCACCCGGTTGGATGTTGGCGCCCGCCACTCGATATCCGCTGCTCTAGGTTACGTTGGCTTCTTCATCGCCTTGATGCTGGCCGTTGCCACCATGGGGCTTGACCTGTCGAACATAGCGATCATTGCCGGTGCCCTGTCGGTCGGCATAGGCTTTGGTTTACAAAACGTGGTGAACAATTTCGTCTCCGGGCTTTTGCTGTTGATTGAGCGGCCCATAAAGGTCGGGGATTGGATTGTCGTCGGTGGCTACGAGGGTACAGTAAAACGCATCTCGGTTCGCTCCACGGAGTTGGAAACGTTCGACCGTGCGGAAGTCATCGTTCCGAACTCGGAGCTGGTATCCGCGCCCGTGGTCAACTGGACCCACAAAACCCGGATCGTACGCGTGACGATCCCGGTCGGCGTCGCCTATGGTTCCGACACCCGGCTTGTTGAAAAGCTGCTTCTGGATTGTGCCAAAGACCACCCGGATGTGCTCAGCTATCCAGCGCCGTTCGTCGTTTTCATGGCCTTCGGGGATTCGTCGCTCGATTTCCAGCTACGCGTTTACGCCCGTGACACCAATTACTTCATTACAGTCACCAGCGACCTGCACTTTGCCATCGATAAGGCCTTCCGCGAAAACAACGTGGAGATCCCCTTCCCGCAACGTGATCTGCATGTGAAGAATCCAGAAAGGGTCGTAGAAGTCCTTCGTAACGGCAGCAAGAAACAAAGCGAGATTCCGCCACAAGGCAGCGACGACTGACCAATTCGGTGTAATGCCGTCAGAGGTGAGGTGCGATCTTTGCGTCGTAAACGCCCAGGTTCTCGCTCACCTTCGGGCCGTCGCACCCTTCCGCCTTGACGGTCTTCTTCGATTCCTGCTTGGCCGCATCGATCAACGAAAGCTGTTTGCCGATGGCGACCTTGTTGCCGGTTTGGGCGGAAATGATAGCCGTAACCTTTTCGTTCAGCCCCTCATCTTCCAACTTGCGACAGCTTCTCGTGATATCGAAAGCGCGGTAAAGGTCCTGAAACACTGACTCGGCCTGGTCTTGGGTCATGGATTGCACTTGATCGGCATCGCTGGTCTGCGCACTGGCCGCTAGGGGCCAAGTCGTCATGAACATCATCAACAGCAGGCCCCGGATTATAGGTCTCACGGTCCACTCCTTTTAAAACGACGCATGGGGATCATTCGCCAGGAAATCCATTTCTTCGGTCGTCGTAAGCCGCCCTAGCGCTTCGTTGCGGTGCGGAAATCTCTCAAACCGCTCAATGATAACCTTATGCCAGACAGCGTATTGCAGCCAGTCGGGGTTTTCATCCAAGGCTGCGATCAGGGCACAGGAACGTTCTTGCGCCCCAAGTGTCTCACTATGCTCGAAAGGCAGATATAGAAAGAGCCGTTCTTTTTGCCGCAACCCGCGGTCGAACCCTCTATCAACTGCCTCTTCAGCGACCTCCAAAGCCGACGCGTCGCCAGCAAATGCCTGAGCAGTGCCCCGATGAAGGTTGCGTGGTACCTGGTCCAGCAACAACACCAGGGCCAGGGCACCGCGCGGACTGCCACGCCAACCGTCCAGCGCTCCCGCGAACGCCAGCCTCGACAAATCGCCAAGCCGTAGCGCGACACGATCATCGAACTGCTTGTCGCCTGCAAACCAGAAAGGCTCATTCTCGGGGGAGAACCAGAAATCAAGGACATGTTCGATCCGGCTCATGCCTAATCCTTGAAGGTCCCGTGAGCGAACGTCGCGCAGAATTTACGCGTCGCGGCTCTATAGTACTGGGATTTGACGCTTGCCAATCTTACAAAAAATTACGTAATTGCTGCGTTCAAATTCGTCCAGCGCACATTAATAAAGCCGCTAACCGCTCCAATAATCAGAATCACCGTTGCAGCGATCATCCCGATCAAGATCGAATATTCGATCAAAGAGGCGCCGCTCGAATCACCAGCAAACCTACACAGCGTGCTTTTCAATGCCGGTCCAAGTGCCCTCATCCGCATGTCCGACTCCACTTCATCTCACGTCACGTTGCTTTTCCCGGAGCTTTTGCCCAGTGCCCCGCGTATTTTCTTGGTTAGTATTACAATTATTAAACACAGCGTAAACCGAAACTGTAAACAAACTGTTTAGAAGCCTAAAATTTAATAACAATTTTTCAGAATCTAATTTTGCCGAGCCTAGCAACTCCAAGAACGGATTCTCGACCTCCTCCCGCTACCCTTGCAATCTCCGGTGTGTCGGTCAATCAAGGGCGGACCACTTACATTTATGGTAGTCTGTTACGCCACAGGGATTTCTATGGGTTGCGAATTGTCTGGACCTATGACAACCCATAAAATCGGTACAATCAACAACGACTGCGCGGATAAGGATCAATTTGGCGACCAACAAACGTAAAGCCGTTATTTCCGAAAAGAGGGAGAAGGCCCGACGCTGGCCTGAGGACGCGCGGCTCGCAACTTTGCAGGATTTTGACATTTTCGACTCTGAACCCGATGTCGAGTTCGAAGGTTTGGCCCAAATAGCCGCGCATCTCTGCGATGCGCCGATAGGTTTGATCGTTTTTTCTGACGGCAACCGGCAGTGGATCAAAGCCAGTGTAGGTTGGAGCGCGAGGGCATTGAAGTCAGCCGCGTCCAGCGGACAATCGATACTGTTCAGCCAGGATATCCAGATCCTCGACGATTCCGGTAAAGACGGGACCTTCTGTAAAACGCCGTTCTACGCCGCAGATAAGGACTTGCGGTTTTATGTGGGTGTGCCGCTACTGGCTGGAGATTGTCTCCCGCTCGGGATGCTTTGCGTTTTGGACTACAAACCCCGAAGCCTGAAAAATTCTCAGAAAACAGCGCTGCGAACCGTGGCCGACCAAGTGATGACCTTGCTGAATCGTCGGAAGGATCAGCAGCGATTACATAGTGTCATCGATAGCGTTCCTGGCATTTTCATGATCCTTGCGGGCGACGGCACCATTGGCTTCCTGAACGATCAAGCCACCACCTTCCTGGGCTGCGGCAAGGCAGAAGGCGTTGGAAGACACCTGGTGGAAATGCCGGTTTTCAAAGGTGAACCGGCGCTCGCTTCGACGTTTTCCGAAGTGCTGGAGACGCCGACGCCAACACAGTTCGAGGTGGCCCTGAAAACCAGCGGCGCCTGGCTCGAAGTGGCTACCAGCAGCGCGCCTGCGGGCCTTGTGATTAAGATACGCGACATCACAGACAGCAAGCGTACTGATTTTCAGAACGCGACCGCAAGCCGGGCCTTGGAATTGGTTTCTTCCGGCGTCACGCTGGAGGAGGTCCTCGATTCCATCGCCCGGGCGGTCGATCAGCTCATGCCGGGCGTCAGCTCCTCTATATTATTGCTCGACCCCGACGGTATCCATGTCAGACATGGAGCAGCCCCCAGGTTGCCGGATTCCTATAACAAAGCGCTCCATGGATTGGCCATCGGCCCGCGCACCGGGTCCTGTGGCACTGCCATGTACCGCCGGGAACCGGTGATCGTAACGGATATAGCGAACGATCCACTTTGGGAGGATTACAAGGATTTAGCCCTGCCTCACGGTTTACGGGCTTGCTGGTCGATTCCAGTCATTGCATCGAATGGCGAAGTTGTCGCGTCCTTCGCTCTCTACTGGAACGAGCCGAAAACGCCGAAAGCCGCCGACCATGTAACGGTAGAGCGCTACGCCAATCTCGTAGCTGTCGCCGTGGAGCGCCACCGCAAGGACCATGCGCTCAAGGAGAGCGAACTGCGGTTTCGCGAGATTGCGGAAACCATAGGTGAAGTGTTTTGGATCAGCAGCCCGAAGGCAGATGAAATTTGCTACGTCAGTCCGTTGTACGAAAAGTTCTGGGGCCAAAGCTGCGCGGAGCTGTACCGCAACCCGATGATCTGGGTCGCCGCCATCCACGAAGACGACCGGCCGCAGGTCGACCCTGCGCCTCAGGAATTTCCAAATGGCAGCTATGACGCGCAGTACCGGGTCGTCAGACCGGACGGTTCAACGATCTGGATTCAGGACCGCCATTTTCCGGTCTACGATTCACAAGGGACACTCCTTCGAGTGGTCGGTGTCGTTACCGACATAACCGAGCAAAAGATGGCTGCCGAGCGACTGAAGCTCCAGGAAGAGCGGTATCGGCTCGCCGCCAAGATTGTCAGCGATGTCATTTGGGATCGGGACATCGCCAGCAACACGGTCTGGTGGAGCGACGGGCTTCCAGAGGTATTCGGTCATGATTGGTCCGATCCCCAGACAAGCAGGCAATTGTGGAGGGAGCACGTTCATCCCGATGATCGCGAGCGCGTTTTCAAGGAGTTGCAAGACTTGGTCGAGAACGACGCCGGGTTCTGGTCCATGGAGTACCGCTTGCGCCGAGCCGACGGAAAGTATGTAAACGTCTCAAACGATATCGTCATTATCCGCGATAAAAACGGCAAGGCGGTGCGGATGCTCGGCTGCACGACCGACATCACCGAACGAAAGGTCATGGAAGAGCAGGTTCGTCAGTCCCAACGGCTTGAAGCAGTTGGACAGATCACCGGCGGCGTCGCTCACGATTTCAATAATTTACTGACCGTGATCTTGAGCAACGCCGAAGAGCTGGAGGAGAATCTCCCCCCGAGCTCTTCCCTTCAGGCGCTTGCGGAACTGACACGCATTGCCGCGGAGCGAGGCGCAGAACTGATCAGCAGCTTGCTGGCCTTTTCTCGCCAACAACCGCTCAACCCGAAACCAACGGATGTCAATGCTCTCATTTCAAACATGGGAAACCTGCTAAGACGGGCATTGGGCGCACAGATCTCTATTTCCATGCGCCTGAACGGAAGTCCCGCCCAAGCCATGGTCGACAGCCCTCAACTCGAAAGCGCGATTCTGAACCTTTGCATCAACGCCCGAGACGCCATGCCGGAAGGCGGCGAGTTGATCATAGAAACCGAAAACGTTTCTGCCGCATCGGACGCGGTTCTCCAGAAAGCCAACCTACAAACCGGCGACTATCTGCTTCTTTCGGTGACGGATAACGGTTCGGGCATGGACGCGCAAACACTTGCCCATGCCTTCGAACCCTTCTTCACGACCAAGGAAGTCGGGAAGGGCAGCGGTCTGGGTCTCAGTATGGTTTATGGGTTCGTGAAACAATCCAAGGGACACATTGACGTTCAATCAAAACCCGCCAAGGGAACCCGTACAAGGCTTTACTTCCCCCTTGCGCAAGGTGAGGCGCCGCAAAGGACGCATCAGACACACAGGCCCAGAAGTGCTGCGGGAACCGAGAAGATTTTGTTGGTGGAAGATGATGATCTGGTCCGCCGAAACGTTTGCAGCCAGTTGACGCTGCTGGGCTACGACGTGACCAGTGTTGCCGATGGCCATCAAGCTTTGCAAAAACTCGAGGAAGATCGCTTCAATCTATTGTTTACGGACTTGGTTATGCCAGGCGGAGTTAGTGGCCAGAAACTTGCCACGGAGGCAAGACGCCTGGACCCGGCACTGCCAATAATCTTTAGCTCGGGGTACTCCGAAGACGCTGTTGTGGGTAAAAGGGGTCTGGAAACCGGCGTTCACTTGCTGGCCAAGCCATATCGCCGCCATCAGCTTGCCGAAACGGTTCGCAAGGCCCTCGACACCGGCACGTAGGGAACCGAAGGGTTGACGCCGGGTCAGCTTCCTACGGCGCTGCGAGTCCAAAGAGCGGCATCGGATTTTCCATACCGCGAAGAGAATACTCTCCAAGCGCCCGCCAGTCGGCCGACGTCGCCGATGCAGGCCTGTCCCTGTGATGATCATCTCAGGGACAGGCCCTTGCCAACTCCTTCAAGCTGCGGCTTTCCAGAACCCCTCCGCGGCCGATGCCCGGCAGAAATCCGCGAAGTCACGGGGTTCCCGCCCGAGGGCCCTTTGCACACCATCACCCAGGAACTGGTTCCGTCCGTCCAACGTTTGGCGGCATATCTCCGTCAGGATATCGGCAATGAAAGCTCCGCTGATCGCGACCATGGAGGCGTGGAACGCCTCAAGAGAGATCGAATGGTAGTCGATCTTGCGCCCCAAGACAGAAGAGACCTCGGCTGCGGCATCCGCGAAGCTCAGTAACCGCGGACCCGTCACTTCATAAAGCTCACCCGCATGACCCTCCTCGGTTAAGGCAGCGACTGCTACATCGGCGATATCGTCGGCATCGACGATTGGCTCAAGCATCTCGCCCGCCGGAAGAGCGATCGCGCCGCCAAGAAGATGCGGGAGCAGATAGCCCTCGGTGAAGTTCTGAGCAAACCACGCGCACCGAACCAAGGTATACGCCACACCGCTGTCCGCAACGATGGCCTCGCAACGCTGTGCATGCAGTTCTCCGCGACCCGATAGGAGGACGAGACGTTGGACGCCCGCTTCGGCGGCAATCTTCGTTAGCGCCTCGATCTTTTCCGCCGCGCCCGGGAACGCGAGGTCGGGAAAGTAGGAAATGTAGAAGGCTTTAGTGCCGGCAACAGCGGCGCGCCACCCCTCCGGCCTGTCCCAGTCAAAAGGTAGCTTGGCTTGGCGCGATCCTTCACGCACCGCTTCCCCACGGGCTCGCAGTCGCTTGACGATACGAGAGCCGGTCTTGCCGGTAGAGCCGATAACGAGAATTGGCTGAGTGGACATTGCTGTTCTCCTTCAGGTTTCCAATTGAGCGGGAGCGCTACCGCATCTCCCCTTCCCAACGAACTTTACACCATGTAAATTGACACCATGACAATTAGGCGGAGGTTTACACGGTGTCAAGTAAAATTGGCGATACGCAAACCAGAATTTTGGCTTCAACCTGGGAACTCCTTGAAAATGCGAGAGGAAAAGAAGTGCGTATGGCCGATATCGCCAAGCACGCAAAGGTCAGCCGTCAGGCCCTCTATCTCCATTTTCCTTCGCGCCGGGACCTCTTGATCGCGACGACGCACTACATCGACAAGATGAAGGACGTGGACGCCAGGTTAGCCGCCAGCCGGTCGGCGAAGAACGGGCGGGATCGGCTCAATGCCTTTATCGAGGCCTGGGGAAACTATATTCCCGAAATTCACGGTCTCGCGCGGGAGCTGATGGCTATGAGCGACAGGGACGAGGCCGCCAAACTTGCCTGGAACGAGCGAATGACCGCCCTGCGCCAAGGATGCCATGCCGCGGTGATGGCTTTGCGCCGGGATGGGTGCCTCTCTCCTGAGCACACTGTCGAGACGGCAACGGATATTCTTTGCGCGCTGGTCTCGGTGAGAAACTGGGAGTACTTCACGATTGACCGCAATTGGTCTCAGCAAACCTACGTCACGAAGATGAAGACCGTCGCGCTACAGGTGCTCGTGCACCAGGACACCGTCTAGTCACCGTGAACAGCCCAGCGTTGCCTGATGTCACCCTGATAATGGCGCAGAAAGCGCCCAATGATACTTTTCCCGGCGCAAACACAAAGCGTCGCGCGCACACCGGTCACCGGGCCGAATAGAAATGGCTGGGGCGGCTCTCACCGAAGCGGTTCATGAGTACGAGCAGACTTGCCGACATCCGGACCTTCCCGCGTTCGAGATCAGTCCGACCTATGACACTCATACGAACCGGGACACCGGTTATCCTTTCGGAGATACGGCCGACTGCTACGCCTTCTTCGATGCAAACGAGAAGCTCGTCTATATAGGCAAGGCTTCCCTGAGCCATATTCTTGGCCGGAGAATTGATAGCTACATCCTCCGCGCCGGAAGTTCACCGACGCCGTCTTGAAGCACCAGTGGGAGTCACCCCTCGCTTTATCGTTTCGATCGCCGTTACCAAGCCTTACAAAGCCCCTTCCCTGGAAGAGTTCCTGATCGACAAACTTCAACCAGCGGAGAATTCGAGGGGACGGTACCAGGTGCCACGCAGGCACCTCCAAACCCCTCGGTAAGAGCATAAATGACTGCAAAGCGCTTTGGGTGCTGAACGTCACACTTCGGCATTACAGGAGGCTTTTTCTGGCGCTGGCCTTTTTGGGAAACAAAGTTCCTGTGTGTACCCGCCCCACAAAGAGCAGTTGCCCGCCGGCAAATCCAACATTCAGGCAGCACTTATCAGTCAACAAGGCCGCCTTCTCCCCATATCTCAGAAAATCAAGGCGTGCCTTAATCATAAGCTGATGTGTTTGGTTTATCTTATGGGGCAACTTTTTTACATACTCAGCGAAGCTAAAATAATTAAATTACTTGATTTTTATTTCATATTTAACAGATCATTTTTGTAATTTTATTCAATTGACGTCAAAATCTTTAAACCACACCTTTATATCTTAATACTGATCAACGGGACGAATACCGTCCCTGATGGGTTAAGAATGATACATATGGTTGAACAAGGAGGCACTTCTCAATTTCAGGAGGTTACATTTGCGCATTACTCCATCCATAGGTCGTCGGTTGCCAAGATATGCTCCCGTTCTTGGGATAGGTTTTAGCACGTTGATTTTTGCTGCCGGGAACTACGCTTTCCGGAACGACCAGTTTCTGCGTAGCGCTTGGAACGACACACTTTGGACCCTCGCTGCGCTCGTCGTGACGATGGAGTGCGTAAAAACGGCAAGATATTTCGGTCTTAGACGATCGAATGCCTGGAATGCCTTTAGCGTTGCCGGCATTTGTTGGCTTTCAGGCATGTTGATATGGAGCTTTCAGGAACTGATTCTTGGCCATTACACGCCATTCCCGGGCCCAGCTGATATAGGCTTTCTACTCTACCCTATATTCATCATAGCCGGCTTTTTGCTGATACGCACCAAGCACAATCTGAAATTCCAAACGCTATGGAAGGTTTCTACATTATCTGTGTTTTTCTCTGCTGTTTTATTCGTAATGGTAATATTCCTATTTAGCGACATGAAACAAAATACTGATCCGTCTATATTTATAGCTTCACTTTACCCGTTACTATATGGCGTATCTTTTGTGTATTCGGTATTTCTGACAATAAATCACTGGAAATCAAATTTATTTATTGTTTTTCTTTTGATTTCATTGTCGATGGCAGCATTTGTGCCTACGAATATCATCTATGCTGCTTATTTGATAAAAAATATTTACCTGGTCGGTGCGTACTTCGACGCGTTCTGGATAATTGCCCTGGGATTCATGGCGTGGGCAGCATACGAACGCCGTAGTCTCCCCATTTCTGTCGAGACATCACCTGCATTCGGACTGGTTGCGGAGGTTATCGTGCCAGTTCTGTGCGGAGTGACTGGCGTACTAACCTTGGGCGTATTCTTCATGCAGATGGAGGTCGCATCTGCTCCGTGGCTAGGGTTTTTTGCAATTACTTTTCTAATCGGCAATGGCCTTCAAAAATATAGCCTTCTGCGTTCAGAGGCAGACCGCGCAGCAGAGGTCCAACTAGCAAATCAAAAACTAAAAGAGGGCGAGACGCGTTTTCGTAACCTAGCAGAACTCACGGCCGATTGGTTCTGGGAGACGGATATGGAGCAGCGGTTCACATACTTAACCGGCTCGACGGTCTTCGAGGGCGCGGGATTAAAAGCCGAAGATTGGATTGGAAAAACCCGCAAAGTCATGCACGAGGCCTTCACGGATCAATCAATCCACAATGAGCTGCAGGCATACATGGACAAGGGTGAGCCATTCTACAACGTGCGCCGACGTTTCTTGCATCCGACGGCCGGAGAGTCTTGGTTAACTATTTCCGGCACGCCGATTCGTGACATTAACGGAAACTTGACCGGATACCGCGGCGTCGGCCGGAACATCACCGCGGAAGAACGAGCACACCGCAAGCTTCAAGAACAGGAATCGCTTCTTCGTCTCATCATGGAAAGCGTTCCCGCCTCCGTTTATTTGAAAGACCTCTCATGCCGATACCTGCTCGTGAACCAACGTCATCGGAGCTTCATTGGCGTGAGCGACGATATCGTCGAAGGCAAGGCATTACGCGATCTCACGGATGAACCTTGGGGACGTGAATTTGAAGAACAAGACAGACAGGTCATTGAAGCCGGCAAACCACTCCACTTCGAGACCCAATTGACTTCGGCTGGCGGAGAGGAACGGCATTTCGACGTCACCAAGTTTCCCGTATACGATGCTGACGGCGCGCTCGTGGCGATAGGAGGAATCAATCTCGAGATTACAGACAAACTCGCGCTGGAGCGTCAATTGCGCCAGTCTCAGAAGCTGGAGGCGGTTGGAATGTTGACGGGCGGCATCGCACACGACTTCAACAATCTCCTTGCCGTCATTCTATTGAACGTCGAAAGCTTGGTAGAAGAGCTCCGCGATGCACCAGACAAGCTTGCGCTCGCTGAAGGTATTTTGGAAGCAACTGAGCGAGGGTCCCAACTCTCCCATCGGCTCTTGGCTTTTTCCCGCAAACAAGACCTGAAACCGCGAACCCTTGATGTCAATGAGCGCATCTCCGGCTTTCGCCTACTACTGGCGCGAACCCTTGGGGAGAACATAGAGATAAAGATGCTGCTGGACAGTCATTCTTGGTCAGCCGTCGTCGACCCCGGGCAGCTTGAGAACGCTATCTTGAACTTGGCCATCAATGCGCGCGACGCCATGCCAAATGGTGGGAAGATTGTCATAGAGACCCGGAACGTTAAAATCGCTCCTGACGAAGTGCTCGAGGGAACGGACGCTCGTGCTGGCCGCTATATCTGCTTAAGCGTTTCTGATACCGGTGAAGGAATGGCTCCAGAAACCCTTGAAAAGGCCTTTGACCCATTCTTCACGACAAAAGAAACCGGGAAAGGAACAGGCCTTGGACTCAGTATGGTTTATGGCTTCCTCAAACAATCTGGTGGATGGGCAAGCATTTACAGCGAGGTCGGGGTTGGCACGACCGTTCGCCTTTATTTACCGAAAGCTGACGGCGACAACGACGCTAATGAGAACACTAGCGACGACGATTTGACGATCGCTACTGGGACAGAGACGATCCTGGTAGTGGAAGATAATCAACTCGTCCGGACGTCCTTGGTAAGGCGACTTAAAACACTGGGCTACCAAGTGTTAGAGGCCGGCGGCGGACTGGAAGCACTTGACATCCTTCGCAGCGAGGCAAATGTCGACCTTCTCTTCACGGACATGATTATGCCGGGACTGCACGGTTACGAACTTGCCAAGACAGCGCGGCAAATGCGGCCCGACATCAGAGTAGTATTTACAACAGGCTTCAGTGGAATCACAGACCTTGAAGTTCACGAAGAGTTAATAGGTGCCAAGGTACTTCAAAAACCCTATCGCATGGCCGAACTCGCGACCTTGATCCGAGATGTTCTGGATGGTGGCGCCGAGAAATCTTAAACAGAACAGTTAAAGCAAGGCTCAAAAAGCCAGCCGGCATACCCCAGAGGAGATGGTTCCAAGGAGAGGCGGGGGCGAGATGGCTTGCAGCTGCAAGCACTCCCCCGAACTGCGCCGGCGGCACAAGTCCGACGAAGGCCTGCAACAGAGCCGTCGCCGAGCTGCCGATCAAGTTGACACCCCAAAGGTGGGCCGTGCGCAGGAAGCTGCCGCGTGAAGGCGTCTAGGAGAGGGCCGCCATCCGGAAGTAGATTGCGCGCAGAAAAAATTGCCGATCGATTCACGCTTCACGAATGCCCATGCTTGAACGCCCGTGCTTCTACAACTGGAAGCAAGAATTGAGACGATCGCAGCACGCGACCATTACCTAGTGGAGCTCTGGTATGTCTTGCGTTACTTGACCGCTAACGCGGCCGTCATTTCTACCGTCTCAGTAATACAGGAAACTGTTACGACCCGTCCCAATCCAATCCCGGAAAGGTCAGCCTAAACTATTGATAATAAAAATTTCTCAAGAAATGGCTGGGGCGGCAGGATTCGAACCTGCGAATGCCGGTACCAAAAACCGGTGCCTTACCGCTTGGCCACGCCCCAACAGCCAGGGCCAACCGGCCCGAAGTGAGCCGGAAGATAGCGCCCCTTTCCGGGCACTGCAACGCCCTCTTTTCGATTAGCCGTCTCTTTCGTCATTGTCGGCGGCACGCTGCCGCGCGGACCCACCACTCTGGCCTTGCCACCTGAAGCGCCGCCGCGCCATGGCGCGCTTCTTGTAATGTCGCAAAGAGTCCGAAGCAACTCGCGCCGCTGCCCGACATGCGGGCCAAAACACAGTTGGGGAGAGCTTCCAGCCTATCCAGCACCTCTCGCACTGACGGTTGCAGGCTGATCGCTGCAGCTTCAAGATCGTTGGGTCGATCTTCCAGAGTCGCCACGAAGCTCTGAAGATCGGCAAAGGATTCCGGCCAATCGGTAACCTTCGAGAAAGCGCCCTGCCAAGCGCGAAAGACATCCGGCGTCGCCAAAGCCACCCCCGGATTGACCAAGAGCAGCGAGAAATCAGGTAGCTCTGGCGCCGGATCGATAACCTCCCCTACTCCACGCATGATGGACGCCTGACCATGCAGGCAGACCGGAACG
The DNA here is from genome assembly GCF_040549425.1 of Limibacillus sp. MBR-115. NCBI lineage: Bacteria > Pseudomonadati > Pseudomonadota > Alphaproteobacteria > Rhodospirillales > Rhodovibrionaceae > Limibacillus > Limibacillus sp. MBR-115. Next base: position 276,165 of record NZ_JBEPTJ010000004.1, on the reverse strand, counting down.
TCCGCCCCCAGGGACCGGGCCAGTTCAAACAGTTTTTCAGGCTCGATGGGGAGCTTCCATAAGGCACGCAAGCCATCGATCGCCGCTGCCGCGTCAGCCGAGCCACCGCCCAGCCCGGCGGCAACAGGTAGACCCTTTTCAAGGCGAATTGCAGCCCCCGGTGGATTGCCTTCAAACGTCGCACCCGCCAACAGTCCTCCCGCAGCGCGCAGAACCAAATTTTCCTTAGTGTCCTGCAGCGCCGCGGCGAAGGGTCCCGCAACTTGGAGCGATACCGTCGCGGAAGGCCGGAATGAAAGCCGGTCACCGAAATCGGCAAAAACCGCGAGGCTTTCCAGTTCATGATAGCCGTCTGGGCGTTTTCCGATGATCTGCAGAGAGAGATTAACTTTGGCGGCGGCCATGCGGACGATGCCGGCTTCCTCTCCCGCTCTGCAGTCCTGCTTCCCGCCTGCGGGTACTGACCCGGAAGGCAACGCTGTCATCAGATGTCCTTCGGCGAATCCGTCAGGCCAGTCTCAAGCTTCTGCTCGATGAGCAGCCGCTGTTCCTCGTCATCCTGCAACCCCAAAGCGCGGATCCATTGAAAGCGGGCCTCCCGTTTGCGCCCGACCTGCCAGTAGGCATCACCCAGGTGATCGTTAATGGTGGGATCTTGCGGACGCAACTCCACGGCACGCTCCAATCGATCCGCCGCTTCTTCGAAACGACCGAGACGGTAATAGATCCACCCCAGGCTATCGACGATGTAACCATCCGAAGGACGTGCCGCCACGGCCTGCTTGAGCATCTCCTCGGCGCGCTCAAGGTTGATACGCAACTCGACCCAGGAATAGGCGAGATAATTCAGGACGTTCGGTTGTCCCGGCTCAAGCTCCAACGCTTTTAGGAAGTCGGCTTCGGCCATACTCCACTGATCAGACTGCTCGTAGGCAATGCCGCGGAAATAGTATATCGACCAATGCCGGCGTTCCGACACGCCGATACGCTCCAATGCCTTCGAGTACGCATCAACGGCCTGCGTAAAGCGCTCCTCGGATCGAAGCAGATTGCCAAGCCGCACCAGCGGCTCGAAGCGATCCTTGCGGTCGGCAGCAAGTGTCTTGAGTACCCATTCCGCTTCATCCACTTTTCCGACCTCGGCCAACTCTCCAGCAATCTGGAGCAAGGCGGTCCAGCCAAGCGGGGTCTTTTCGTCGATGCGTCGGAACGCATTGATCGCCGACTGCGATCGACCTTCATTCTGGTGAATTTCGCCAGCGAGCATGTTGGCTACATCCAAGTCCGACCGCAGATGTAACGCTAGTTCGGTGAAGATCAAAGCGACGTCGTTCGCGCGCTGCTGGCGAAATATCGTCGCCAAATGAAAGAGCGATTCCGAAAGTCCATCAAGTGGCGAGGCAATCAAGGGCTTCGGTACCTGGCCAACATCGAGGCGCGTAAAGGCAGGTTCGAAAAGATTACCATCCGATTGCTGCGACGCCTGATCCTGGTACAGCGCACGTGCCTGTGCCGCCTTTCCGCTGCGTTCGAAGAAATTCCCGATTACCAGCGCCGAACGGTAGGAGATCCGTTCACGGTCGCTCAACAACGCCTGATAAGCCGTATCTGCCGCCACGACCTCGCCTGCCAAATCATTGATCATTCCAATGTGAAGGTCGCGTAAAGCCGAGGCACCCTGCAGTTTATCCAAAGGCTGAAGCGCGAGCAGCGCGCCCTCGCGATTGGATGCGGCCATGGCGACCCAAGCCTTGAGCGGCGGGCCGACAAGTTGAGCCACGCCACTATTGGGCAGGCTGTCCAGAAAACTCTGGGCCAGCGAAACCTTGCCGCGCTTCAGATCATCCACCACCAAGACCGTTAGCGCCGTCGCATTAGCGGGATCCTGGCTGTAAAGCTGCTGCGCCAATGGCACCGCTTTTACCAGCTGTCCCGCCGACGCCAAGAGCGAGAACGTGCGTCGCAACAACTCAACGTTCTCCGGGTCCCGGGTCAAAGCGCGTTCGTAATAATGCGCCGCTTGCACGATATCGTTTTGCAGGTCCGCGTGGCGGCCCGCCAGATAGTCGCCTGCGGCCTGCGCCATGGCGCTTCGCGGCAAAGGTGCCAGCGACAAACCAAGGATGAAGACACCGGCCGCCAGCCGGCGAAATACTTTCAAGTCTTTCATAGTGGTAACAGCCACAAGGAGGCCTCGCTTCCCGTTGATCGGGGGTTTTCCGTTACGGACGCCTTTTGGATGTCTCCTGCGAGATACACCACCAGCACGTCACCCGTCACGATAGTCTAGCGCTCAAGCACAAGCCGCCTCAATCGCCGAATGATGGAGTAAAGGGGAAGTGACCGGGTAACCAGCCACTGATCCTCCCCCTAAATCCAGCGGTTACATGTTCGGATAGTTCGGGCCGCCGCCGCCCTCGGGTGTTCTCCAAACGATGTTCTGTTTCGGATCCTTGATATCACAGGTCTTACAGTGCACGCAGTTTTGCGCGTTGATCACGAACTGCGGGTTCTCGCCCTTATCGTCATACACGACCTCATAGACACCGGCCGGGCAGTAGCGCTGGGCCGGCTCGTCGAAAAGCGCCAGATTGTGCGAGATCGGCACTGAAGGATCCTTCAGATGCAAGTGCACCGGTTGATCTTCTTCATGGTTGGTATTGGATAGGAAAACGCTCGAAAGCCGGTCGAAGGTAATCACGCCATCAGGTTTCGGATAGGCGATCTTCGGCATTTCCGAGGCCGGCTTCAGGCTCTCGTGATCGGCGTGCTTGTGATGGAAGGTCCAGGGCGCCTTGCCGGCAAGCACCTTGAGATCAAAGCCACCGTACAGCGTGCCGCCGAGCAGTCCCCAGCGAGCAAAAGCCGGACGGAAATTCCTGGCTTCGTGCAGCTCCTTGTAAACCCAAGATGATTTGAATGCCTCCGGGTAGGAATCCAGCGTCGGCGCCGGGCTGTCGTAATCGGACTCTAGCGCCTGGGCGATGGACTCCGCCGCGAGCATTCCGCTTTTCATCGCGTTGTGGCTACCCTTGATTTTGGGAACATTCAAGAATCCCGCCGTACAGCCGATCAAGGCGCCACCAGGGAAAATCAGCTTGGGGATGGACTGCAGTCCGCCTTCGTTTAGCGCACGCGCTCCGTAGGCAATCCGCTTACCGCCATCCAACAACGCGCGGATTGCCGGATGCGTTTTAAAGCGCTGCATCTCCTGGAACGGGCTTAGGTGCGGATTCTGATAATCCAGCCCAACCACGTACCCGACGTAAACTTGATTGTCGGGCAGATGGTAAATAAAGGAGCCGCCGTAGGTCGCGCCATCCATCGGCCAACCCGCGGTATGGACAACCGTGCCTTCCTGGTGCTTCGACGGATCGACTTCCCACAGTTCCTTGATGCCAAGTCCGTAGGTTTGCGGGTCCGCTCCGTCGCGTAGATTGAATCGCTGCTCCAGGGTTTTGGTCAATGAGCCACGGCACCCCTCGCCAAACAGCGTGTACTTGCCATGCAACTCCATGCCCGGCTGATAGGAGTCCTTGTTGTTGCCGTCCTTGCCGATGCCCAGATCACCCGTCGCCACGCCTTTGACCCGGCCGTCCTCGTGATAGAGCACTTCAGCGGCGGCAAAACCCGGATAGATCTCCGCGCCAAGCGCCTCGGCCTGCTCGGCCATCCAACGGCACAGGTTTCCAAGCGAGATGATATAGTTGCCATCGTTGTGAAGCTGCTTGGGCAACAGGGCGATGGGAAAATTGAACGCTTTCTTCTCGGTCAGCATCATAAATTTCTCATGCCGTACCGGATTTGTGAGCGGTGCGCCTTTCTCCTTCCAATCCGGGATCAACTCGTCCAACGGCCTGGGCTCGAACACAGCGCCCGAGAGAATATGTGCGCCAACCTCGGACCCTTTTTCCAAGACACAAACCGTGATCTCTCGGCCGGTTTCCTGCGATAACTGGCGCAACTTTATGGCGGCGGCCAAACCGGCAGGTCCGGCGCCAACGATGACGACATCGTACTCCATATACTCGCGTTCCATAGCTTTCCTCCGTCACCGTGGCGCGTTGCAATCACCCGACATACTAAGGGCAGATGCCAGCCCTGCAAGTCCTGCGGCAGCATAAATCATTCATTGCCCTGACTTAATTTGAGGCTCTATCGCCGATGCGACAGATTTCACCCTGACTGGCGTCTTTAGGCGCTCTCAAATCGCAAAAATTCCCTGCCATCGGGCGCCTCGGGTGCTAGCTTGTCTCATCATGAGTGGTGACAACGACAAAACGGATGCCAAAGCGGCAGATCCTGGGCGAGCCGCGGCGCTCGAAGCCCTCCGCTGGCAGATCGAGTTAGGCGCGGACGAAGCAATCGCCGACCTGCCGCAGGATCGCTATGCGGAATCGAAACACGAGCCCGCTCCGCTCCCCGCGACACCCGGCAAGGCGATGCCGAAGCCAGACAACAAGACTGTTGCTTCCCACACGGCCAATAAGCGCGGGCCAGAGGAGAACTCCGGCCCAGCGACAGGAGTATTCGAACCCAGGGTTTCCGAATTGCGATCCCAGGATGCCGCCGTCGCAGAGGCCCGCGCTCTTGCTACGACCGCTTCGACACTGACCGAACTGCGTGCAGCGCTTGAAGGATTCGATGCCTGTCCTTTGAAGAAAACCGCAAGCAATACGGTCTTCGCCGACGGAAACCCCGAAGCCGACCTGATGATCATTGGAGAAGCGCCGGGGGCCAATGAAGACCGTAAGGGTCTGCCCTTCGTCGGCGACGCGGGCCAACTGCTCGACCGGATGCTGGCAGCCATCGATCTGGATCGGACGCGGGTCTACATTTCGAACGTCGTCTTCTGGCGTCCGCCCGGCAACCGCACGCCCACCCCGGCGGAAGTGGCGCTTTGTTTGCCCTTTGTTGAAAAACACATAGCGCTGGTTCGGCCGCGCCATCTGCTTTTTGTCGGCGCTAGCGCCGCTAAGACCCTGTTGGATACGACCGAGGGTGTATTGCGGCTGCGCGGTCGCTGGTTTGACTACAAGAATGAATTCCTCGACCAACCCCTACCGACGCTGGTGACATTGCATCCTGCCTACCTGCTCCGCATGCCGCAGCAGAAAAGCTTGGTCTGGCGAGATCTGCTATCACTCAAGGCGCACAGAGAAGAAGCTTGATCTCTTGCTTCCTGAAGGCCCGGCGAACACATCGTTTGATCGGAAAAGTACGGCCGCCGGCAGGCCGCTACGAAACCAAAGCATGAGCCGCCCGGACGAGACGCTTGTCGCGCCGCCCCGCCCGCGTCTAGACTTCCCGCTTTCCATAAGGCGTCACCCCTGGTTTGAAGGGGGGCCGAACAGGCTCAACGATCAAGGAACCGCTATTGCCATCCCCTTGTAGGATTTCCACAGCAATTGTGAGGATGGCAGCCTTTATCTGTCTGCTAGTGGTCAGCCTTGTGCTTTCCGGCGAACCGGCGATCGCCGCGGACAAGGTGGAGGCCACTGGGGTCCAGAGCCTGCCAAGGCTACTCAGTCAGGCCGACGCAGAGCGCTACCAAAAGATCTTAGCTTTGCAACGCCGCGGCCAGTGGGATGCTGCAGACGGGATAATTTCCGAACTGGAAGATCCCCTTTTGCTGGGGCACGTTCTTTTCCAGCGCTACATGCACCCAACCGCCTATCGGTCGCGTTATGGCGAACTGGCGGCGTGGTTACGGGATTACCGAGACCATCCCGGCGCGGACCGCATCTACAAGCTTGCCCTTCAGCGGCAACCGGCATCGGCACCGGCGCTCGTCGAACCCAGAGCAAGCGGTGTCCTGCTGCCTCCCTTCTCCCTGGCGCTCGACCGGACGCCTGCTTATGTCTCGCCCCGGGCTCGCAGTTCTTCAGAAAGGCAGCAGGCTACGGAAATCCTGACGCAGGTCCGGCGCAACGTAATGCGCGACCGACTGAGCGCGACCGAGGCTTGGCTTGCCAGCGCCGAGGTCCGGCAGGTTCTGGATCAGGTCGAGCTCGATGTTGCCTACGGTGAGGTTGCAGCAGGCTGGTACTATTTGGGGCGCGACGACCGCGCCCTGGCCTTGGCCGCACCGGCGGCTAAGCGCTCCGGCGCCATGGCGCCCTATGCGACTTGGATCGCCGGGTTGGCAAGCTGGCGGCTGGAAAGGTTCGAGGACGCCGGCGCCTTCTTCGGAAAGCTCGCTGGAAAGGGGCGCGCGTCACCTGCAAACCGTGCTGCCGGCGCATACTGGGCTGCGCGTGTCGCGTTGCGGTTGAAGCAGCCTCAGGCCATGAGCCACTGGCTTAGACTCGCCGCCGCCGAAGGCCATAGCTTCTACGGCCTCTTGGCCCGCGACGCCCTCGGCATTGCGGCAGTGCCGTCGATCCCGCCGAGCAATCTGGCGGCGCTCGGCGGTTTGGAGGCCAATCCGGCTATCAAACGCAGCATGGCCTTGCTGCAGATTGACCGCCGTGATCTCGCGGAGGCGGAACTTCTCCAATCCGGTGGTTGGGAGGAAGAAGTCGGTGCGCGTCAGTTGCTCATTCTGGCTGATGCCGCCGGGCTGCCGCACCTGTCCTATCGCTTGGCCGGGCAGCTCCTTCGTCTGGGTGTCGCGCCCGATGACCCGCATGTCATTACCGGCCTTTATCCTCTGCCGCACTGGAAACCGGAGAGCGGGTTCCTCCTCGACCGGGCCTTGATCTTCGCGTTTGTGCGCCAGGAGTCCCGCTTCGATCCGCGGGCACAAAGCAGCTCAGGCGCACGCGGCTTGATGCAGATATTGCCGTCGACAGCCAGCTACATCTCCGGAGACTCCCGCTATAGCAACGGCCGTTTACGAAATCTTTACATTCCTGAAGTAAATCTTGATCTCGGCCAGAGCTACCTTAGCTATCTGCTGGACCAGTCGATGGTGGAAGGTGATCTGTTTCGGCTTGCGGCCGCCTATAACGGCGGCCCCGGTAACTTGTTGAAGTGGCAAAGGGAAACCGACCACCGCTATGACCCGCTACTCTTCATCGAATCGCTGCCATCGCGCCAGACTCGGTTTTTCATCGAACGCGTGTTGGCAAACTTTTGGATGTACCGGGCGAGACTCGGACAGGAATCACCTTCATTGAAAACACTGGCAGCCGGTGATTGGCCTCACTATTTATCCTTGGATGACCCCCTTCAGGAGGCCGCACGGCGCGGCACGGAATAGCATGGCGCGAATTGACGAGACACTTCCATTTCTTCCCGTAAACGTTGCAGTTCTGACCGTGTCCGATACGCGCACGCCGGAAACCGACAAATCAGGCTCTCTTCTGGAACGCATGATCCAGGAAGACGGCCACAAGGTCGTGCAGCGCGAAATCGTGACCGACGACCAGACCGGTATCGCGCGCGTCCTGCATCGTTTGATCGAAGATCCCCTGATCGATGTCATCATCACCACGGGCGGCACCGGGGTAACGGGACGCGACGTGACGCCGGAGGCCCTGCGCCAGGTGATGGACAAGGAAATCGAGGGCTTCGGCGAGCTGTTCCGCTGGCTGAGCTACGAAAAGATTGGGACCTCCACCATGCAGAGCCGGGCTGTCGGCGGCGTGGCGCGCGGCACCTACCTCTTCGCCCTGCCGGGTTCGCCCAGCGCCTGCAAGGACGGTTGGGGGCAAATCCTGCGCTATCAGCTCGACAGCCGCCACAGACCCTGCAACCTCGTCGAACTGATGCCCCGCCTCCAGGAGCACATGAACAAAGCCGCCGGTTAAGCGCTGCTGCGCCAACGCGCCAAATCATCGGCGGTGTCGATGTCGATGAGCGGGCGAAGAAGCGCGAGGTCTGCACCTTGTGCTTCCAGGTTGGCCGCGGTGTCTGCGCGCGAGGAACTGCCACCCCAGCGCACCTGGTCGAAGGGGTCGTGCCGCAAGGCGCCGTTCGCCAAGCCACGCCGCAGGCCGATCAACCAGTAGCCGCCATCCTCCGATGGCCCCAACACCGCGTCGTGGCGCTGTAGACTCTGGAAGGCAGAGGCTATATCGGCGCGCTCAATGCCCGGAATATCCGACCCAACGATCACCAGCGGACCCGGCGGCAGAACTGTAAAAACCCGTGCCATGCGCCGGCCGAGATCGCCTTGCCCCTGACCCAGGAGACGCACCCCGCGCGGGAGAGGCCACAGGCCCCCACAGCCGCCCGCACCCCCGGCGTAGGGCCCGGAGGCAGTCTTCGGATCCGGCGTGACCGCAAGCCAAGCGGTCCAGCGCCGGTCGCAACCCAAGCGGCGCAGCAGCGCCGCCGTGGTATCGCGGTGAAAGCGCCAGGCGGCCACCGCCCCCAAATCGCGCGCCAGGCGCGTCTTGACCGTCCCCAGGCGCGGCGCCCGGGCAAAGATCACGAGATGGCGTTGCAGCGGTCCCAAGGTCACCGGTAGCGCTCCGCCAGCCACGTCGGCGACGCACCCAGGAAGTAGAGCCCCAACAGCCAGAGGTTCTTGAACGGCCGCCGCCACCAACCGTCCTGACGGTAACGCGCCGCGGAGGTCACGGCGATCAGATTCAATGGACTCAAACGGCGGCGGCCAATCTTACGGACCAGGGCCACATCCTCCATCAGGGGTTGGTCCGGATAACCGCCCAGATCCTGATAGAAAGCGCGGGCGATCAACAGACCCTGGTCACCGTAGGGAAGACCCAAAGCCCTTGCGCGCCAGTTCGCCAGGGCCGCCACGCGTGCCGCGGCGCTGCCCGGCTCGTCAAAGGCCAGTCTGCAATAACCGGCGCGGCGGCGGTTGCCCGCATCGCCGATAAAATCGAGAACGACCCGCCGCCAACCGTCACCCAGGCGCGTATCATCGTGCAGGAAGAATAGCCATTCGCCGCGCGCTGCTTCGGCGCCCTGGCGAAGCTGCGGCCCCCGCCCCTTGGGTGCTGCGATGATACGGGCGCCGGCCGCACCCGCTAGCGTGACGCTGGCATCGCTCGACCCGCCATCGACGATCACCAACTCACATTCGAGCGCGCGCGCGCCGTTACCCGCAGTGAGGGCCGCCAGGCATCCAGGCAAGCGCTGAGCGCCATTGACCGTTGGAATAACGATGGAAAGCGATGTCTGCATATCCTGCCCGTGATAGCACGCCGGCGCGCGGCGTGATATGCCTTCCGATAGGTCCGGCGGCCACGATTTTATGATCGCTGGACTTCTTGGCAAACGTCGGTAAAGCGCGTGGGGACGGGCTTTTAGGGGTACGCGGTCGGAAAGATGGTGGAAACGCAGATCATACGAGCCTTGCACGCGCGGCTGACCGCCGTTGCAGGCTTTTACCGCCTGCCCATCGAGGCGCTTGAAGAGATGGATGCCAAAGGCTTGGCGCACGATCACCTGCGGGTAAAGGGTACAGGCTGGTTGCTGCGTGTCCCCAAACAAAGCCAGTTCGGGTTTTCCGCAAGCGAAAACCTAACCTATCAAGCCGCTTGCTTCGGGCGGGTCGGGGCCAGCGGTCAGGCGCCGCGCCTGAGAAGTGTTTTCGAGCCGGGCCCCGATCTGCCCATGGGGGCGCTCCTGGTTGAGGAAATCAATGGCATGGCGCCCATTCTGCCGCGCGATCTTCCTCTCCTGGCCGAAGCCATGGCGCGGGTTCATGCCCTGCCCCTGCCGCCACCTGCGGAACGGCCGCCGCTGGAGGATCATAGCGACCCGGTCGCCGGGATCCTCAAGGAGATCGAATCCCAGGCGCGCTATTTAAAACCTGCCGGATTGGACCCGCGTGCCGAAGCCGCCATCGAAGGTGAACTTGATTGGGCCCGCTCCTTTGCCGCTGCGGTTCGACGCCGAACATCGCCGCAACCGGTGACATTGGTTCTGACGGACACGCATCCCGGCAACTTCCTGATCACCAGCAGCAAAGCGGTCATCGTCGATCTTGAGAAGGCCCTCTACGGTGCGCCCGGTATCGATCTTGCTCATGCAACGGTCTATTCCTCGACCACTTGGGACAGCGCCACCTATGCTGTTTTGACGTTGGCGGAGATCGCCGGTTTCTATCGAACTTATCTGACTCAGGTCGCCGCGCTTAAAAGTATGGACTTTGCCGTGCAGCTGGAGCCCTGGCTGATTCCGATGCGGCGCCTTTTGCTGCTGCGTGCGCTGACATGGTGCGCACTCTGGCGCGTCGAGCATAAGAAGGCCGCAACCAGCGACAAGACCTCCGCAGCCGAGACACGCGATTGGTCTGCCGATAACACCGATGCCACAGTGATCGACCATGTCCGTGACCGGGTCGATCACTACCTGAGCGGCGACACGGTCGCCATGATGCAGTCCGAATGGTTGGAATCGCCGACGCTCGAAGGCCTTATCGATCTCTGACACCATTTTAAAGTTCTTGTTTTGTTCTGTTTCTCTGCTACCCTCTCGATAAGCAGAAAGGATAGCGGCGATGACGAGGCAAGGTGTCCATAAAGGCAGAGGCGCGTTGTCCAACAGCGATGGTCGTTATGAGCGGTTCCAGCATGAAGCCGTCGACGATGGGTGGGGTTCTTTGGAAGCGGAAAGCGAGCATGAAAAACCGCAAACTCAAATCCAACCGGATCGCAGTCGCAGCATCCTGGCACACAACGATTCACCAGATGTGCCCTTCGATCGCTCGATCAATCCCTATCGCGGTTGCGAGCATGGTTGCGTCTACTGCTTCGCACGGCCGACGCATGCCTTTCTAGGGCTTTCTCCGGGTCTCGATTTCGAAACCAAACTCTTCGCCAAGTATGACGCCGCATCCTTGCTGCGCCGGGAGATCAGCCGTCCTGGATACCAACCCTCGCCGATAGCTCTGGGTGCCAACACCGACCCCTATCAACCCTTGGAAAAGAAGCTGACGCTCACGCGGCAGATTTTGGAGGTTTTGGCGGAAGCGAAGCACCCGGCCACCATCGTCACGAAATCCGCGCTGGTGCTGCGTGATTTGGATATTCTGACGGCAATGGCAAAGCAGCGCTTGGTGCGGGTTTGCGTCTCGCTCACCAGCCTTGACCCGCGGCTTTCCAGAATCATGGAGCCGCGTGCCGCCAGCCCGCAAAGGCGGTTGGACACGGTTGCGGCTCTCAGCCGGAACGAGGTTCCGGTTACCGTTCTGACTGCCCCATTGATCCCGGCAATCAACGATCATGAATTGGAGGCACTCCTTGAGGCAGCGGCAGAAGCCGGCGCGGGGCACGCGGGTTATGTTCTCTTGCGCCTGCCATTGGAAATCAAGGATCTCTTCGAAGAGTGGCTGGAAACACATTTCCCGGATCGAAAGAACAGGGTACTGGCACGCCTCAAGGCGATGCGCGGCGGTAAGCTGTACGATGCGCGCTTTGGCCGCAGGATGTCGGGCGAAGGACCCGAAGCACAACTGTTATCGCGGCGCTTCAAACTGGCCTGCAGGCGGCTGGGCTTGGAGCCTAACCGTGAAACCTGGTCTTTGGATGTGAGTCTTTTTCGCAGACCCATGGAAGACAAAGGTCAAATGAGCCTGTTATAAGGCTCTCACGAAATGTGAACGGCCTTGAACCGGAAACGCTGGACAGTAAGCTGCGCCGCGCCCACCTTTTCTCGCAGGCAAGTCAGGTTCGAAGTCAGGAGATTGTATGCCATGACCCAGCGAAAATTCAGCCAGGACGAATTGCGTCAGAGACTCTCGCTAGAGGCTTATCACGTGACCCAGGAGGAAGGCACCGAGCGGGCCTTCACGGGTAAACTTTGGGACAACAAAAAGGCTGGCACCTACCACTGCGTGGTCTGCGGCGAAGCGCTCTTTGCCGGTGATCATAAGTTCGATTCGAGAACGGGATGGCCCTCGTTCTGGCAACCGGTAAGCGAAGCGGCGGTAGAGACCAAGACCGACCGGAAACTGTGGATGAAGCGGACGGAGGTGCATTGCGCCACTTGCGGCGCGCACCAGGGGCATGTCTTCGAGGACGGCCCGCAGCCGACCGGCTTGCGATACTGCATAAATTCAGCCTCACTCACCTTCAAGGCAAAGGAAGGCGACGGCGAGGCTTCTTAAGCAAGATGGAGAAAGAAACGGCATGAGCCCCAGGGTGCATGACAAAGACTATCCTAAGGCGGCTTTGGTTACCGGCGGCGGTAAACGCATAGGGCGCGCCCTGGCGCTCAAGCTGGCCAAAGAGGGGTATGCCGTCGCGGTGCATCACAATCGTTCCTCGAGCGAGGCGCTTGCCGTTGTGCGCCAGATACGCGAGAGCGGCGGGAAAGCGGTCGCGCTGAAGGCAAACTTGGCAGACGAATCACAGGTCGCCGAGCTGCTGCCGGAGGCGCAGCGAGCCCTGGGTCCACTCGGTGTCTTGGTCAACAACGCCTCCACCTTCGAATGGGATACTGTTGCAAGCACCGACCGGAAGACGTGGGACATGGCCATGGAGCCCAACCTGCGGGCGCCTTTCGTCCTCGGCCAAGCCTTCGCGAGAGCTTTGCCGGATTCCGCCTGTGGCGTCATCGTCAACATGCTGGATCAGCGGGTTTGGAACCTGACACCCTATTTCATGAGTTACACAGTCTCCAAGGCGGCGCTTTGGACGCTCACACAGACCATGGCGCTGGCGCTGGCTCCGCGCATCAGGGTGAACGGCATAGGCCCCGGCCCGGCACTTCCCAGCCCGCGCCAGAGCGACGAAGAGTTTCGTCGCATGGCGCGGTCCATGCCCCTGGGCCAGGGCACCAGCCCCGAAGAGATCGCTAGCGCACTGTCATTCATCCTTGCGGCGCGTTCCATGACCGGGCAGATGATAGCGCTGGACGGCGGCCAACATCTCGCCTGGAGCCTACCCAAAGACACCCGCCCCCCACAGGAATGAATGAGCACGAGGTATCATGACTTTGGATATTCCCGACCCCAAAGCGCTCGGATGCGTTGTCAGCGGGCAGAAAATACGGGTGCACAATATGGTTGTGGAAAGCCATATCGGATATCCCGACTGGGAACGTGAGGAACGACAACGCCTCAGGCTGGACCTGGAAATGACGACGCGGGTGATCCGCCCCCTTGACGACACAATCCATCACGTCGTGGATTACGGCCCCATCCTGGATCGCATCCGCGAAATCTGTGCAAACAGCCGTGCCCGTCTGTTAGAGGTATTGGCCGACCGGATCGCCGCGACCTGTCTTGAAGCTGAGTTTGTCGAATCCGTCACTGTATCGATTGGCAAGCTGGAACTTTGCAACGATGCGGAATCTGTGGGTATCGAAGTTACTTGGCAAAGAAACACTTAAAGATTCGGATATTCGGCAAGCAATTTTGGACCCCACTTTGAGGCTTTCACCTCTCGGTTAATTTCAAGCAAGGTCGTTAAGTCTTTGGAATCAATGACGCTGGTCCATCGCATCAAAGGCGAAAGTTTTACACAGTCAATTTGAGGGTTCCTTGTAGCACAGTGAGTCAATGTAAAAAAGACGATCGTGACATTTTAATTGCAGTTGACAGGCCGTACTTATAATAAAATCAATGGGTTATAAACTTTGCCCAAAAATTAGGCAAAGCATAGAAAGGCTAGGAGGGCCTAGGAGGGGACCACCTCCCCGAGAAGTTAATCACAGCTTTGTCCACAGGAATGGTGGATGACTGCGGGAACGGTTTTCCGAAGGATCAACAACCCTTAGAATTTATTTGCAAATCCGCAACAGACCCCGAAGGCATCATGGCCCAACGAAAAGGAACCAGACGACCGAAGGACCTGAGCCAAGGCGGCAAGCGGGCACCTATGATGCTGGCCGAAGAGGCTGAGGCTTACCGGGCCGAAGCAAAGCCGGAAGCGGAATCCAAAAATAGTCCACGCGGCATTTCCCGCGGTGTCGAAGCCATTGCCGCAACAGTGCGAACTCTGCCCCATCAGCCGGGCGTCTACCGGATGCTCGACAGGCGTGGCGATGCGCTCTACGTGGGAAAAGCCCGCGACCTCAAGAAGCGTGTCGCAACCTATACACAGATACAAAAATTGCCACGCCGCCTACAACGTATGGTCGCGTCAACGCAATCCATGGAGGTTGTCACAACCGCCAGCGAAGTCGAGGCCCTGCTGCTGGAAAGCAATCTGATAAAGCGATTGATGCCTCGCTACAACGTCCTGCTGCGCGACGATAAATCCTTCCCTTACATCCTGATTACCGGGGATCACGCCTTCGCACAGATCACCAAGCATCGCGGCGCGCACAATCGGCCGGGCAAGTACTTCGGCCCCTTCGCTTCGGCCGGCGCGGTCAACCGCACGGTGACGGCTTTGGAGAAGGCCTTCCTGCTTCGGTCTTGTTCCGACCATGTGTTTTCCAGCCGTACACGCCCCTGCTTGCTGTTTCAGATCAAGCGGTGCTCAGCGCCCTGCGTCGAGCGCATCAGTCAAGAAAATTACGCCGCGTTGGTGGATCAGGCACAGGCCTTCCTCTCGGGAGCCAGCAACCAGATTCAGCGCGAACTGGCGAGCCGGATGGAGGCCGCCTCCAATGCTCTCGATTTTGAAACGGCGGCCATTTACCGCGACCGCGTGCGGGCGCTGAGCCACATTCAGTCGCACCAGGAAATCAATATTGAAGGGTTGGAGGATGCCGATATCCTGGCCTTGGCCGAGGAGGGCGGACAGACCTGCATTCAAGTTTTCTTTTTCCGCGGCGGGCGGAATTACGGCAACCGGGCCTACTTCCCAAGCCATGACAAAAGCGAAAACGCCGAGGCGGTCCTGGGTGCCTTTATCGCCCAATTCTATGATAACAAGCCTCCGCCGCCAGATATTGTGATGAGCCATCAAGTGCCGCAAGCAAGCCTGTTGGCTGAAGCGCTGAGCTTGAAGGCCGGTCGCAAGGTGCGCCTTGCCAGACCCCTTCGTGGCACCCGCCGCAAGGTGATGGAGCAAGCACTGAACAATGCGCGCGAGGCTTTGGCGCGGCGGTTGGCGGAAAGTTCCGCGCAACGCAAGCTGCTGGCCGAGCTTGGCGATCTCATGGGATTGGACGGCACACCGGAACGGGTCGAGGTCTACGACAACTCTCATCTGCAAGGTACGTCCCCCTACGGCGCAATGATTGTCGCCGGGCCGGAAGGATTCCAGAAGAACGCCTATCGAAAATTCGGCATCCGCAGTCCGCAAACGGAAACCGGTGGTGACGACTACGGAATGATGCGCGAGGTCATGCAGCGGCGTTTCAGCCGGGCCCAGAAGGAAGACCCCGACCGCGACAAGGGTCAATGGCCCGATCTTGTCCTGCTCGATGGTGGTAGGGGCCAGCTATCGGTCGCCCTGGAGGTATTGGCGGAGCTTGGAATTGACCAGCAACCCATCGCCGCCATCGCCAAGGGTCCCGACCGCGATGCCGGTCGTGAACGAATTTTTCTGCCGGGCCGTGAACCGATCCTGTTGGCGCAGCGTGACCCCGTACTCTATTTCATTCAGCGTCTGCGCGACGAAGCCCACCGCTTTGCCATCGGCTCGCACCGTCTGGGCCGCGCCAAAAAGCTCACGGCATCACCACTGGACGAAATTTCAGGGATCGGCGCGCGGCGCAAAAAAGCTTTGCTGCTCCACTTTGGTTCCGCCAGAGCCGTCAGTCGCGCCGGTCTTGCCGATTTGACGGCTGTTGAAGGCATCAGCGAAACCGTGGCACAAAAAATCTACGATCACTTTCATCCGCAGCCATGAGGAGTGCCTGGCCTCCGGCCCGGATGGGTCAGCGCCGACCGAAGAGCTTCTCGATGTCGGCGAGCTTCAGTTCGACATAAGTCGGGCGCCCATGATTGCATTGCCCCGAGTGAGGCGTCGCCTCCATTTGCCGCAACAACGCATTCATCTCCTCCGCCGCGAGGCGGCGTCCGGCACGGACGGAGCCATGACAGGCCATCGTACCGCAGACCTCACCCAAACGCTCGGTCAAGGCGAGCGCCTGATCCATTTCGGATAGCTCATCGGCGAGATCACGTACCAGCCCCTGCACATCTAGTTTGCCGAGCAGCGCCGGCACCTCGCGCACCACCACCGCACCAGAACCGAAGGCCTCCAGCACCAACCCCAGCGCCGCCAATTCTTCGGCTCGATCAGCTAGGCGGCGAGCATCTTCCTGTTCAAGTTCCACGACTTCGGGGATCAGGAGTATCTGTCGGGCGACGCCTGCACCCGCCATCTGCTCTTTCATGCGTTCATAGACCAGGCGCTCATGCGCGGCATGCTGGTCGACGATGACGATGCCATCTGCGGTCTGAGCGACGATGTAGGTCTCGTGTAGCTGTGCGCGAGCGGCGCCCAACGGGAAGTCGGTTGCCGGGCCGCTAGGCTCCTCCGGCGCGCCGTCAATACTCCGGGCACTGCCGTCGGGCGCAAGCGGCTCGCCTGCCAAGCCGGACAACGGCGCCTGATAGTCAAAGCCGCGATCCGAAAGACCGCGGGGCAAGGCACTCCCCCGGTAGCTGCCCGCGTAGTTTCCAGGTTGCTCCCGACGGAATGCGCCCAACGCACCTTCCGCCACCGTCGTGCTGGCCCTATGCCCGGCTTCGGCGAGCGCATGGCGGCAGGCGCTGACGATCAAGCCGCGCACCACGCCTTGATCGCGAAATCGGACCTCGGCTTTCATGGGGTGAACGTTGACGTCCACCTCATCGGGCGGAATATCGAGAAAGAGCGCCAGAAGCGGATGGCGGTCATGCGCCAAGAAATCACGATAGGCGCCACGAACAGCGCCGTAGAGCAGCTTATCGCGAACCGGTCGCCCATTGACGAAGAGGTACTGCAATTGACTCGTCGATCGGTTGAGCGTCGGCAGACCGATAAACCCCGACAGGCGAATGCCCTCGCGTTCAGCTTCGATAGGCAGGGCATTCTCGCCAAACTCCCGCCCCATGATGGCGCTCAGGCGCTTGAGGCGTTGGTCGAAAAAGTCTCCCTGTCCGGCGGGCAGGCGGAGATGATCCCGGCCATCCTCTTCCAGCGAGAAGGCAACCGAGGGGTTGGCCATCGCCAAACGCTTGACGATGTCGAGTGTGTAACCGGTCTCGGTTCGGCTTTGCTTGAGGAATTTGAGCCGCGCCGGGGTCGCAAAGAAAAGGTCACGAATTTCAACCCTCGTGCCGCGATCCAACGCCGCCGGCTTCGGCTTTTGTTGCTTGCCACCTTCCACCACCAGGGCCCAGGCTTCGTCGGCACCGCTCTGGCGGCTGGTCAGTGTCACCCGTGCCACGGCGGCGATTGACGGCAAGGCCTCCCCCCGGAATCCCAAATGACGGATATGCACCAGGTCGTCATCGGGTAATTTGGAGGTGGCATGCCGTTCCACGGCCAATTCCAACTCTTCGCGTGTCATGCCGCAACCATCATCGGTGACGGCGATTAACGCCTTGCCGCCATCGCGCAGGCTGACATCAACCCGTCGAGCGCCAGCGTCCAGAGCGTTTTCGATCAGCTCTTTAACTGCCGATGCCGGACGCTCGACCACTTCGCCGGCGGCGATTTGGTTGACCAGGGTTTCCGGCAGTCTGCGGATTGGCATAGCGAACTCTCCCAGTGCCGCGGCACGTACCACGGCCTCCTAGACCCCAACTGGCTCCTACCCCCGGAGGCCGCGTCCGTTGGCGGCTCTCAGACCTCCTTCAGGTAATCGCGTGCCAGACGTTTTCCGGTCTCGACCGCAGGCTGGCCGAAGGGATCGACACCGAACAAGTCCGCAGCCAGGATGGTTTCCAGCATGAAATGCATGAAAAGCGATCCTAACTCATGCTCGTCGAGTCGCTGCAGTGTCAGTCGGCGAACCGGCCGACCGGCCATAAGCAGACTGTCCGCCGTGGCTTGCGCCGACGCCCTCAAAAGATCCCCCATCTTGTGACCGCGCAGGTATCGCAAGTCAGGGTCGTGCGTCAAATCTTCGGCAAAGCGTGCACCGCCCCCATTTTCCTCCAACTCGATGAAGGTGAAGAGCTTGTCATCAGGCCCATCGAGATAGAGTTGCAACTGACTGTGCTGGTCTACCGTGCCCAGCGCGTTGATCGGTGTCGTACCCTGCTTTTCCTTGCCCAGACTTTCCGCCCAAATCTGTCGGTACCAGTAACCGAAGGGCTGTAAACGGTCGCTGTAGGGCATCATGATCGACTGGCTGATACCCCGCGTTTGGCAAAGGCCAACAGAGATCGCGGCGCCTACCGCGGGCAAGTTTTCGTCGCTCTCACCCGATACCAGACAGCGGTTCAACGCCTCAGCGGCACCTGCGCGAAGGGCCGCACAGTCCAGCCCGGCCAGACGCGCCGGTAGCAACCCGACATTGGTCAAAACCGCAAACCGTCCGCCGATATCGGTCACATGATCGGTTCTCGGTAAGGAAAAGCGCGCTGCCAAACGACTGAGCGCGGAATCGCGCTGCTCGGTCAGAACAAGAAAGTGCGCGGGCAAGGCAGCTTCATCCAAGGCGCTGCGAAAAAAATCCAAAACCAGCGCGGCTTGCGCCAAAGTCTCGGCGGTGCCGCCGGATTTGGAGATAACGATGACGCCGGCGCGCGCCGGGTCGCAGTCCGCCAGACGATCCGAGACGCTGACCGGATCGACGTTCTCCAAAAAGATAAGCCGCGGTTTGGATGAAAACCCCGCCAACCGGGTGATTGTCCTGGCGCCGAGCGAAGAACCGCCGGTTCCCAGAATAAAAATCTGATCGAAGGACTCCCGGAACCGGGTCGCCAAAGCCTCTATCTCGTCCAGATCCGATCGCCACTCCGGCACCTGCAGCAACGCCATCTGGCCACTTGTCCGCTGCCTGGCAAGGCCTTCGCAGGCCCGCACGGCGCGGCGCAGCATGCCGCGATAGGTTGCCTCCGCCAGTCCTTGTTCGCCGATAACGCTGGCCAAGCAACCGTTGCTGTCAATCCTGTAGCTCATATCTGTTCACTGCCCCCCATTTTTTCATAGAAGAACCGCGCCGGTTCCACAATGCAAGGGAAGAAAGCGAACAGGAAGACATTGAGCCCCCGACCCTATCGCCCGGGCCCTACCCCTGGGTTTTTCCTTCGGTGTCGGCGGGCTGCCCAGCCGGCGGCTCCTCTGGCGCCGCGCGGGTTGGCACGACGTTCTGCGGCTGTCCGACAACGACTACCGTCAAGTTCTTCACATCAAACAGCTTACGGGCGACGCGGCGGGCATCCTCCAGCGTGACCGCGTCGATATAGTCGTTTCGGCGCTCCAGGTAATCGATCCCAAGATTTTCGATCTGCATGCCCAACAACATGCCTGCGATCCGCCCGCTGTTGGAGAACCTAAGTGGGAATGAGCCGGTCAGATAGGTCTTGGCCGCTTCCAATTCCTCTGCCGTCGGCCCTTCTTCGGCCAAGCGTTCCCACTCCGCACGGATCAAATTCAAGGAATCGCCCACTCGTTCACCCGCGGTTGCGACGCCGCCATAAACCAACGCCGTATGGTCGAGCGGCAGCAGATAAGAGTATACCGAATAGGCAAGTCCACGCTTCTCCCGCACCTCGGCAAACAGGCGGGAGGTGAAACCGCCGCCGCCAAGGATGTGGTTGACCACGTAGGCGACGTAGTAATCCGGGTCGTCACGCTTTAGACCCGGTTGGGCAAAGGCAACGATGGATTGCGGAATCGGCGCGTCGATCACGACCGTTTCACCCAGGTTGGCCGGCGCGACATCGGCAACCAGGGTCGTATCGCCGGCCGCTGGCAGCGCGCCAAACGCTTCGTCCAGCAGGCTCGCAAGCTCGCTCGCCGTGATATCGCCTACGACACCAATTTTCAGGCGTTTCAGGTTCAAACGTTCGGCCACGAAGGCCCACAGGTCCTCGCTATCAATCGCTGCAATGCTGTCTACCGTTCCCGAGGTTTCGCGCCCATAGGCATGATCCGGATAGAGCAGTTGCCAGAGCGTCCTTCCCGCCAGCGCGTCGGGGTCTTTTTCGCGCCGCGCTATACCGGTCAGTATCTGCGCCTTGATGCGCTCCAGCGGTTCGGCGTCGAAACGGGGCTCGGTGAGCGAAAGCCGCAAAAGTTCCACAGCCTTTTCCCGATTACGCGTCAAAGTCCGCAAGCTGCCGGAGAAGGTATCCTTGCTCGCACTGTAAGAAAGGCTGATCGAATTGTTTTCCAAGGCCGTTCTGAAGGCCGTTGAGTCATAAGAGCCCGCCCCCTCGTCCAACAGGCCAGAAACCATGTTGGCAAGCCCTTCCTTGCCGGCCGGGTCTAAAGCCGCGCCGCCGGAAAACGCGAACTCGATCGCAAGAATCGGATTGCTGTGATCTTCGATCAACCAGGCTTCAATTCCGCCTGGGCTGAGGACTTTCTGTACCTCCGCGGCACGCACCGAAGCCGCGAGCGAGAGGATTGTCAGGAGGGCGAGCCCAGCAACAGCCGAGAGCCGCAAAAATCTGAGATGCAGCATGTTACGCTTTCCTCTCTTAGCTCGTAGGCTTTGGCAATAGCAGGCGCGTGACCGAGCTATTGTCCTTTAGAATGGCGCGGGCCGCCGCTTCCACCTGCTCAGGGGTCACCGCCTCGATACGTTCCGGCCAAGATTCAATATCATCCAGAGTCTGGCCGGTTACCAACGCTTGTCCAATAGCACGGGGTGCCGTGGAAAGGTCGTCACGCGCGAAAATCGCTGCGGCGGTAAGACGTTGCTTGGCATCGCTCACCTCCTGCGGCGTGACACCCCCTTCCAAAAGCGTGGCAATCTCGGCTCGCAGCGCCTCTTCTGCTATCTCCACGTCCACACCGGGCCTAGGCGAGATGTAGAGGCCGAAAGATGACAGATCATAGTCGCTGGCGTCGTACCAGCTTCCGGCGCCTGCCGCCAACCCCTGGTCAACCACCAGGCGTTGGTATAGTCGGGAAGAACTAGCGCCACCAAGCAATTCGGAAAGAATTTCCAACGCGTAGGGATCAGCCTGCGCGAATTCATCAGTGCTCCGATTGTAGCTTGGCGCGAGATACTCGATCGAGAGAGAGGGCTGGCGCACCTGCTCGCTTTCCAAGGAAACACGGCGCGGGGCCGTCTGTGGTGGTTCGCTTGGACGCACGCGGTCTGGAACATCGCGGCGGGGCACAAGTCCGTATGTCGACTCGGCAAGCGGCTTCACCTCTTGTGCCGTGACATCGCCGGAGATCACCAACACGGCATTGTTAGGGGCATACCATTGCCGATAGAAATCGATAGCATCCTGGGTCGTCAGCGCAGAAACCTCCTGCGGCCAACCGATAATCGGCGTTCCGTAAGGGTGATGCAAAAACAGTGATGCACGAGCCATTTCCGAAAGCCGCCCACCCGGCTCATTGTCGGTCCTGCTGCGGCGCTCCTCCAGGACCACGTCCCGTTCCGGCAAAACAATGGCATCGACCAGTTTCAGATTGGCCATGCGATCCGCCTCGTGGCGCATCATGATCTCAAGACGGTCCTTTGCAACGGTCTGATAGTACCCGGTGTAGTCCCAGGAGGTGAAGGCGTTCTCGCTGCCGCCATTGGCGGCGACGATCCTGCTGAACTCGCCCGGTGCAAGCTTATCGGTTCCCTTGAACATGAGGTGTTCGAGAAAGTGGGCGACACCCGATTTTCCGACGGGTTCGTCCGCGGCGCCGACCTTGTACCAAAGCATATGCGTGACGATGGGTGCGCGCGCATTGTTCACAACAACAACCTGCAGACCATTGTCCAACGTGAAGGATTCGGGATCGAAGATGCGCGCAAAAGCCGGAACCGAGAGCGCCAGCAAAACCGGCAGAAACAGTAATGGTAAGGTGAATCGGCGCATGCTCTGCATTCCCATCTTGTTTCATCTACCCACACTTGCGACAGCCGCCACGAGGAGCAGCCTGCTCAGTAGATAGCGCGAAAGGAAGCTTACGCAACTGCAGGATCGCGGATTTGGCAGGCGCGCACGATAGTTTGATGGCGCACTTTATCCGGTCTCAAGCTACCCAAGAAAGAAACTAGAACAGGCTGCCGCCGTCCAGCAAACCTTCAAAGATCGCTTTTTCCTTGCGCTGTATGCTCGGTGTGTCACCGGTTGTGACGGCTTGTCCCAATGCTTCGTTCTCGCGCAAGCGCTGCGATTCAGCAGTGGCGTCGATCACGGTGCCCGGCTCTTCCTGCTTGCGCCAGAAAATCAAGCTGTTGATAAAGCTGTCCTGCTCTTCGGCTAGAGCAGCCGCCTCGCGATTGACCTCCTGGCGAATCGCTGGGTTGGCATTGAGAGCGCCCGCTTGACGCAGCAACGCTACTTCGCCTTCGCTGCGTCCGTCGCTGACAGTCACCTGCTGGTCGAGCGGAACCACCTGCCCTTCACGCCTGAACACCGCATTGCGCGCTTGGTCTGTCGCAGAACCTTCCTGCGGACGCACAGCACCGGGCGCCGGCGGACGCAAAGCAAAATCAGGCGGCAGCGATAGCGGTGCGCGGGCAACCACGCGGAATTCATCAGGCGGCCGCTTGCGCTCCAACCCGAACTGTTCGCGTACGCCGCCGCAACCAACCAGCAGCACCGCCATCAGGCAGAGAATCGCCCCATTCATCTTGCCTCGTGCGGTCATATTCTGTCCCTTCGTGGAAACGTCCCTCATTGGCCCTTCGTTTTACTCTTTGTCGCGCCGCCAAACAAGCCATCCAAAAGGACAAGTGCGACACCCAGGAAAAGCGCGCTGTCCGCGACGTTGAACGCTGGCCAGTGATAACCGGCGGCATGTAAATCAAGAAAATCCACCACGGCGCCGATCCGCACCCGGTCCAGCGCATTACCCAGCGCACCCCCCACGATCAGACCGAAGGCAGCGGCAACTCTTGGGCCTGCACTGCGAAAAGCCCAAACCGTCAACCAAAGAGAAATGGCCACGGCTAACCCTGCCAGCAGATAAGGTTGCCATGCCAAGCCGAGTCCGCCGAGCATCCCAAAGCTGACCCCCCGGTTGAAAACCAGAACCAGGTTAAAAAACCCAGTAACCTGCACCTGCCATCCGATCCCCTCGGCCAGATCCAGAATCGCCAGCTTGCTTCCCTGGTCCAACAGAAAGGCGATCAGCGCCATCGATAGGAAGAGAAAGCGAGGACCGCGCACCATCTCGGTCAGGCCACCCCGCCCAAGGCGCCGACGGCATCGGCGCAGCGACGGCAAGTCCGTGGTACTTCTTCGATCTCACCGACCTCGGGAAGGACCTTCCAGCAGCGCTCACATTTCTGCCCCTCGGCGGTTATCGGCACCACAGCGACGCCTGCGATATCCTCCAATCTGAAGGCTTCATCGGGCCCATTTCCTGCTTCAACACGAATCTGGGAGGTGATGCAGATAGCCGCCAGATCGACACTCCCGACGACGTCGCGAAGACCGGCATCTTCGATATGAACCAGAGGGCAGGCTTGGAGAGATGAGCCGATACGCTTCTCGGCCCGCTCCAACTCCAACGCGCCGGTCACAACACGGCGAACGCGTCGGACCTTCTCCCATTTGTCGGCAAGCGCATCGTTGCGCCAGTCCGCCGGGATCGTCGGATGGACCCTCAGGTGAACACTTTCCGGCGCCTTGCCGCGCGCCAGCCAGGCCTCCTCAGTGGTGAAGCAGAGAATGGGCGCCAGCCAAGAGGTCAGGCAGTCGAAGAGAATATCGAGCACCGTTCGGCAGGCACGCCGGGTGAGATCGTCCGGGCGATCACAATAGAGCGCGTCCTTGCGAACGTCGAAATAAAAGGCGGAAAGATCGACGGCGCAGAAGTCGTGCAGCGCGCGATAAAGCGCATGGAACTCAAAGGAATTCGCCGCATCGCGCACTTGCTTGTCCAATTCCTGGACCCGGTGCAAAACCCAACGCTCCAGTTCCGGCATCGCTGCGACCTCGACACGCTCTTTCTCCTCAAAGTCAGAAAGCGCGCCTAGCAGATAGCGCAGCGTATTGCGCAAACGCCGGTAGGCGTCGGCCTGATGCTTGATGATGTGCTCGCCGATTCTCAGATCCTCCGAGTAGTCCGATCCGACCACCCAAAGGCGCAGGATGTCGGCGCCATATTTCTGCATGATGTCTTCAGGCGCCACCACGTTGCCCAGCGACTTGGACATCTTGCGAGCCTTTTCGTCCAGAACGAAACCGTGCGTTAGCACAGCGTCATAGGGCGCGCGGCCGCGCGTGCCGGAGGACTCCAGCAATGACGAATGGAACCAACCGCGGTGCTGATCCGATCCTTCCAAATACAGGTCGGCCGGCCACTTCAACTCTGGACGCGCCTCAAGAACGAAAGCGTGAGTCGAGCCGGAATCGAACCAAACTTCAACCACGTCGCTGATCTGCTCATACTCTGCGGGATCATAGTCGTTCCCGAGGAAACGGCTCGCGGGCGACGAGAACCAGGCGTCGCCGCCCTCCTCCTCGAAAACTGCCGCGATGCGATCTACGACGGCTTGGTCCCTCAGGGGTTCGCCGGTCTGCTTGTTGACGAAAATCGGCAGCGGCACACCCCAAAGGCGCTGACGGGAAATGCACCAATCCGGCCGTTGGGAAATCATTGATCGCAGTCGCGCCTGTCCCCCTGCAGGCACAAAGCGCGTGTCATCGATGGCCTTGAGCGCCTTTTCCCGCAAACCGTTCGTTTCCATGGATATGAACCATTGCGGTGTGTTGCGGAAAATGAGCGGCGCCTTGGAACGCCAGGAATGCGGGTAGCTATGGCGCACACTGCCTTTGTTCAGCAGTTTTCCTGCCGCCGCCAAAGCCCGAATCACGGCGACATTGGCATCACCTTCCTTGCCGTCGCTGGTGTAAACCACCGTACCGGCAAAGAGGGGAACGTGCGGCAGAAAGCGACCCTCGCCGTCGATGTTGTTGGTGATTTCCAACCCCTTGCGGCGACCTAGGTCCCAGTCATCGGCGCCATGTGAAGGCGCCACATGGACGAAGCCGGTGCCCTGGTCCATGGTCACGAAATCAGCCTCGTAAAGCGGCACCTCGTAGTCATAACCCTGGCCGCGCAGCGGATGAGCGGCAACGCTGCCGGCAAGCGCGGACCCAGGGAACTCCGCTTCGACTTCATAACTTTCCAACTTGGCGTCGGACGCAACCTGTTCAATCAGTGCCTTGGCGATCACGATGCGCTCGCCTGGTTCGGCCTTGCTGTTCTCCAGCACCGACCCGACCTTCAGCACCACATAAGTTTCCTCCTCGGCGAAAGCCACGGCGCGGTTCGAGGGGATGGTCCAGGGCGTGGTCGTCCAGATAACGATGCTGGCTCCCTCCAATTCACGACGGCTCGCCGTGACAACCGGGAAACGCACCCAGATGGTATGCGACTTATGCTCGGCGTACTCGACCTCGGCATCCGCCAGCGCCGTCTTCTCCACAACCGACCAAAGCACCGGCCTGGCACCGGCGTAAAGCCCGCCGTTCATCAGGAACTTGCCCACCTCGCGAACGATTTGCGCCTCGGCGGAGAACTTCATGGTGGTATAGGGGTTCTCCCAGTCGCCGATAACGCCTAACCGCTTGAACTCGCCGATCTGGATATCGATCCACTTTTCGGCAAAGGCCCGGCATTCGCGTCGGAAAGTAACCTTGTCCACGGCGTCTTTATCCTGGCCACGCTCGCGGTACCCTTCCTCGATCTTCCATTCGATCGGCAGGCCATGACAATCCCAACCCGGCACATAATGCGCGTTCTTACCGAGCATCTGCTGTGCCCGGTTGATGGTGTCCTTAAGAATCTTATTCAGGGCATGGCCCATGTGAAGATGGCCGTTCGCGTAGGGGGGCCCGTCATGCAAAACGAACAATTCGCGGTCTTTCGATTCCTCGCGCAGGCGATCGAACAGACCGAGCTTTTCCCAGTGTTCCAGGATTTCCGGCTCTTTTTGCGGCAGACCCGCGCGCATAGGAAATTCGGTCTTTGGCAAAAAGACGGTGGACTTGTAATCGACGGTCATCACTCAACACCTCGGGAGAGCGCTAGATTCGCATGATGCGAATGCGCCTTAAAGAACTTCGCGCGCGATGTTAGTCATGCGCGGGGCCGGGTCAAGCATCCCCTTGCCCCAATCGCGCTCGGGCCAAGGCCGCATCGCGGTGCATCTGCTCCGTCATAGCCTCCAGGCTGTCGAAATTCTCTTCCGCGCGCAGGAAAGAAATCAATTGAACCCTTAGATGTTTGCCATAGAGGTCACCGGACCAATCAAAGAGATGAACCTCCAGCAGTGTGTCCTTTCCAGCGACGGTCGGACGGCGCCCCAGATTGGCCACCCCATCGATGAAGCGCGTCGCCCCGCCTGCGTCGATACCGGCACGCACGGCGTAAATGCCATGCGCCGGCTCCAGATAATCGTCCAGCCTCACATTAGCGGTTGGAAAACCCAGGGTGCGGCCAAGCTGCTTGCCTTTTTCGACGCGCCCTTCGATCTCGAAGGGGCGGCCCAATAGACGCGCAGCGAAATCCGGTCGCCCAGCTTGCAGTTCCTGACGAATCAGGCTGGAGGAATAGATCTCCGTCGAACCGTCGCGCACCGGCTCGACCACCGTCACGCCGAAACCCAATTCCGCTCCCTTGGCCCGCAGCAGCGCAGCGTTGCCCTGGCGCTTGTTACCGAAACAGAAGTCCCAACCAATGACCACATGCTCAACCCCCATACCCTCGACCAGGATGTGCTGGATGAAGTCCTCGGCGCTGATGGCGGCAAAAGCCGTGTCAAAATGCGCCACCACCATGTGATCAATACCCAACGCCTCGAGCGTGCGGGTCTTGATGCGGAATGGCGTCAACCGAAAGGGCGGCAAGTCGGGTTGAAAAATGGAACGCGGATGTGGCTCAAATGTCAGGACCAGGCTTGGAACGCCCAGAGCTGCAGCGCGTGTTCTTGCCTCGCCTAGCAATACCTGGTGCCCCAAATGCAAGCCGTCGAAGTTCCCGATCGCCACCACGCCCTTGCGTGCTTCTTGCGGCAAACGTTCGCTATGCCTGTAAATTGCCATCCAGTCCGATCACCAAATCCATTGACTTGCCCGCCACCTCTGGCGCGCCGCACCATAGCCGCTGCCGCCACAGGTGAACAGACCCGACGCGCAAACTTTCTAGGGTGAGACGACGACCGGCTGAGCGAGTATCCACAGCGATGCCATGGTGAAGCCGATCATCAGTATTGTGATCGGCGTTTGGCTGCGGATTGCCTTGTCATCATTCGGAAATTGGCGCAGCGCCTCGTAGTGGGCCAGCACGACTGAAATTACATGCCCGGATATGACGGAGGTGATGGCCAGGTACCAGACCGCCTTGGCGTTCATGACGCTAACGTCGATGACATAATCTCGGGTGCCAAAAACGTTCCAACCCAGGCCGAAGGGGTCGGAAATCAGGGGAATTGCATACTGCCCAACGAGCGCCAGATAGGAGAAGTAGTGCGCAAGGTGGTAGGCAATGGCGATCGGCAGCAGCGTATGGGCAAAGCCGCGGACCAACTGCATCGTGGTCAAACCGCCCGCCAGACGCGCTGATATCCAGCAGGTCAGGACATAGAAGCCGGTGACAATCAGCGGCGCGGCCAACAAACCCAGCGTCTTGATCGCAGTCAAAGGCTCTATATCGGCCCGGACGGCAACAAGAAGCCAGGGCCTGACCTCCGCGCTTTCGGCAAACCACTGTAATAAGTCCACCCAAAGCGGTGTTTCGGAGAAGCCGTCGAAGGTGACCGTGGCGAGCACGGCCATGACGAACACAACGCCGGAGAGCTCTTTTGGGGGATCGCCGAGCAATCCCTGGGCGGGTAAACGGACAACCGCGAAGGCACCCGGGTCCTCTATGGATCGACCCATAAAGCCAAAACGCCCGAGCAGGTTAAAGAAGCGATGAAACGGATCGAACCGATCCAGCCAAACCTGCCGCCCGTAGAGCGCCATGCCAAGCCAAGTCATGGCGCTGTAGGCTAGTATCAACCACCCCAAGCGACGCGGATCGTCACCGAAATCGCCGATCATCTCCGCCCAGGCAAACCCCAGGAACAGTAGCACCGCCGGCCAAACCCCGAGCCAATCCGGCAAAGCGCGCGGCGCCACGAAATCCGCGATACGGCTCCAGGAGAAAAGCGTTGACCAAGGGTTAAGGGCATTCCAAATGTTGCCGACAAAGGCCGTGAAATGGGCAAAGCCAACCCACCAGATGACCCACACGATCAAGGTGGCAAAGTTTCGCGTTGGCGATGGGTCGCCGAAAAAAGCAACCGACAGCGCGAATAGAAAAATGCCGACCCCCAGGATACGGACCGGCAGGACCAACCCCGCCAGCATTTCGCCAAAACCCCAATCCGACACCAGAGGATATTCCAAAGGTTCGGGCGAACTACGCGGCCGCCCGATGACAGTCAGTATCAGGAAGGTGATGGCAACCGCTGTGCCGGCGGCAAAGAGGTAGAAACCAATAGGCAGGGGCAGGTCATAACGGCCCCCAAATGCATGGGCGATTGCGTCCGTCGGACGCAACGACAGGACAAGAGTGGCCGCTATCCAAAGCCAAGTGCGGCGCATCATTTTGGATAGACTTCGTAATAAAAGAGGACGCCCTTGCCATGACCGCCGTCATAGTGATGGATCTCGGCCGGGAAACGTCCGATGAGATGGCTCGGCAGGTCAATCTGCAGCGGCGTTCCGGCCTGCAGCGCATATTCCAGGTCGTAACCGTGCAGATGAACGACCAACGCTTTATCGCTCACAAGTGATAGTGAGACGGAATCATCCTGATTGACGGTGATGGTATCGCCTCCTTCGCTCAAAGCGCCGCCGACAGCCTGCAGTGCAAAGCTGCGCGTGTCAGCCAGCACCGTCGCCGCCACAACCAGCAGGGTGGAACTCAACAGAAAGCCTGAAATCAACTTTCGGTTCAAACCTTAACGTCCTTTCGACCGTAAATAGAGTCTGCTGTAACGGGCATTCTAATTGACGAAACCGGGTTGGTGGCAGAAGATTTGTCGAGCTGAGTAATTCAAAAAACTGCATGAGAGGCTCTCAGCCGAGCAGCCCCCGAAGGCTAAGCGGCGATCATATCAAGAACAACTCTCGGGGCGTTTCACCTACTAGGGAGAGAGTTCCTATGAAAGTTCTTACGATGACAACAGCGCTTGGCATTGCAGCAATGCTTCTGAGCGGAACATCCACGCAAGCTGAAATTCTCGCCATGATGAACTACGAGAGCAAGACAGCGGATTCGCTGAAAGCGCTAAAGCTATCCGGACCGGGCGAGCGGCGAGAGGGAATAGCGATTATCGATGTCGATCCGGGGTCCGGTTCCTTCGGCAAGATCATCATGGACATTCCCATGCCCGCCGATCAGGTGGTCCATCATATCTTCTACGATAGGACCATGACCAAAGCCTACGTAACCTCACTTGCACAGCCCTCGCTGATGGTGATGGACATGCAGCGCTATCCTTATCGTTTGAAGCCCATCGCGCTGGAAGGCTGTCAGATGGCGGAGGATGTCATTTTTGACGAAACCAACGAGCGGTGGTTCACGACCTGCATGAACTCGGCCAACGTCTTCGTAGGTCGCGTCTCTAACGATGAAATTTTGGCGGAGATCAAGCTGCCGGGCACCTATCCGCATGGTCTGGCAGTCAACAGCAAATCCAATCGGGTTCTGGTCACCAGCACGATCAGCGGCGACCTGAAGAGCCCTGATGAAGTTGTTTCTGTCGTCGATGCAACGACCTATCAACCGCTGGGATCACACCGGCTTTCGATGAAGCCGGAGGGGTCCGGAGAAGCCCCTGTAGAGATTCTTTTTGTCCCTGGAGCAGAACCTCCAATAGCCTACGTCACCAATATGTTCGGCGGAACGCTCTGGACCATGACCTGGGACGAGGGCTCACAGGACTTCAAGTCGGAGCAGGTCTTCGATTTCGCTTCGCTGGAGGCAGGCGTGCCCCTTGAGATGTACTTCAACGATGCAGGCGACCGGCTCTACGTAACGACTGCCAAGCCAGGCCATCTCCATGTCTTCGATGTCGGAATGGACCCCGGCAAGCCGAGCTTGATCGAAAGTCTTCCCGCCGGAGAGGGTGCTCATCACGTTGCCATCACCAAGGACGAGAAGTACGGCTTCGTGCAGAATGCCCTACTGAACCTCCCGGGCATGAGCGATGGCGGCGTCACGGTCATAGACCTTCAGCAGCATAAGGTCCTGGGGTCGATGGATACCCTGAAGAATGCGGGCTTCAATCCCAACTCGATCGTACTGTTGCCCGAATGGAATCACTTAGCCGGACACTGACCGGGCTCACGCTGGCACCCTGGAGGTTCACGTAATCTCGCGATAAACCTCCAGGGTCGCAGCGGTAATCTGGGCGTCGCTGAAACGCTCCAAAACCAAATCCCGGCTGGCCTTGCCAAATTGCGCAAGGAGATTTCTGTCGCCCGCGAGCTTTCCCATCGCAGCCGCTAGGGCCGGGACATTGCCCGAGGGCACGATGAAACCGTTTCTCTTATCCTGGGCGATGGCCCGGCAACCGGGCAGTTCGCTGGCGATCAAAGCTCGGCCAACTGAAGCGCCTTCGAGCAGACAGCGCGGGATGCCTTCGCCGTAGGCGCTCGGCAGGACCACCGCATGAACCGAAGCCAAAAGGCTCGGCATGTCGGCGCAGTAACCGACCCATTCAATCGTGCCCATGCTTTTCCACCGCTCCAGCAGGGCGCGCTCCAGTCCGTCCGGATGTCTTGAATCCAGATCGCCGGCCAACAAAAACTCAGCCCTGACACCGGCTGCCCGAAGCTCGGCCGCGGCAGCGGCGTAGCTTTCTATGCCCTTCGACTTAAGAAGCCGGGAAGCAAGAAGAAACCGAGTGGGGCCGTTGGGCAGCGGCGCCGGAGCAAAGCTTTCGGTATCCACGCCCGATCCGTCGATAACACGGGCGCGGGCGCGCAGACCCGGCGTCCAGGCAAGAAGAGCCCGGTCGCCCGAATGTTCGGTCAACAGCCTGGCCTGTGCAGGCGTCGCCAGACAAACTGCAAGTTTCACCGGCCAGCGCAGCAACCGCCAATCCCAGGACTCGGCGGTAAAAAGGTAGCCCAGGCCCGTCACGGCATGAACCATCGCCGGAACCCGGGCCAAGCGGCCCGCAAGGCCGCCCAAGACGACGGCCTTCAACGTCACGTGGTGCACTAGATCCGGACGCCGGGTGCGGTAAAGACGCCAGATTGCCGCCAGCGACAAAAAGGCGCCCAGGAGGTTGCGGCCATGACGGCGGAAAGGCAGTGAGTGGACGACAAACCCCAATGCGGCGATCTCCGCTTGCCGGGCGTCGGGGGCCGTTGCTACCTCAACCTCCCACCCGGCCGCGCGCGCCGCTTTCGCCAATGCCAGGCGATGGCCCAGGAAGTATCCTGCATCAGGAACCAGAAAGATTAGCCTTCGCACCATTCAAACCTCGACTTCGCCAGGCGCGCCGCCAAGCTCAGGCAGAGATAACGGCTCTGTCGCCAAGGGGAAACAGGAAACCGCTCTCGCGCTTAGCTGTAGAGATAAATGATGTAGCCCGCATAGGCGGCGAGAAGGAGACTTCCCTCGCTCCGTGACAAGCGCTTCTCGCTCAGAATCAAGACTCCCACCAGAAGCGTCGAGGCAATGCAGATCCAGACATCGACCTGCGCTATTTCCGGAGAAAAGGGGATGGGCGTAATCAGAGACGCCGCGCCCAGTATGGCAAAAACATTGAAGATGTTGCTGCCCAGGACATTTCCAAGCGCCACATCGGAATGCCGGCGGATGGCGGCGACAATCGAGGTTGCCAACTCCGGCAGGGACGTCCCCACCGCTACCAGGCTAAGACCAACGACGGCCTCGGAGATACCAAACTGCATCGCGATGTCTATGGCACCTTCAATCAGCAAATTCGATCCCAGCACCAACGTCGCAATTCCGGCTGCGGAGACAACGGTACCCACACCCAGATTCGCCGCCGTCGACTTGCTTGGCAAGCGCATCTCATCAAGCAGTTCTTCCTCGGCCATCGGTTGACGGCTCTGCCTGCAATAGGTGTAGACCAGGAACGCAGCAAGCAACGCCAACATGACAATGCCCTGCCAGAACACGATGATTCCCATATAGCCGAGCGGTATCAGCAGCAGCGCACCGAACAATACGGCCAGCGCCTCTCGCCAGATCTGATTGAAGCGTGCGGGCATCGGATAAATAACGGCGGCAACGCCAAGAATAAGCAGGAGATTGGCGATGTTACTGCCGACGATATTGCCTACGGCAATGTCCGGCTTGTTCACCAAGGCCGCCTCGACCGAAACCACGAACTCCGGCGCCGACGTTCCAAATCCTACGATAACCACACCGACGAAAAGCGGTGAAACGCCCAGCGCTCGGGCCAGCACAACCGCACCACGAACGAGTGCTTCGCCTCCGACAAAGAGGAGAACCAAACCTGCTCCGACCAGAAAATAACTCATGGAATGATAGGCTCGTGCTGCAGCAATTCTATCCCCGATGGGCTATCCGGGTACCGGAGCCAAACGTATAAAGATAAACGCAACAATTGGCGCATTATACGAGGACTTTTCACCCGAGCTATCACCGGAAGGCAATGACGCGTCATATTGGACCGCGCTGCGTGATTGCAAGGGCTTAGTTAAATTTGCCGACCGGGGAGAAACGGCGGCGCATCGGCCTTATCACGCGAAATTCCAGCGCGAAGGAAGTCAAACCTACTTTCCGCGCCTAGTCGGTCAGGCGAAACCGAACGGGTATTTCAAGCGTCGCTGCTATGCTTTGGCCAGCCCGCACCGCGGGTTGGAACCGCCAATCTTCCACCGCATCGACAGCCGCCCGGTCCAGGATCGAATGCCCGCTGCTGGTTGCGATCTGCACCGCGGCCACCTGACCGGCGGGCGTGACTTCCACACGTAACAGAACAAGCCCTTCCTGGCCGCGACGGCGGGCGATGTTCGGATAAGCGGGGGGTCGATTGCCTGGCGCCGCGACCGCCAAGCTGCCGCCAGCACCGCTGAAGGCCTTGCTGTCCGAGGAAGCCGGGCTACCAATCGGGTCGACATTGTCTCCCGGTCCCACATCTTGCTTTGCGTCCAAAGTGGCTGAGTGATCGGGCAAAGCTGCCGTTTGTCTGTCGCCGGGTTGCTCCCGAGGTTCTTCTATCGGGGCCCTCGGCGTGAGCGCCTGTTGATATGCGACACCGGCATCTAGAGGCGGAGCCGGTTTGATCGGCGGCGGGCTGGGCAAGGCCTTTGCGAGGGAAGCTTCCTGAGGCTTTTCTGCCGAGCTTGGCGATGACCGAAGTAAAGGCGCTTCAGGATGAACCGTCACAGGCGGCTCCGAGGAAAGGATATCGCTAGAAAGGGCCGACGCCTGTTCAGGCATGGGTCCCGGTGGTGTGACCGGGTCCACGACCTTGGCAACGCTCGACTGCGTCGCCGCCACATCGTCCAGCTTTGTCGCCAAGGTTGGTCGGCTGAACCGCGATTGGGGCGGCACGGCGTAGGGAACACTGGGTGTCTTTTCCGCATTTCGTTCATTCTGTGCCTCGCGCTGCGAGGGCAATTCCCGCGCTCCAGACGTCGGCGAAGCACTCTCAACCAACAGCACCTCGATGGTCTGAATGTCCCCCATCTCAACCTGAGCACTGCCACTCCATCCGATGAGCGCGGCCAAGGCGACGCCGTGCAGCAGCAATGACAGAAATGCCGTGATCAAGGTTGGTAGGCCCGCAAGACGGCCTGACGAAACGATCGCCGTCGGCAACAAAGGCCGCTCCACCGCCGCTTCCAAACTTACGCCATGCCGCACCGCTTGGGTCATCGTGCTTTCCCACCCTCGGCGCTTTCCGAGCGCCCGCCGTCCAACCTGCGCCAAGGAACAACAAAGAAGCGGTCTCCCTGCTCGCCTGTCAGCGCCTCGACCCGGTAAATCTCCGCCAGGCGGGCGGCGGTCATTTCCGTCCTGGGATCACCTTCCGCGACAAGGCGGCCCTGATCGAATAGTGCAACGCGGTCGCAAAAGCGCCCGGCCAGGGTTAAATCGTGCAGGACCACGGCCACACCCATCCCTCGACCAGCCAAAACGGTCAGGCACTCCATCATCTCCAGGCGGTGATATGGGTCGAGTCCGGCGACCGGCTCGTCCGCAAGCAGCACCTTGGGTCGCCCGGCTAGCGCTCTGGCCAGCATCACACGGGCACGCTCGCCACCCGACAACTCCGTTGCAATTCTCCCGGCGAGGTTCTCCACATCGCCGAGCTGCATAGCCTCGGCCACCGCGGCCTCACCCTCGGGATCACGACCCCAACCCGTCTGGTGCGGCAAGCGCCCCAACGCAACCACGTCGCGAACTGGCAACGGCCAGTGGACCTCGGCAGCCTGCGGCAGGTAGGCAAGATCACGCGCCAGCAAAGTACGATCCCAGGTTTCAACCGGGCGCTCGGCAAACCGCACCGTACCCGCGCTCAGCGGCAGCAAGCCGACGCAAGCGCGCAGGTAGGTCGTCTTTCCCGC
Organism: Limibacillus sp. MBR-115; assembly: GCF_040549425.1. NCBI lineage: Bacteria > Pseudomonadati > Pseudomonadota > Alphaproteobacteria > Rhodospirillales > Rhodovibrionaceae > Limibacillus > Limibacillus sp. MBR-115. The sequence continues at coordinate 241,703 of NZ_JBEPTJ010000004.1, read as the reverse complement.
GCCGTTTGGGCCGATCAACCCCAGGACCTCGCCGGGGTGCAGCGCCAGTGAGACCTGCGAGAGTACGCTCCGCCCCGCAAGCTCAACAGAGAGTTGATCGGATTCCAGAAGGGTCATAGCGCCCTCCTCTGTCGCAGCACAAGCCAGAGGAAGAACGGCGCTCCGATCAGGGCCGTCACCACGCCCAGCTTCAACTCCTGCCCGTTCGAGAAGAGCCGTACCACGAGATCGGCGGCGAGAAGCAGCAGACCTCCACCGAGCAGGCTAGCGGGAAGAAGTCGGCTGGGCCGCTGGCCGACGAAGGGCCGTAGCAGATGCGGCACCACAAGGCCGACGAAGCCGATAGCCCCGGCGACCGCCGTAGCCGCGCCAACAGCCAATGCGGTACCGCCCACCAAACGCCAGCGCAAGCGCACGACGTCGACCCCCAAAGAAGCCGCTGCGTCCTCGCCAAGCGTCAGGGCATCGAGCGAACGGCCCGTGGACAGCAGCAGAAGCCAACCCACAAGAATAAAGGGCAACACCAACCACAACTGCGGGAAACTTCGATCGGCGAGTGAGCCGAGCAGCCAGAATACGATCTCCAATGCGGCGAAGGGACTTGGAGCCAAGTTCAAAGCGAGCGACGTCAGGGCCGAGGCAAAAGCGCTCACGGCAACGCCTGCCAGGATCAGGGTCACGCTACCGGCCTGCCGACCCGCCAAAAGCTGGACCAGCAGCACAGCCGCCCCGGCCCCCAAAATTCCGGCCACCGGCAACAAAGCCGCAAGCTGCCCCGCAAGCCCGAAATAGAAGGCTAGAACGGCGCCCAGGGATGCCGCGGCTGAAACGCCGATGATCCCCGGTTCCGCCAGGGGGTTGCGGAGATAACCTTGAAGCGCAGCGCCAGCCAGCCCGAGGCTGCCGCCAACCAGCAAGGCAAGAAGCGTGCGGGGCAGACGTAACTCGCCAAGGATTATGACGACCCGTTCGTCACCGCCAAGCAGGCCCCGCCAAAGATCCAGGGGACCTATATCGGCCGGGCCTATAGCAAGCGAAGCCACCGCCGCCAGGAACACAAGCAGCAGCAACACCAGATACAATATACCTGAGGAGGAGTTCGACCCCTCTGCCATCAAAGCACCCGTCGCTATCAGCCCTACACCTTTCGGTGCGCCACCGCTACGGCTGACCGCCCTGTCGAAACACCCCGTTCGTCAGGTGGGTGACGCTTCATTTGGGCCGGTCTCCTGACTTTGCGGGTCACAGCCAGCACTGCCGCCTTCCCAGTCGCTTCGCCGTCTCATGAAGCTATACCAGTGGCCGATTGGCAGTGCTGCTCGCCGCTTACAGTTGCGGGGGCAGCCGCGGAATGGCACCGCGTTCCCGTAATCCCCTTTCTCATCACATCGAAAAAGAGGCAAAACCCAAACTTCCGCGCAGTATCGTGACTTGCCCTGAAGCTGTCAACGAAGCGAGAACGACCGGAAATTCGGCGACATTTTTGCCTTTGTCTCATATGCCTCTAAATTAACGGTTCCCACGGAATCCCTTTCCGTGGGAAAGAGGCATTTCTGCCGCAATTGTTTGCTATTGCCTCAAAGGGCGCAGAACCAGGGGAGACATAGACTATCGACGCTTACCGGTTCACATACCTTGCTAGCCTAGCCATGCTGGTTCTTTTCGGAGCCGCGCAAACCCTGTCGGCTGAGGAACGCGATCTCTCTTTGGTCGATGCCCCGAACATCGCCGATGATCTGGCCAAGCCGGCGAGCGACCCTGCAAACATCAACACCAACACGGATACCGAGGAAAGTACGGGCGGAGAATCCTACAGTGTGACGATCACAGGCCTGGAGGAGTCGAAAAAACTCGAAGAGCTTATCCAGCAAACCTCACAGCTGCTATCGCTTCAGGATCAAAGGCCGCAAACCCGCGGTGGTTTGCGACGGCGTATCGACAACGACATCGAGCGCTTTTCGAAGACGCTCCGTTCGGAAGGCTACTACGACAGCAAACTGTCCTATGAGATTTCGGAAGGCGACCCGGCTGCCGTGATCATCTCCATCGAGCGTGGCCCGGCCTACCGACTGGCGGAATACAAGATCATTGATGACGCCGAGAATCAGCCTGGCACAGCTTACGAGCAACGCCTGGAGGACTTGGGACTGGGCCTGGGACGACGTGCCCACGCGCCGACTATTGCCGCAGCCCAAACCAAGCTTTTACAGATGCTGCGTCGCGAGGGCTTCCCCTTCGCCAAAGTCACCGACCGCAAGGTCTATGTCGAACACGACAAGCAGATTCTGTCTGTAGAATTGTACCTGGATAGTGGTCAGCCGCACAAATTTGGCGAGGTCCGCTTCAATGGGGTTGAGAGCATTGATGAAAGCTATTTGCGGCACCTGATCGTCTGGCAGGACGGCGCTCTCTACGACGAGCAGTTATTGGACGAAAGTGAACGCAATCTCATGTCCAGCGAGCTGTTCGACAGCGTGACCATGGAGCCGCTGGCCGCCGAGGTCACGGATCACAAACTGCCCGTCGAGGTGGTGGTCCAAGAACGGCCTCAACGGACTATCGGATTCTCGCTCAATTTCGATTCCATCGATGGACCGGGTGGCTCGGCGCGCTGGCAGCACCGCAACCTTTTCGGTGCCGGTGAGCGTTTGACCCTTGAAGCAAAGGGCTCGCTTCTGGAGCAAAGTCTGACGGGCCGTCTGCGCAAGCCCTGGTTCCTGGGCGAGGATCAAACCCTGCTCGCAGAGGGGGGCTTTATCCGCGAGGACACCGACGCTTTCGAATCGAAGGCGATAACATCCTACCTTGGCCTGGAACGCACCTGGGGCGAGGATTGGACCTACAGCCTTGGCGGCAGTCTTGAGTTTGAGCAAAGCACCGACGCCCGCAATACGGAAGCCCGTACACTGGGGCTTGTCGGCGTGCCGATGGCCGCACAATACGACGGCACCGACAATTTGCTCGATCCGACGCATGGCCAGCGATTGGGTGTCGTGCTGACGCCCTACTTCGCGACCATTGAAGAGAGCTTTTCCTTCACCTCGACGGAAATCAACGCTTCAACCTATCACGCCCTGGACGAAGACAGCCGTTACGTCTTTGCCTTGCGCGGCCGGCTAGGCAGCGCTTTCGGTGCAACCGCCGGGGAACTGCCTGCTTCCAAGCGTTTCTACGCTGGCGGCGGCGGTTCAGTGCGCGGCTACGCCTTCCAATCCGTCGGCCCGCTCGATGCGAGCAATGATCCGCTCGGCGGAAAATCGGTGGCCGAGATAAACGCGGAATTTCGCCTGCGCGTCACCAAGGACATAGGTGTGGTACCCTTCTTGGATGGCGGAATGGTCTCCAGCAACACAATGCCGAGCGGTAGTGAGCCGTTTCGCTGGGGCGCCGGGCTTGGATTGCGCTACCACACAGCCGTCGGCCCGATCCGCTTTGACTTCGCCGTACCGTTGAACAAGCGGGACAGCGATGACAATTACGCATTCTACATCAGCCTCGGTCAGGCGTTCTGACATCGGGGCCGCTGACGGAAGGGAAATCCTTGCGCCGAATTCGCCTGTTTATCCTGCTGCTGTTGTTACCGCTGCTCGTGGTAACCGCCGCGATTGCCGCTGCGACCTATTGGCTTCGCAGCGCGGAGGGGCTTGCGTGGCTGAAGACGACCATTGAAGAAGCCGCCTCGACCCCCGGCGAAATGGAACTCCGCATCGCAGCCTTGAACGGCGACCCCTTCTCCAGCCTGGAGGTTACCGGTCTTTCGCTAGGCGATCCCGATGGCACTTGGTTGGGTCTCGATCGGCTGCGCCTGGAATGGCAAGTCGATGCCCTCTTCTCTCGTCGCCTGGAAATCTCCTCTCTTGAGGCAGGGACGCTTTCGCTTGCGAGGTTACCTGCTGCAACCGCCGACGAGCAGGAAACCAGAAACGAGCTATCCATTCCGGAGCTCCCTTTCGGTTTTCAGATCGACAGGTTGGTAATCGCGCAGATCGATCTCGGCCAGGATGTTATCGGTGAAGCGGCATCGCTCTCACTTTCCGGTCGATTGAAGGGCCGCGAACCGGGCGAATTGACCTCTTTCCTCGACCTGCAGCGTCTGGACGGCGATCTACGCGTCAAGGCCGATGCCGCTTATTCGATCGGCAGCGGCAGGTTGCGCCTCTCTCTTGACGCCTCTGAAGGCAGCGGCGGGTTGATCGCCAAGCTTGCGGGGGATCCCGCCTTACCGGCTGTCGCGCTGCATCTGACAGGCGACGCCCCCGTCACGGAATGGAAAGGAGAAATCGCGGCTTCGCTGGAGGGGCAGGCTTCGCTGGACGGAACCCTTCTGATCAGTTCGCAAGACGTACTTGAGGTTGCCTTCGACGGGCTCTTGGACCTGCCGCTCACCGCCGACAGTGCAGCGGCAGAATTGTTGCCCGGCCATCAGGAATTCAGCTTGCAACTTCGGCTCCCGGAAAGCGACCGGCTTGAGATAAAGCGCTTCGTCCTTGCCGGACCCGTGGCCGCCGCGCGCGTAACCGGGACCGTCAATATGACGAGTCTGGAAGCCGCGCTGGAAGGTAGCGTCAATCTGGTTGACGCAAGCGCGTTGACCAAACTGGCCCCCGATGTCCAGTTGGACAGCCTCGCATTCGTCTTTTCGCAGACCGGGCTACTGACGGCACCGGCCCTGCATCTGGAAGCGAGTATCTCGGGACTCCGCCTGCTGCAGCACCCTGGGGCCGGGCCGAGCGCGACCTCGGCGAGCCTTGTTCTCGACAGTCAACTTCTGGACCCGGAAAGCAAGCACCTGGCGTTATCAGGAGTCATCAAACTCGATGGTCTCGCGCTGCCGGACATGCCCCAGCCACGTGTGCTTCTCGGCGGCAGTCCAAGCCTTGAGGTCGCGGGTGAACTCAATGGCGATGCACTGGTGCTGACCCTTTCGCGCCTGCACCTTCAAGGCGCTCTCCTCGATGCGCGTGCGAGCGGCGTTCTGCCCTTGAATGGGGGTGACGCCGACCTTTCGCTCGAAGCCGAGATGCCGGATATCGCACCGCTGGGTGCAATGGCCGGACAAGCGCTGACTGGATCGGCCCTGCTGACCGCGAAGGTCACCGGCCCGCTCGATGGAAGCGGCGCCAAAGGGCAGGCAAAGCTGGATATCTCGGAATTCTCTGCAATGGATCAACCGCAGTTGGGCGCGCTCATTGAAGACAGTCTCGTCCTTGCCACCGACTTTTCCTTTGGTGCGGACAGCGGCGTGGCGCTGTCCAATCTTGCTTTAACTGCAGCAAATCTTTCGGTCGGCGGAAGTTTGTCGCTTGGCGCGGATTTCGATGAATTGGGCGGAAACTACAAAGTTTCCATCGCCGATATTTCCAGACTGGCCGTCGACCTCGGCCTACCAATCGAAGGTGGTTTCACGATTGACGGACAGCTTCTGGGGAGTATCGCACAACCCGGCAGCCGCTTTACCGCCTCCCTCCCCGGGTTGGAGGCTGCCGGCTCTCTTATCTTGCCGGCGAACGCGACCTTGCCCCAGGGGAATGTCACGCTCAGCGTTGCCGACGCCAAACACTGGCGCACCCTCGCCGGTTTGCCGCAGCTTCAAGGTAGCGGCCAGATAAAAATCACCCTCGCCGGCTCTACCGCTGCGCCCGAACTGCAAGCCGCCGGTAAACTGGATCAACTGGTGCTGGCCCCGTCACAAACGATCGAATCGGCGATATTCGAGGCCCGCTTGACAGATTTGCTCGGCAACCCCGGCGGGTCGTTCACACTCGATTTATCGGGCATTGCAGCGTCCGACACCACGCTGGAAACGGCCCGCCTAACAGCCAAAGGAACAGCGGAAAAACTTGATCTGCGCCTGGACGCCAAGGGGACCCAACCACTGGCCAGCAAACAGCAGCCCCTTGCCCTGACACTCGAAGCCCGGGCCAGTGAGCTCGCTGGCGGCCAACCGCGAATCGTCGCTCAATCGGGCCGCCTGGAGTTGGCCGGTCAGGCTCTTTCAATCATGCAGCCCGTGGACCTGCGGATCACCGAAAACGGTATCCGGCTCGCCGCGCCGGAACTGGCGCTGGACGACGCCAGGTTCGCCGTCACCTTCACCAAGAGCGCACGCGGTGGCGATCTCGACGCGCAGATCTCAAATCTGCCGTTGGAACTGATGGAGTTGGTTTCTCCCGACGCAGGCGTTGCCGGTCGCCTCGACGCCAAGGTCAAGGTAAGCGGCAATCCGATGGCAACAGGCACCATCGACGTTTCAGCCAGCGATCTGAAGTTCTCGGCGGAAAAACGCCTGAACCCCCTACGGGCTACGCTTGCGGGGCGGCTCGACGGGAAAACCCTCGACATGAATGTCGAAGCAACCGGCTTCGCCGAAGATCCCTTGACGGCAAGGGTCAGTTTGCCTTTCCGGGTGAATATGGCGAGTTTGTCCGCCGACCTGCCTCAGACCGGGCAGCTCACCGGCGACATGACCTGGGCAGGCGATCTTGCCCCCTTCGTCGATATCTTCGGCCCTGCCAACCAGCGCATGGGCGGCCAGGCCAGACTCGATGCACGGCTTTCCGGCACGCCTGCCTCACCGCGCGTAGATGGCAACTTGAACCTCGACGGGGGCTTTTACGAAAATCTGGAGCAAGGCACCCTGCTTCAGGACCTGACAGCAGCGCTCAGGTTCAATGGTGATCGAATCATTTTGGAGACCCTGACAGCGAGCGATGGCAGTTCGGGGACGCTGTCGGCAACGGGTAACGTCGAACTCCAGCCGGAACGTGGCTACCCGGTATCCCTCGCCGCCGAGCTGAGTCGCATGGATCTGGTAAAGCAGGATGATTTGAAGGCCACGATCTCCGGCGACCTCACCTTGCGGGGCAGTCTGGTTGACCCGATTCTGGAAGGTGATCTGGCCAGCGATTTGGTGGAGGTTTCCATCGCCAACGACTTGCCCGCCGAAGTGGTGGACCTGGAAGTCATAGACCGCAATGCGCCGCCACCGGTTGAAGCAGGCGACCAAGGTCCCCGCCTGTTTGCCGACATGCAGCTCGCGCTGAACGTCGAGCTGCCTCGTCAAGTTTTTGTCCGTGGTAGAGGGCTTGATTCAGAATGGTCCGGCGGCTTCGACGTCTCTGGCAAGCTTAGCGAGCCCTTCGTCATCGGCAGTCTGGAAGTGGTGCGTGGCCAGATGACCATCGCCGGCAAGATTTTCAAGATAACCAAAGGCACCATCCGGCTGCCCAACCGTCCCGGCGCGCCGCCGGTGATCGATCTGACGGCGGAATACAAGACCGATGGCCTGCAAGTCATCGCCAAGATTTTTGGCCCCAGCGACGCCATCGAAGTGGAATTGAGCTCTGTGCCAACGCTGCCGCAGGATGAAATACTCGCGCGGGTTCTGTTTAACAAACGCGGCAGCGAGCTGAGCGCAGTGGAAGCTCTGCAACTGGCCTCTGCTGTCGGGCAGCTATCCGGGAAAACCGGCGGTGTCGATCTCATGGATTCCATCCGCCAGGGATTGGGTGTCGATGTCTTGCGGGTTGACGGTGGAAGCGAAAACGCAGGGCCCAGCGTCGAGGCCGGCACCTATCTATCCGAAGATCTTTTCCTGGGTGTGGAGCAAGGGGCCGACCCGCGCAGCAGCGGGGTCAGTGTCGAGCTGGAAGTAACGCCCAACATCTCGGTGGAGAGCAAGCTCAAGCAAAGCGGCAGCAGCAACCTCGGCGTCCTTTTCGAGTGGGACTATTGAGGCGCTGCCGCCGGGTAAGCGATCAATCCTCGGCGACTTTGCTGTTCGCCAGCTTTTCCAAGGCCTTCACCATTCCAGAATGATCCCAGCCAGAGCCGCCCATGGCCGCACAGGCATTGAAGAGCTCCTGGGCTGTGGCGGTATTTGGCAGACTGACATTCAGATCGCGTGCAGACTGCAGCGCCAGATTGAGATCCTTCTGATGCAGTTCGATCCGGAAGCCCGGATTGAAGGTCCGCTTGATCATCCTCTCGCCATGAACTTCCAGAATTTTCGATGATGCGAAACCGCCCATCAACGCTTCGCGCACCTTCGCCGGATCGGCGCCCGCCTTGGCTGCGAACACCAACGCTTCCGAGACGGCTTCGATGTTCAGAGCAACGATGATCTGGTTGGCGACCTTACAAGTCTGACCATCTCCATTGTTCGTGCCGACCAACGTGATGTTCTTCCCCATCAACTCAAAAAGCGGCTTGATCTTGTCGAAGGTTTCCTGCGCGCCCCCCACCATGATCGTCAGCGCAGCGTTCTCTGCCCCAACCTGCCCCCCTGACACGGGCGCATCCAGATAGCCGCAGCCGGCAGCCGTGATACGCCGGGCAAAATCCTTGGTCGCCGTCGGGGAGATCGAACTCATATCGACGACGGTCTTGCCCTTCGACAGACCCGCCGCCACACCGGATTCACCAAACAGCACTTCCTCTACCTGCGGGGTATCCGGAACCATCAAAATGATAATCTCCGACTTCTCCGCGACTTCCTTGGCGCTGGCGCAACTGACCGCACCCTTGTCCGCATTGACCTTGGGAACCGGGTTTCGGTGCGTCACCGTAAAGAGCTCGTGCCCTGCGTCCTGCAAGTGGGCCGCCATGGGGCTTCCCATGATCCCCAAGCCGATGAAACCGATTTTTGCCATGTCCTATCTCCCTCGAATCAAACCTGATCTATATCTCTTCACGCGTTTGCCGCGTTGACAATGCCGCGATATGGCGCAACCGGGTAGAACTCGAAGGTAAGCAAATTCTTTTGAGCTAGCGGCAACTCCGACAGGCGTTGACGCGCTTCGTCTTCGCTGGCTGCCTCGCAAACCATGACCGCGCCCCTGCCATCGCTACGGCTGTAAATCTCGCGCACGAAGTCTTCGGCCATCAAAGACAGTGCCTTTTTCGACTCTGGCCCAAGCAACGGCTGAAACTCCTCGGCGGGACGATCCGCACGCGTCGCGATCACAATGATTTTCATCTGATTTTCTCCTACTCTTGTTTGCCGTCGCCAGGCTAGGTCTCTTGGAAATGGATGTTGACCCCGAAAGGTGCGTGTTAGCGCGGGGGCTTCTTGAGCTGCCGGCCCTTCACCCGTTTGGCTGTGCTGAACTTGCCCCCGGCTGACATGTGGGTCAAAGTCTGGCGATATGAACCACAAGGGGCAAGCCTCTTGAAAGGATTTGAGGAAACCAAGCCAATGAAGGTTTCGTGAGGATGGCCGCTTCAGGTTCCAAAACAGTTATTTATGCCGCCTTGGTCGGCAATCTTCTGATCGCGGTGACGAAGTTCGGCGCTGCCCTTTATACAGGCAGTTCCGCAATGTTGAGCGAGGCCATTCACTCATTAGTGGATAGCGGCAATCAGGGCTTGTTGCTCTATGGTCTTCGTCGCGCCAAGCGGCCGGCCGACGACCGCCACCCCTTCGGTTACGGCATGGAACTCTACTTTTGGGCTTTCGTGGTGGCGATTCTGATATTTGCGGTCGGATCGGGCGTCTCGCTTTATGAAGGCATCTTGAAGATACTTGAGCCGCATCCCATTACAAATCCACTCATCAATTATGTAGTCCTGGGCGCCGCCATCATTTTCGAAGGCGTTGCCTGGACAATGGCCTTCAAGGAATTCCAACGCACCAAAGGAACCCGCGGTTGGATGGAGGCCGTGCGTCAAAGCAAGGATCCGGCACTCTTTACGGTCCTGTTCGAAGATAGCGCCGCCATGGCCGGGTTGATTGTCGCGCTGGTCGGCATCTACCTGTCGCAAGCCCTGAACATGCCTTGGCTGGACGGCGCCGCGTCGGTGGGAATTGGCATCATATTGGCCGTGGTTGCGATGCTCCTGGCTTACGAGTGCAAAGGACTCCTTATCGGCGAATCTGCCGACAAAGCTTTGGTCGATAACGTATCCCGCATCATACGGAGCGAGCCGACCGTCAATCGCCTCAACGAGTTGCGTTCGATGCATCTGGGACCGCGAGATGTGTTGCTGGCCGTCAGCATCGACTTCCGAGACGGGCAAACCGTCGGCGAAGTTGAAAGCACGGTTTTCCGCCTGGAGCGGCGGATCAAGCAACAATTTCCGGAGGTTCGCCGCATCTTTATAGAGGTACAATCGCACGGCGATCATAAACGCATGGTCGCGTCGGAACGCTAGCGCTCAAAGGCCCCTCGTGTTAGTGAAAGCATCGAGGAGTCAACAAGAAAGGGTAGGGGAATGAGCGACATAGCCGGATCTAATGGCGCAAGCACGAGCGGGAGTGGCGAAACGACCCAGCCGCAACTGCCCCTGTTCTACAAGACCTTGGTACCATTGGATTCCACCAAGCACGCCAAGCTGCGCCGCAAAGCCGGTGCGAACTATGCCTTCGCACGCGGTAGCAACCTGGCTCCGTTGCTTGCGGTTGAGTTTTCCGTTGCACAGAAACACTACCCCATCGTCTTTGCCCGCAGCGCGCCCTATTTGCCAATGGCACTGCTGGGTTACGAGCAAGGCAAGAATGTCTTCGTGGACGCCGAAGGGAACTGGCAGCAAGGAAAGTATGTGCCCGCATATATGCGCCGCTACCCCTTCTCGTTGGTGCCAACGACCCAGGATACCAACCAGTTGGCGCTGTGTGTCGATGAGACAAACACCGTGCTTGAGGAGGGACCCGATAGCGTGCTCTTCGAGGGTCGCGACCTCAGCGACGCAGGCAAGAAGATAATGAGCTTTTGCCAAGAGTTTCATCGCCATCTCATGGCTACTCAGGAACTGGGCAAGCTTCTCAATGAACTGGGCCTGCTGCAGGAGAGCTCGCTTCGCATTCAATCCAGCGGGCGTACTTCTGAACTCAAGGGTTTCATGATCGTCAGTGAACAAAAGCTGGGCCAACTATCCGACGACGACATGTTAAAGCTAAGGCCAAGGGGCCAGATCGGCGTCCTTTATGCGCACTTAATGTCGTTGGGCAGCGGGCAATCGGTCGCACTGCAAAACCGCGGCTTGCCGGAGATCGCTTGAACCCACGGATGGGGTCTTAACTCTTGGCCAGAAAACCGAACAACCTTGGCCTTGACGCCATCGACATTCGAATCCTCGCCGCCTTGCAGCGCGAAGGCCGCATCACCAAACTCAAGCTGGCTGAGCGGGTGGGATTATCCCCAACGCCTTGCTGGGAGCGTTTGCGACGCCTGGAAGCTGTCGGAATCATCGAGGGATATCACGCTCAACTGGCGCTGAAGAAACTGACCGCGTTCACCGCCGTCCTGGCGGAAATCACACTCGAACAGCACACCCAAGCCGCCTTCGAGCGTTTCGAGCGGGCGGTGATGGGCGTCCCGGAAATCGTTGCCTGTTGGTCCACGGGCGGCGGTGTCGACTACATCGTCAAGTTCGTGACTCGCGACGTGGACGCCTATCAGACTTTGATCGACCGGCTGTTGACGGCTGAAATCGGCATTGATCGCTATGTGACCTACATCGTCACCAAACCGGTCAAGGAAAGTCACGAATTGCCGCTGGCTCACCTGCTGGAAACCGACGGTCGCAGCTAGGCTTCCGTCGGCGGTAGAAACCGCAGCAGAGAATAAATCTGGTTTCCCACCCGGAAAGCGTCAGAATTTCTTCGCGATGATCGACCTTTGGTCACACTCTCTAGGTTCTCTTGCATACCCTGGCCGTCTGGAATTCCGCTTCGGTATCGCAAAGGGCCCAGCGATGAAACAATCTGCAATGCACGTATCCTATTCCCGCGGTCTGGACAGTCTCAGTGACACCCGCTTGTGGTGCTCGCACGCCTATATCGATGGGCGGTGGGAAGCCGCGGACAGCGGCAGTGACCTCATGGTTTACAATCCGGCCAATGGTGCATTGCTGGGGCAGGTGCCAGCCATGGGCGTACGCGAAACCGAACGGGCCATAGCCGCGGCCCGTACCGCCTTTAGTTCCTGGCGGCGGAGCTTGCCACATCAGCGCGCCGCCCTATTGCAAGCCTGGCACCGTGAGATCATTGCCGCCAAGCAAGACCTTGCGCTGATCATGGTTCTGGAACAGGGCAAGCCCTTTGCCGAGGCCTTGGGCGAAATAGACTACGCTGCCGACTTCGTCGCTTGGTATGCCGAAGAAGCCAAGCGATCCAACATGGAAGGGATCACCAGCCATCTGCCAGACGCCGAGATGAAGGTAGTCCGGCAGCCGCTTGGTGTTGTGGCTCTGATCACGCCTTGGAACTTTCCCTGCGCCATGATCACCCGCAAGGCGGCGGCCGCCGTCGCGGCAGGCTGTACCACGGTCATCTATCCTTCGCCGGAGACGCCGTTTTCCGCGCTGGCCCTGGCGGTGTTGGCAGAACGGGCCGGATTGCCTGCCGGCTTGATCAACGTGGTTACCGGGCACCCGACCGAGATCGGCTCGACACTGGCAACACACGCCGACGTTCGCGGCGTCAGCTTCACCGGCTCAACCGAGGTCGGCCGTCTCATCGCCAAACAAGGTTCAGCCACCGTGAAGCGTCTGGTACTGGAACTGGGCGGGCACGCGCCGTTTATCGTTTTTTCCGACGCGGATCTGGAGAAGGCGGTGGACTCTGCCATCTCCGCGAAGTTCGCAACCTCGGGACAAGACTGCCTGGCAGCCAACAGAATCTATGTCCAACGCCCTGTCTACGATGACTTCCTGAAGGCTTATGCTGATCGGATAAGAGCGCTCAAACTTGGTGAGGGACTGGAGCCCGGCGTCGATATTGGACCCCTGATTCACGAGCGCGCGGTCACGAAGGTCGAAAGGCAAGTCGACGATGCGATGGCCAAAGGAGCAAAGCTTCTGGTCGGCGGAAAGCGGACATCGGCAGGCAGCTTATTCTATCAACCGACCCTGCTGGCAGACTTGCCGGACGACGCCTTGATGGCCCGCGAGGAGACTTTTGGCCCCGTGGCGGCCGTAAGCCCCTTTGACGAGGAAGCCGAAGTTCTGAGCCGAGCGAACGCGACCGAGTTCGGTTTGGTCGCCTATCTTCATAGCCGGGACCCTGATCGCATTCATCGCATGACTCGCGACCTGGAGTTCGGCATGGTGGCGGTTAATCGAACAAAAATCACCGGCGCGCCGATCCCATTCGGCGGGATGAAACAATCCGGCCTCGGGCGCGAAGGGTCGCGCCTCGGCATGGAAGCTTTCACCGAGGTCAAGTACATCTGCCTGGACAGGCCCAATTGAACACAAACGACGCGATAGAAGATCGCTGGAACCAAGGAGACGGATCATGGATGACAACAGCACCCGCGTGAACCGCGACGAGCTAACCGCCTGGGACAGGGATCACTTCTTCCACCCTTCGACCCATATGGCCGGACATGCGCGTGGCGATACTGCAAACCGTGTGGTAACCGGCGGCAGCGGCGTGCGGATCGAGGACCGGGACGGCAAGGTCAGCCTAGACGCCTTCGCTGGGCTTTACTGCGTCAACGTCGGTTATGGTCAAACAAAAATCGCCGATGCAATCGCTGAACAGGCGCATAAGCTGGCCTACTACCACGCCTATGTCGGCCACGGCAGCGAACCCGCCATCAAGCTGTCGCGCATGATCGCCGAGCGGGCGCCGGCTGGGCTTAATCACGTCTACTATGGGCTTTCCGGTTCCGACGCGAACGAAACCAACATCAAGCTGGTTTGGTATGCCAACAATATCCTTGGCCGTCCGGAGAAGAAGAAGATCATCTCGCGCTGGCGGGGTTACCACGGCTCGGGCATCATGACCGGCAGCCTGACCGGGCTGGAGCTATTCCACAACGCTTTCGATTTGCCGCGCGCACCCATCCTGCATACGGACGCCCCCTACTATTTCCGCCGCACCGACCGCTCCTTGACCGAGGAAGCCTTCTCCCAGCTTTGCGCGGATAATCTGGAAGCCCTGATCCTCAAGGAAGGGCCGGATACGGTTGCTGCGTTCATCGGCGAACCCGTGCTAGGCACCGGCGGTATCGTACCCCCGCCGCAGGGTTACTGGCAGAAGATTCAACGCGTTCTGAAGAAGTACGACATCCTGTTGATCGCCGACGAGGTCGTCACCGGCTTCGGACGCCTTGGCAGCATGTTCGGTTCGGCGCACTACGGTATGGAGCCGGACCTCATCACCATCGCCAAGGGCCTTACCAGCGCTTACACGCCGCTGTCCGGCGTGATCGTCGCGGACGGTCTTTGGAAGGTACTGGAGCAAGGGTCGGACAAGTTGGGCCCAATTGGGCATGGCTGGACGTACTCCGCCCACCCGCTCTGCGCCGCGGCGGGTGTCGCCAACCTCGAACTGATCGACGAATTGGGGTTGGTCGACAATGCCCGTGACGTCGGAGCCTACTTCAGGCAGTCCCTCGCAGAAGCCCTGGGCGACCATGCAATGGTCGGCGAGGTTCGCGGCGAAGGCTTGCTCGCCGCCGTCGAGTTCGTCAAGGACAAGGACGGGCCCAAGGGCGGGCCGGTATTCTTCGACGCCGCCTTGAAGGTCGGGCCACAGGTGGCCGCTTCGCTGCTCGAACGCGGAGTTATTGCCCGGGCCATGCCCCAGGGCGATATCTTGGGCTTCGCGCCGCCGCTCTGTCTGACAAAGGCTGAGTCCGACGAGATCGTCGCGGCCACCAAGGGCGCTGTTGGGGCAATCGCAGCCAAAGTCCTGTAAGCTCAAAGCCTGCCAACAGAAACAGTTAGAGCCCCTTCCGGTATCCGGGAGGGGCTTTTTCTATTGCTGCTTTATTTTGTGACCGACGGCGACGATGGCCTCGATAGCCGGCACCAGTTCTTCACCCAGTGCTGTCAGGGAATACTCGACCGAAGGCGGCGAAGTTGGTCTGACTTTGCGGTTCACGACACCCTTTTCCTCCAACCCGCGCAGCCGCATCGTCAACACCTTCGGCGATACTGGAGGAATATCCAGCCGCAACTCGCTAAAGCGTCTGGGGCCAGCCCGTAGACTCCAAATGACGTTCGGCGTCCAGGCTCCGCCGATAACGGACATGCACTCAGTAAGTGGGCAACCCGGAGGTGGCTCCGGGCTCCGGTTCTTTCGTATTTTCAAAGCCATAGACGTTCTCTTCCATGGTATTCCGGTTACCGTTTGGAAACGCGATTCTTCAAGTATCAAAAGGATATCACGTTTACAAAAGAAATTTCTATTCCTAGCTTCTGCGCCAGACCCTGCGGCGGTTCCGCAGACTTACTATGGAGATGGAATATGAAGCTGTTTTACAAACCGGGAGCCTGTTCCCTGGCGCCGCACATTGCGTTGCGGGCTGCTCGCGCGACCTTCGAATTGGAGCAGGTCGACACCACGAAAAAGACCACTGCAAGGGGCAGTGATTATCAGCAGATAAACCCGAAGGGTTACGTTCCCGCGCTCCTTCTAGACAGCGGCGAGGTTTTGACCGAAGCGCCTGCCATTCTTCAGTATATCGCCGATCTCTATCCCGCAGCGGCCTTGGCGCCGCCGCCTCACGGCCTGGCGCGCGCGCGGCTCCAGGAGCATCTTAATTTCATATCCTCCGAACTGCACAAGGCGTTTTCACCCTTTTTCGGTGCGGCGCCGCTGGCAGACACCGAGCGCCCCGCGGTGGTAGCGAATATCGCGCGTCGCTTCGCTATTTTCGAGGCTCAACTATCCAAGGGTGGGCCTTACCTGATGGGCGACACCTTCACGGTGGCTGATGCCTATTTTTTCGTCGTGGTCAATTGGGCCAACTTTGTCGATATCAGTTTGAGCCAATGGCCACATATCGCACACTACATGGGCCGCGCCTCGGACCTGCCCGCCATCAAGCAGGCGATGGTGGCCGAAGGACTGATAAACTGACCATCATGAACGACGTCAAACCAGCTGGAGTACTCTGAAAATGGATCCTCGCTACGCAGATGTGGTCGCATTGCTATCGCGCTATTTCGACGGGCTTTACACCAGCGACAATTTGGCATTGGCCGAAGTCTTCCACCCGAAGGCAATCTATGTCTGTGCCAGCGAGGAACCGCTGGTCCAACTTACGATGTCGGAGTACCTGCCCATCGTTGAGAAACGTCCCTCGCCCGCCAGCCGCAACGAGCCGCGCAAGGATCGCATTCTTTCGATCGCTTTTGCCGGCCCGGTGACCGCGTTTGCGCAAGTCAATTGCGCTATTGGAGATAGGTACTTCACAGACTTCTTGAGCTTAATTCAAACCGAGGGTCGCTGGCAGATCATCTCCAAGGTCTTCCATTACGATCGAAACTAATAACCCCCTCAAGTATCTACATTGCACGGAGCCAACATGCCTTACGTGAACATCAAGATCACCCGCGAGGGTGCAACAAGCGAACAGAAAGCGACCCTGATCAAGGGCGTGACCGATCTACTGGAGACGGTGTTGAATAAGAACCCGGCAACGACCTTCGTCGTAATCGATGAGGTGGAAATGGAGCATTGGGGAATAGGCGGCCTGCCGGTGGAAGAGTATCGCCGGAAAATCGGCACAAAGCCTTAGACCAATTTCTCAGTTGCCGAGTTGCTGTGTCAGTAAGACCGCACCGACTGCGGGAGCCAGCAAACCGATGAGGAACACCAGCACGCGCAGGCTCCCCGCAACACTCTTGCCCAGGCCATCGTTGCCGCTGACCGAACGGGCGGCGAAAAGATCGGCGAAAAAGATCGGCAACAGGAAGATAACGGGCCAGGGACTGACACTGGTATAGAGCAGGAGGATCGTTGCCAGCCCCACCAGCGACCCGCCGCCCACGAGCAAGAGAGAACCGCCCAGGACGAGGCCGCCGCCCCGTGCAAGAAGCAGACCAAAGGCGGCGCCAACCGTCCCTGCCCCAAGGGCCGCTATTAGCTTAGCCATGCCGTGTGCGTTGCTGTAGTGAGCGATGGCGGATAGGGCGAAAGCCGCAACCAGCAGCATCATGAAAGAAGCCCCACCGCCGCTTTCCCGCAGTCTTCCAACTGCAAGACTTCCGGCAAGCGCAATTGCGATCGCCACTGCGATGGCAATCCAATCGGGCGCAGAAACCACCGGCCAGGCAAGCCAGCCAACCACCAGCCAAACCCAACCCATGGCCACGACCTGCATACCGCGGCCGGCTGATACCGCCTCTATCAACAGCCCCAAGGCCAGGGCGACACCGGCAAGGTAGGACAGCTTTTCAAGGGCCCCGTCCGGCGGAAAATGCAAGGGGCCATGCAGAACCCAAGTCACGGCGACCAAAGCTGCCGCAAGACCGAGCGCAGGCCAGAAATCAGGCACGCGGCCCCGTCCGATTACGACCGCACCCAGCCAAGTGATCAGGCAGGCGGCAAACAACGGCAGCACTAACGCCTGAAGGTTGGGGTTCTGTAGTAGATCCGTATTAATTACGCCTGCTCCTCACCATAATGATCCATGCCGGATCAAGCCTTTGGCTTGGTCAGACTCTCCGCAAACTCGCTGAGAGCTTTGCGCATGGCATCTTTGATACCGGAATCGGCCTCGACGAACCCCGGCGGATTCGGCGTCACGCCGAGCAAGTCCTCGGTAACACGAATCTCGCCGTCGCTCGCGTCGCCTGCTGCAATACCGATGGTCGGAACTTCAACGCCTGCCGTTACAGCGCGGGCGACCTCCTCCTTCACGCCTTCAACCACCAGGGCAAAGGCGCCCGCCTGCGCAATGGCACGGGCATCGGCTACAACCTTATCAACATCCGACTCACGGCGAAAACCGCCTCTTGCGTGGACGTGTTGAGGCATCAGGCCGACATGACCCAGCACCGCGATACCACGCCGGGTCAGGAAGGAAACGGTTTCCGCCATCTCCTCGCCCCCCTCAAGCTTAATCGCGTGGCAACCTGTTTCAACCAGAACCCGGGCCGCATTTTGAAAGGCTTGCGCCGGTGATTCCTGATAACTGCCAAAAGGCATATCCACCACGACACACGCTCGCTTGCTGCCACGCATCACCGATCCGCCGTGCGCGATCATCATCTCCAGTGTCACGGGCAAGGTCGACTCAAAGCCATAAAGGACGTTGCCCAGGCTGTCGCCGACCAGAATCAGATCGGCGACTTCATCGACAAGAAGCGCCATGGGGTGGGTATAGGCGGTCAGACAGACCAGCGGGCCACCCTTCTTGGACCGTATGTCGCGGACGGTCAGCCGTTTCTTTGCCTTTAAGTAGGTCATAGCGCGGTACTATGCCGCCTCCAAACTGTGCGCGTCCACGATCTCGACGACTTTTCCCATGATTTCCGTCAAATTAAAATTCTTCGGCGTGAAAACAGCGGCTACGCCGGCGTTGGTCAGCGCAACCGCATCTTCCGGCGGAATGATTCCCCCGACAACGACCGGCACGTCGCCCAAGCCGCGCTCCCGCAGTGATTCGAGAACCGCCGTAACGAGCGGAAGATGACTGCCGGACAAGATCGAGAGTCCCACCACATGCACGCCCTCTTCGAGCGCCGCCGTGGCAATCTGGATCGGTGTCAGGCGGATACCCTCGTAGACAACCTCAAATCCACAATCGCGTGCCCTGACGGCGATCTGCTCGGCGCCGTTCGAATGACCGTCCAGCCCGGGCTTGCCGACCAGCATCTTCAGTCGACGGCCGAGCCTATTCGAAAGCTTTTCAACACTGCCCCGCACGTCCTCAATCGCCGTACGTCCGCCGCGTCCAAGCCGTCCGCTGGCTCGCCCGACACCGGTCGGCGCGCGGTACTCACCGAAGACACGGCGCAGACAGTCCCCCCACTCACCCGTGGTTACGCCGGCGTGGGCGCAGGCGATCGAGGGCTCCATCACGTTCTCGCCGTCACGCAGCGCGATCTCCAAGGCTTTGAGGCTTTCGGTCACGGCCTTCGTGTCACGCTCGCGCCGCCAAGCATTCAAGCGTTCGATCTGACCGCCCTCCTCCGCGGGATCCACGGTCAAGATTGCAGCCTCGCCGCTGGACAGGGGAGACGCTTCGGTTTCCTGATAGGCATTGACCCCGACGACGACCTGCTCACCGGATTCGATTGCCGCCAAGCGCTTTGCATTCGATTCCACCAGGCGTTCCTTCATGTAGGCGTTCTCGACCGCGGCGATCGCACCGCCCATTTCCTCTATCCGATCCATTTCTTCGCGAGCCTCGGCGATCAATTCGGCGACTTTCGCCTCCACGACCGGCGAGCCGTCAAAAAGATCGCCATACTCCAGCAAGTCCGTCTCGTAGGCCAGGACTTGCTGCATGCGCAAAGACCACTGCTGGTCCCATGGTCTCGGCAGGCCCAGGGCCTCGTTCCAGGCGGGAAGCTGCACCGCGCGGGCGCGCGCGTTCTTGGAGAGCGTCACAGCCAGCATCTCCAGCAGGATGCGATAGACATTGTTCTCCGGCTGTTGCTCCGTGAGTCCCAGGGAGTTTACCTGGACGCCGTAGCGAAAGCGCCGGTACTTCTCCTCTTCGACGCCATAACGCTCGCGGCAGATACCATCCCAGAGCTCCGAGAACGCGCGCATCTTGCAAAGCTCCGTCACAAAGCGCAGCCCCGCATTCACGAAGAAGGAAATTCGCCCGACAACCTTTGGAAAATCCTCGGGTGGCACCTGCCCGGAGTCCCGCAGGGAATCCAACACCGCAATCGCCGTCGACAAAGCAAAGGCCAATTCCTGCGCCGGTGTCGCCCCGGCTTCCTGCAGGTGATAGGAGCAGACGTTGGTTGGGTTCCAGCGTGGCACCTGCCCATAGGTAAAAGCCACGACGTCGGTGGTCAGCCGCATCGAGGCCTGTGGCGGAAAGATATAGGTACCGCGGCTTAGGTACTCTTTGATGATGTCGTTTTGTGTCGTGCCCGAGAGCGCAGTGCGCGCGATCCCCTGGCGCTCGGCGGCGGCGACGTATAGTGCCAACAGCCAGGGCGCCGTTGCGTTTATCGTCATCGAGGTGTTCATGCGATCCAGCGGTATGCCGTCAAGCAGCGTCACCATGTCGCCTAGATGAGAGACAGGGACGCCGACCTTTCCGACCTCGCCGCGCGCCAGCACGTGATCGGAATCATAACCGGTCTGCGTCGGCAAATCGAAGGCAATGGAAAGGCCCGTCTGCCCTTTTGCGAGATTACTGCGATAGAGCGCATTCGAAGCAGCCGCCGTCGAATGCCCTGCATAAGTGCGAAAAAGCCACGGTCGGGAGGGCTCCACCGCCGCCTTGGCGTCCTCGATTTGCGTTGCAGCATTTTGTGGGTCTTTGCCCAATCTTGCCATATGTACCTCCAAAAACCGCCTTTTTATTGCTGATATTATGATTGAAGCGATCTAAAATTTCTCTATTGATAATCTAATAGAAAGAAAAACACATTTGTGCATTGCAAACAATCCCAGAAGCCGGTAAGAGTCAAGAAAATCATAGTAAATGACTGGATTTTCAAAACGACGATCAAAAAATTCTGCTGCAGCGCACGCAAAATGGGTGAAACCGCCCGCAACCAGCAGGATCAACCGGGTTCAATGAACGGACGAACAGGAACGGGAAAGGGAAAGAGGCATGAGCCAAGGTACAAATCAGGCCACGAAGAGTCAGGAAGCTGACGTGATAACGCTCGATACGCCTCAGCGGCCGCAAAAGGCGCTTTATGAAATCGGCGAAATTCCTCCGCTCGGCCACGTTCCTAAACAAATGTACTCCTGGGCGATTCGCCCGGAGCGGCACGGGCCGCCCGAACAAGCCATGCAGCTTGAGGTCGTCGATACGCCGAGCATCGATCCCCAGGAGGTTCTGGTGATGGTGATGGCGGCGGGCGTGAACTACAACGGCGTGTGGGCCGGGCTCGGGACTCCAATCTCAGTTTTTGACGTGCATAAGGCCGATTACCATATTGCCGGGTCCGATGCCGCGGGGATCGTCTGGGCAGTCGGCGACAAGGTAAAGCGCTGGAAGGTCGGCGACGAGGTTGTCATCCACTGTAACCAGGACGACGGCGACGACGAGGAGTGCAACGGCGGCGACCCCATGTTCAGTCCCAGCCAGCGTATTTGGGGATACGAAACCCCGGATGGCTCCTTCGCCCAGTTCACGCGCGTTCAGGCGCAGCAGCTCATGCCGCGGCCAAAGCATCTGACCTGGGAAGAAAGCGCCTGCTATACGCTGACCTTGGCGACGGCCTACCGCATGCTCTTCGGGCATCGGCCTCATATCCTGCGACCCGGTCATAATGTGTTGGTCTGGGGTGCTTCGGGTGGCCTTGGCTCCATGGCCATTCAGCTCATCGCGACTGCCGGCGCGAACGCCATTGGCGTCATCTCAGACGATAGTAAGCGCGATTTCGTCATGCAGATGGGCGCCAAGGGCGTCATCAACCGCAAGGATTTCAACTGCTGGGGCCAACTGCCGCCGGTTAATTCTCCAGAATACAAGGAGTGGTTCAGCGAAACGCGCCGCTTCGGCAAAGCCATTTGGGATATCACCGGCAAGGGCAATAACGTCGACTTCGTCTTCGAGCACCCGGGCGAGGCGACTTTCCCGGTCTCCTGCTTCGTGGTCAAACGCGGTGGCATGATCGTGTTCTGCGCGGGCACCACCGGCTATAATATCACCTTCGACGCCCGCTATGTCTGGATGCATCAGAAGCGCATCCAGGGTAGCCACTTCGCCAACCTGAAGCAGGCCAGCCAGGCCAACAACCTGGTCGTCGAGCGCCGCCTTGACCCCTGCATGAGCGAGGTCTTCTCGTGGGACGATATTCCCCGCGCCCACACCAAGATGTGGAAGAACGAGCACAAGCCGGGCAACATGGCGGTTCTCGTCCAGGCGAAACGGCCAGGTCTTCGCACACTGGAAGATGTGGTCGAAGGCTGACATCGACAGAGGGCTTGGGAGCGGATCATGAACCACGCAAAAGCCGTCCCGGCATCGGAGGGCTCTCCAGGAGTGCGCCTTCCCGCGCTCCTGGAGACCTGCTCGAAAGCTCTCGCGGCGGCAGAAATCTATGGCGCTGCCGCCCGCCAGGGTCTGATCGCCCTAGTCGCGCCGAACGGCAGGGTCGACGGAGACCTGTTGGAGCGTGAACAGTTCGCCGCCCACGGCTATGCCTGGCTGGCGACTTACCTCGCGGCGCTGCGTGAGATGCTGGCTTGGGCGACCCACCTGGAAACCGCCGGGAAACTGGGCGAGCTCGAAACCCTCATGTTGCAGGCCGCATACGGCGAGTATCTGAATCAGATTTTGGGCGGGCTACCTCTCAGTCAGGTCGAAGTCGTGCGGCCTGACGACCTCAAGGCCGACGCAGCCGCCCGATTGCTGGCTCAGAACGAAGCGGTCGCCACTCTTTGCCGCTCGGGAAACACCGCTGCCCTGCGGAGTCGGCTTGCCACGCTTCTCGCCGAGGCCCTGGAGGGCGGTTCATTCGGCGACGCGGACCTGGGCGATGAAACCCTGGTGATGATCCGCGATCAATTTCGCAGGCTCGCGGATGAACACCGCGAAGCCGCCCACGGCTGGCACCGCGACGACAGCTTGATCCCGATGGAGGTCGTCCAGCAGCTTGCCGATCTTGGTGTCTTTGGCCTGACGATCCCCGAAGAATGGGGCGGTTTGGGCCTTGGCAAGACTGCCATGTGTGTTGTGACCGAGGAGCTGTCGCGCGGCTACATCGGCCTTGGGTCACTCGGAACCCGTTCGGAGATTGCCGCCGAGCTCATACGCCTTGGCGGTACCGAGTCGCAAAAAGCTCACTGGTTGCCCCGCATCGCCAGCGGCGAGATTCTACCAACCGCCGTCTTCACCGAACCGGGCACCGGCTCCGATCTCGGCTCTCTCAAGACGCGCGCGATCAAGGACGTCCAAACCTATCGCATTACCGGCAACAAGACCTGGATCACCCACGCGGGACGCAGCGACATTATGACGCTCCTGGCGCGGACCGACCCGACCGAGACGGGCTATAAGGGCCTTTCCATGTTCATCGCCGAGAAGCCACGTGGCAGCGATGCCGACCCCTTTCCGGCTCAGGGTATGACAGGCGGCGAGATCAAGGTGCTCGGCTACCGCGGTATGAAAGAGTACGAACTGGCTTTCGACGGCTTCGCGGTGGCGGCGGAAAACTTGCTCGGCGGCGTCGAAGGCGAAGGCTTCAAGCAACTGATGGCGACCTTTGAGTCGGCCCGCGTCCAAACGGCCGCACGGGCGGTCGGCGTTGCCCAATGCGGGCTGGAACTCGGTCTTGCCTACGCCCGTGAGCGCCTGCAGTTCGGCAAACCTATCTATAGCTTCCCGCGCGTGTCGGGGAAGCTCGCCTGGATGGCCGTCGAGACCATGATCGCCCGGCAACTGACCTACCACGCAGCGCGCGAGAAGGACAGCGGCCGACGCTGTGATATCGAGGCGGGGATGGCGAAGCTGTTGGCCGCGCGCGTCGCTTGGGCCAATGCCGATAACGCCTTGCAGATACACGGCGGCAACGGCTATGCGGAGGAGTATCCGATCTCGCGGGTGCTGTGCGATGCGCGCATCCTCAACATCTTCGAAGGTGCCGCGGAGATCCAGGCGCATGTCATCGCCCGCGGCCTGCTGGCGCCAGGACGGAACTAACCGCATCGGTTTCTTTTCTCGACCGCCAAAGGCAAAGGGCCTATATCGACGGATATGAGCAACTTGATTTTCATACTGATCGGCATCGCAATGGCAATCACCCTGGGCGTGCTGTTCGCTGGCATCGTCGTTATGGCCAAGGGTGGCCAAGTCAATGCCAAGTACGGGAACAAACTGATGCGTGCGCGCATCATCGCACAGGGTTGCGCTTTAGCGCTCCTGGTGCTGGCATTCCTTATCGGCAAGTGAACGGGGGAACCGTGCGATGGTGCAACTGACGCGCATCTACACACGTGGCGGCGATAAGGGAAAGACCTCGCTGGGCAATGGCCAGCGACGCCCCAAGTATGATCGGCGGATCAGCGCCTACGGCACAGTTGACGAAGCAAACGCGGTTCTGGGGATCGCCCGCCTGCACTGCGATGGGCGGTTGGACGAAATGCTCGGCCGTTTGCAGAATGACCTTTTCGACTTGGGTGGCGATCTTTGCACACCCGAGGAAGACAATCCGAAGTATCCTCCCTTGCGCATTGCCCCTGAACAGGTGTTGCGACTGGAGCGGGAGATCGACGAACTTAACGCCGATCTGCAGCCTTTGAAGTCCTTCGTCCTTCCCGGTGGTAGTGCAGCCGCTGCATACCTGCATCTCGCCCGGACCGTGGCCCGCCGCGCGGAGCGGGAAATGGTCGAATTGGCGGAAATCGAAACGGTCAACGCAGAGGCGATTCGCTATATCAATCGCCTCTCCGATTTGCTGTTCGTCATGGCCCGGTGGGCCAATGACCAAGGCCACGCGGAAGTGCTTTGGGTGCCGGGACAGAACCGCTGACTTTGCTCTGCAGGGCAGTGAGTTCAAGAAAGGCGGAAAACGTACAGTAATGGACGCTCCGGGTCGATTGACTCGCTTCGGGCATGAAATTATTGTGCAGGCGCGAAAAACGCCGGGAGCGAGCCTGGGCAAACGGCGGAAATAAACTGCCCGCCGATGGTGCCGGGGCTCAAAACTATAATATCCGCGTCGGTGGCCCCGCCAGGAGGCCGCTCGCGCGACGGACCGAGAGGGACCCATGAAAGTTCTCGTCCCCGTGAAACGGGTGATTGACTACAACGTGAAGGTGCGTGTGAAGGCGGACCAGAGCGGCGTCGAGTTGGCCAATGTCAAGATGGCCATGAACCCCTTCGATGAGATCGCCATAGAAGAGGCGATCCGGATGAAGGAATCAGGCAAAGCAACCGAAGTCGTGGCAGTCTCAATCGGCCCGGCGCAAGCGCAGGAAACCATCCGCACGGCCTTGGCCAT
This sequence comes from Limibacillus sp. MBR-115, assembly GCF_040549425.1. Classification (NCBI taxonomy): domain Bacteria; kingdom Pseudomonadati; phylum Pseudomonadota; class Alphaproteobacteria; order Rhodospirillales; family Rhodovibrionaceae; genus Limibacillus; species Limibacillus sp. MBR-115. The sequence continues at coordinate 216,878 of NZ_JBEPTJ010000004.1, read as the reverse complement.
GGGTGCTGATCGCGGCATTCTGGTGCAGACCGATGAACTGGTTGAACCCCTGGCCGTTGCCAAGATGCTCAAAGCACTGGTCGAGAAGGAAGAGCCCGGAATCGTACTTCTCGGCAAGCAGGCCATCGATGACGACGCCAATCAGACCGGCCAAATGCTTGCCGGCCTGTTGGGCTGGCCTCAGGGCACCTTTGCCTCGAAGCTGTCTTTCGAAGGCGATGGACTCAAGGTTACGCGCGAAGTGGACGGCGGCTTGGAAGCCATTCAAGTCAAGCTACCGGCGATCGTGACGGTCGACCTGCGCCTTAACGAACCGCGCTATGCCTCGCTGCCGAACATCATGAAAGCCAAGAAGAAGCCTATCGATACCATGGCGCCCGCCGATCTGGGCGTCGAGGTAGCGGCACGGCTGAAGGTCTTGAAAGTCACCGAACCGCCGAAGCGCGCGGGCGGTGTCAAGGTCGCGAACGTCGCCGAACTGGTCGATAAGCTCAAGAACGAAGCGAAGGTGATCTGAACCATGGCCATTCTCGTAATCGCAGAACATGATGCACAGAACCTGGCGCCGGCGACCCTGAATACTCTGGGCGCTGCAAAGGCGATCGGCGGCGACATCCATGTGCTTGTTGCCGGTCAGAACATCGGCGGCATCGCCGAACAGGCCGCCAAGGTCGAAGGCGTCGCCAAGGTGTTGAAGGCGGATGCTGAGGCTTATGCGCACTCCGTCGCCGAAGCTCTGACGCCCCTGATCGTTGCGCAAGCGGCCAACTACAGCCACGTCCTGGCGCCCGCCACGACTTTTGGCAAGAATGTGTTGCCACGTGCGGCAGCGCTCTTGGACACGCAGCAGATTTCCGACATCTCCGGCGTCGAAAGTGCCGATACCTTCGTGCGCCCAATCTATGCGGGCAATGCGTTGGCGACGGTTCAGTCCAGCGACGCCATCAAGCTGATCACCGTCCGTTCGACGGCTTTCGAGCCGGTTGCTGCCGAAGGCGGCTCCGCCGCCATTGAAGATGTCCCTGCGACGGAGAGCCAGAACCTCGTCAGCTTCCTGGGTCAGGAGCTGACGAAGTCCGAGCGTCCGGAATTGACTACGGCAAAGATCGTTATCTCCGGTGGCCGCGGCATGCAGTCTGGCGAGAACTTCGTCATGCTTGAGCGTATCGCCGACAAGCTGGGTGCCGCTGTTGGCGCCAGCCGTGCCGCAGTGGACGCGGGCTTTGTGCCGAACGACTATCAGGTCGGCCAGACTGGCAAGGTCGTGGCGCCTGACCTCTACGTCGCGGTCGGTATTTCCGGCGCCATCCAGCATCTGGCGGGCATGAAAGACTCCAAGGTGATCGTCGCTATTAACAAGGACGAGGAAGCGCCGATTTTCCAAGTGGCCGACTATGGGCTTGTGGCAGACCTCTTTGAGGCTGTCCCGGAACTGGAGAAAGAGCTGGGCTAGAAACGACCTGAGCCGGCGATAAGCCGGAATTGAAGCACCGATGCGGCGAAGGTCGCCGCATCGGTGTCTTGCCCTTCCATCCGGAAAGGCGCAAAACGAAAAAGACAAAAGAGATAGGCAAACTCAATGAGTGAATCGACCCTGCCCGAAATCAAGACAGTCGGCGTCATCGGCGCCGGTCAAATGGGGAGCGGCATTGCCCACGTCTGTGCGCTGGCCGGATTGAATGTCCTCGTGTCTGATATCAGCGAAGCGCAACTCGAAAAGGGTGTTGCTTCGATCGGCCACAATCTTGATCGGCAGATCAAGAAGGGGTTGATCTCGGAAGCTGACAAGAGCGCCGTTCTGGATCGCATTTCGACCGGCACCAGTCACGATATTTTTGGCGATTGCGATATCGTCATCGAAGCCGCGACCGAGAACGAAGAAATCAAGCGCAGTATCTTCAAGGAGCTCTGCCAGCATTTGCGGGACGACGCGATCATCGCGAGCAACACCTCCTCGATCTCGATCACCCGTCTGGCATCCAACACTGACCGCCCGGGCCGATTCATCGGCATGCATTTCATGAACCCGGTGCCGTTGATGCAGTTGGTCGAGTTAATCCGAGGTATCGCCACCGACGAGGACACCTTCGCCAGCGTCAAGCAATTTACCGACAAGTTAGGCAAGAACGCCGTTGCGGCGGAAGATTTCCCCGCCTTCATCGTCAACCGTATCCTGTTGCCGATGATCAACGAGGCCGTCTACACGCTCTACGAGGGCGTTGGTTCGGTGGAAGCCATCGATACCGCGATGCGATTGGGTGCCAACCACCCAATGGGACCGTTGGAACTGGCGGATTTCATTGGCCTGGATACCTGCCTGGCCGTGATGTATGTGCTTTACGAGGGCCTTGCCGATTCCAAATATCGCCCCTGCCCGCTGCTCGTGAAGTATGTCGAGGCTGGTTGGGTCGGTCGCAAATCGGGGCGCGGGTTCTACGATTATTCGGGCGACAAGCCGGTTCCGACCCGCTGATTACCGCCGCCGAAGAATGCAAAAAGCCCCGGCTACACACCGGGGCTTTTTTGCGCTGCTAGATTGTGGCCACTGGTCTCCGTCAGCGGCGCCGATATTCGATCTGTGAATCCCGACTGACGAAAGTCATCAGCAACAACCGACCCTGGTCGTCATACCAGAGATCTCGGGCGAAGGCGCCGCCGGTGCGCAGATGTTCGGCTTCAAAAGTGCCCGCGGGCACCGTAATGCTTTCCGTGCCCAGGTTCTCGAGCATTACCGGATCATAGATTTCGTCGCTTTGCGCCGAAAGCCCCTTGGCTTTGCCAGTTGCCAGGGCGCGATTCCAGTCGGGAACCGGCGCAAAATCCGCACCGAAGCTCTCCGTAGTACCGTTGACCGTTCGCTCGTATCCTTCGCCATTCTTGACAAGTTGCAGGGAATAGGGCGTTCCATCATCGTCGGTTTCGGCTTCGAGATGCACGAGATTGCCGCCGTCCCATGTCTCGACACGGCGGTGGGTCCGGCGATAGACCGTCACGAAGAGCGCCTTGACGGATACTTCCATGGTGACCGTCACTTGATCGCCCGCAATCTCGACGACCTGGGCGCCGACATCACTGCCGTCGCGCAGTATCTCGTATCTCAAGGTTTCTGCCGTTGCGGTCTGCCAGGCCGACAAACCCAGAAAAACGACGATCGCCCAAAAGCAACGCAGCCAAGTCCTGTACCGCAAAACCAGCCTCCAAAATTTGCTCGCTATCCACTTGAGCATTATATCGCTCTCAGACCTACAAGATCGCAGTTTTTTGTCGTATGCTCGTTTCGGGAGAATACAAGCGAGGCTACACGTGAGTTATGAATTCGACCCGAGCCTGAAAAAATATCAGCAAAATCCAGCCACCTGGGGTGCCAAGGACCCACGATACCAGCAAGCGAACACGCACGATCTGTTTCGCGAAAAACTGAAGGCCATGCACCAACCGCGCGTTTTGGAGATCGGCGTCAAGCGCAGTATTCCGGATCGCCCCACCATTCATCGCGGTTGGGCCCCACACGCCTCGTCTTACATCGGCGTTGATCTCGAAGACGGTCTCGATGTCGATGTGGTTGCCGACATACACGAACTGAGCCACCACATTTCGCCCAACAGCATCGATGCTTTGTTGTGCATCTCGGTACTGGAGCACGTTGAACGCCCCTGGGTCGCCGCCTGTGAGATCGCGAAGGTCCTAAAGCCGGGCGGATGGGTCTTCTGCGCAACGCATCAGACGTTCCCGATTCACGGGTTCCCAAAGGACTATTGGCGTTTCACCCGAGAGGCGCTGGAATCATTGTTCAGCCCGGAGGTTGGTTTCGCCGACGTTACGTCGTTCTATGCCTTTCCCTGTGATATACGAGCCGAGGAAGCAAGCGACACCTGGCAGCACTTTTCCTTCCTTCATGCCTCGATCGTGGCGCGGAAGGAGTGTGACCCCAAGGAGTGGGTTTTGCGATAGCCCGGCCGCATGCAGCGGCATAGGTGGGATCAACTGTCCTTGGGCTTGTCTGCCAGGTAATAGCGAATCAGGTCCAGGACTTCCGGCGCGTCCCATTCAAGCGGACCCTCACTTCCGCCCACGAGGCGCCCCTGGCGATCTACCAGATAGGTCGAGGGCAGGCCGCGCAACCCATACTCCTGTGCGTACTCACCTCTAGGGTCTAGGAAAATCGCAAGATTCTCCAGCCCCAGGCGCTGGTAGAAGGGCAGCACGGCATCGATCCCGCCGCGATCGATCGATACGGCCATTACCTTGAAACCCTCGGCGGAAAGCGCGGCCTGTAGCCGGTCGAGTGAAGGCATCTCCCGCACGCAAGGTGCGCACCAAGTGGCCCAGAAGTTCACCAGAACCACCTGCCCGCGATAGTCCGCAATCGAAACCGCTTCGCCAAATTCCCCGGACATGGTCTTGTTCGGCGCTGGAACCGGCTCGTCGAGCAGGGTAAAGTTGCCCTCCAACTGACCCTTGAGGGGCGGTTGATCGACAGCAGCAAGCGAAGGCGCAAACGGCACGGCCAACGCCAGCAAGAAGACGAACACCAAGCCGTATCCGATGACACGACGTATTTTTTTCCGATTTAGGGGCAGCAAGACGCAATCTCCATCATGACAGCATCCAAGAAAAAGAACGGCAACGAAAGCACCCAGGATTCCAGCGCCAACAGCATGTGGGGCGGTCGTTTCAGCGAAGGCCCCGCCGAGGTTATGGAGCGTATCAACGCCTCGATAGGCTTTGACAAGAAACTCTATGCCCAGGATATCGCCGGTTCCAAGGCGCACTGCCGCATGCTGATGAAACAAAAAATCATCTCCAAACAAGATGGTGAGCAGATCCTCAAAGGTCTAGACACGATCCTGCGAGAAATTGAAGCGGGCGATTTTGTTTTCGACGCCAAGCTGGAAGATATCCACATGAACGTGGAAGCCCGCTTGTCGACCCTCATCGGCGCAGCGGCAGGAAGGCTGCACACGGCAAGGTCGCGCAACGATCAGGTGGCGACGGATTTCCGCCTCTGGGTGCGCGGTGCCCTGGATGATCTGGATCTGGCTGTGCAGGGCTTGCAAGCCGCACTGATCGATCAGGCCGCCGCCAATGCAGAGACGATCATGCCGGGCTACACGCATCTGCAAGTCGCCCAGCCGGTTACACTCGGCCACCATTTTTTGGCTTATGTAGAGATGCTGGGCCGCGACCGCGGCCGCCTGAGCGATGCACGGGCGCGGCTTAATGAAAGCCCGCTGGGTGCGGCGGCCCTTGCCGGGACGGCGTTTCCCATCGACCGCGAAATGACCGCCCGCGAACTGGGTTTCGATCGAGCGATGGCAAACTCCCTGGATGCGGTATCGGACCGCGACTTCGCGATGGAGTTCCTGGCGGCCGGGTCGATTATCGCCATCCACCTCTCGCGGCTGGCTGAAGAATTGGTGCTTTGGACCAACCAGGGTTTTGCCTTCGTGGAGCTGTCGGACTCCTTTACTACCGGGTCTTCGATCATGCCGCAGAAGAAAAACCCCGATGCCGCCGAGTTGATCCGCGGCAAGTCAGGCCGTGTCATCGGTGCCCTCAACAGCCTCCTGGTTACCATGAAAGGGCTACCGCTAGCCTATGGCAAGGACATGCAGGAAGACAAAGAGCCCGTGTTCGACGCCGCCGATACGTTGTTGGTTTCGGTCACGGCCATGCAGGGCATGATTGCCGATTTGAAGGCGCGGCCAGACAAACTGCTGGCCGCAACCACGGCCGGGTTCATCACCGCAACCGATTTGGCGGACTGGCTGGTGCGCGAACTCGGGCTGCCATTCCGGCAGGCGCATCATGTCACCGGCAGCCTGGTTGCCGAAGCCGAGCGTGCCGGATGCGACTTGGCGGAGTTGCCGCTGAGCAAGATGCAGGCTGTCGAACCCGCTATTCACGGTGGCGTTTTTTCCGTTCTCTCGGTAGAAAAGGCGGTCGCGTCACGCCGCAGCTATGGCGGTACGGCGCCGGACCAGGTGCGGGCTCAGGTTGCACGCGCTCGTGAACGATTTTTGTGAGGAAGCCTCATGACCCGACGCTTGTTGCTGATGACACTGCTGATGGCCGCCACGGCGGGCCTGTCGGCCTGCGGCAAGCGGGGCGATCCGCATTTGCCGGAAGGCACGGTCGGCACCTATCCGCGCGCCTACCCGGACCCCGCCACGGTACGCCCGAATACAAGTGCGGGTAACAGCGGTCAGGAATCCGAAGAGCAGACAAACTGATGAACAGCACGGCCCTCTTGCCGCAGGAAGGTTTTTCCTTCCGCGAAGGTCTTCTTCATGCCGAAGGCGTTCCCATCGACCGGATCGCCGAACAGGTCGGCACGCCTTTTTACCTCTATTCTTCGAGTGCGATGGAAGCGGCCTATCAGCGCTTCACCGCCGCGCTTGCCGGGCTCAATGCCAAGGTTTTCTACGCGATGAAAGCCAACAGCAATCAGGCCGTCGTGCGCAGTTTCGCCGAATGGGGTGCCGGGTCGGATGTCGTCTCCGAAGGCGAGTTGCGGCGCGCTTTGGCAGCCGGCGTGCCTGGCAACAGAATCGTCTTTGCCGGCGTCGGCAAGACGCAGCGGGAGATGGCCTTTGCCTTGGAGGCCGGCATTCTACAATTCAATGTGGAGTCCCTGCCGGAGTTGGAGCAGCTCAATCAGGTTGCTCTGAGCATGGGCCGAACGGCGCCGGTCGCCTTGCGCGTAAACCCGAACGTCGATGCCCAAACCCACACCAAGATTGCCACCGGCCGCAAGGCCGACAAGTTCGGTATCGATCTTGACCACGCACGCACCCTCTACCGCGATGCACAGGCCATGAAGGGGATTGCCGTCGAAGGGTTGGCGGTTCACATCGGATCGCAATTGACGCGCATGGAGCCTTTCCGCGACGCTTTTCAGAGGACGGCGGATTTTTACCGCGAGATGCAAGCCGCCGGAGTTCCGTTGCTGCGTCTTGATCTGGGCGGCGGTTTAGGTGTGCCTTATCATCACGATCAGGCACCCGATCTGCAGCGTTATGCCGAAATTGTGAAGGAAACGACGGCGGGCTTAGGTGCCGAGCTCGCCTTCGAGCCGGGCCGCTACCTCGTTGCTTCGGCAGGCCTTCTGGTAACCAGGGTCGTCTTCGTTAAGGAAGAACGCGGGCGCCGTTTCATCATCGTCGACGGTGCGATGAACGACCTGATCCGCCCAACGCTTTATGAAGCCTGGCACAACATCATTCCCTTACGTCAGGCCGATTCCGGGGCCGAACTGACGCCCTGCGACGTGGTCGGGCCGGTATGCGAATCTGGTGATTTCTTTGCCAAGGAACGCGATCTCCCGCCGCTGAAGAGCGGCGATCTTCTGGCGCTTTGCGACGCTGGCGCCTACGGCTCCGCCATGGCGTCGAATTATAATTCACGGCCATTGGTGCCCGAAGTCATGGTGCGCGGTGATGAGATGGCGGTCGTGCGTCCGCGCCAGGATTATGCCACAATGATTGCCCAAGATCGTTTGCCCGGTTGGCTCCCCGCCCTACATAATTAGTCAGGCGGCCCGGCCGGACGGTGATTGAAACCACCGTTTTGCAAGAGCAGTCTGGTGGCAAGGGAGTTCTGGCACTGGTGACGGAACGCAAGCGTGCCGAGGAAACACTAAAGGACCTGGAAGGTGTGAAGCCTCTGGTCTTGGTGGCGCGTTCGTTCCTGTTTTGGGAGAAACTTTGGCCCGCTCTCTGGCCGTCCCTGGCAGTGCTTCTGGTCTTTGTCAGCCTCGCCCTGAGCGACGCGCTCACGCTTTTGCCCGGCATCCTACATTTATTTGTCCTGCTCGCCTTCGCAATGGCTTTGGCCGCCAGTCTGTGGGTTGGATTGCGACGGGTCCGGTTACCCAACACGACAGCGGGACTGCGCCGCTTGGAGAACGATAGCAATCTGCGCCACAGGCCCCTCACCGCTTTGGCCGAAATCCAGGAAAGCGGCACCGCCGACCCGCAGAGCCGCCGGCTATGGGAAGCGCACCGCCATAGCGTACAGCAACAGTTCAAGAATCTTCGGCTGAAGGTGCCGAGCCCCGGTTTGCCGGTGCGCGATCCGATAGCCGTGCGCGTGCTGCTGAGTTTGGTGCTTCTGGTTACGCTGGTGCGCGCTGGCGACGACTGGCAGGAGAATCTGATCCGGTCGGTCCAACCGCACCTATCCGGCGCAGTTGCCGCTAATAACATTCAGCTTGATCTCTGGGTCTCGCCCCCCGCCTACACCGGTCAAGCACCCCTGGTGCTGGCAACAGCGAATTCCGACAATACGGCGGATGACGAGCCCGATAGCGCAATCGATCAGCCCGTACAGCACTACGAGGTGCCGCAAAGCAGCAGTTTGCTCGTGCAAATTCAAGGTGGCGAGGGTCCGGCATCGGCGACGATCAACGGACTTTCGACCGCAACCTTCAAGACATTGTCGGGCAACAGCTTGCGGGCGGAAGGCACGATCAGCGGGTCCGGCACCCTTCAGGTTACCCGTGGTGGTGAGACGCTTGGCAGTTGGAATATCACCGTCATCGCTGATGAAGTACCAACAATCGAGTATCTGAGCCCGCCCCAACGCAGCGAACGGGCATCGTTGCAGGTCAAGTACAATGCCGCCGACGATTATGGAGTCGCCTCCGTATCTTTACGGGTCACGCTTTATGATCGGCCCGACCTTGCGCCCGAGTTGGTGGAACTGCTGCGCCCACGACCCGGCATCACCGATATCGACCAAAGCAGCTTTCAGGATTTCACGCCACACTCCTGGGCCGGCCTGCCGGTCGAATTGACCCTGTTGGTCGAAGACGCACTGGGTCAGAAAGGCGAGAGCGATCGGATACTCACGGTGTTGCCGGAGCGTATCTTCCAGCATCCGGTCGCCCGCGCGCTGGTGGAGCAGCGCAAGGCCTTGACGCAGGACCCCGAGAAACGTTTTCCCGTCGCCCGCGTGCTGGCGCAGCTTTACCAACGGCCGGAGCACTTTTTCGACGACATCGTGGTCGCCCTGGCCATACACAGCGCGCAGCGGCGCCTGCTTTTCGACAAGAGCGACGAGGCCATCCCCGCCGTGCAGGATTTGCTATGGAAAACAGCGCTTCGTATCGAGGAGGGCGAGCTGTCGCTTGCCGAACGGGATTTGCGGGAGATCATGGAGGCGTTGCAGCGCGCGCTTGCTGAAGGCGCTCCCGATGAAGTCATAAAACGCTTGATGGATCAGTTGCAGGCTGCCCTGGATCGCTACATGGACGAACTGGCACGCCAAGCCATCAAGGACCTGAATGAAGGTAATTTTCCGCAAGCCAATATCGATGACAACAGCCAGACAATGGGCCGCGAGGATTTGCAACAGTTGCTCGACGCAGCCCGTCAGATGACCGAAGCCGGCGCCAACGAGAGCGCCCGCGAACTTCTCGCCCAGTTGCAGCAGATGCTCGAAAACATGCGCGCCGCCACGAGCGGCTCGCAGGAAGCCCGTGAGCGCCGGGAAGCTATGGAAACCATGGAGCGCATGAACGGCATGTTGGGCCGTCAGCGCGAATTGTTGGACCGCAGCTTCGAACGCTCGCAACGGGGCGAAGGCGATCAGGGGCAGCCACAGGGCGAAGGCGAGGACGGGCGCGACCAAAATCGTGGCGAAAACCAGCGCGATGCGTTTAGCCAACAACGCTTGCGCGACGAACTCGGCCAGATGATGGAGCAACTTCGGGGCATGTTCGGCGGCGATGTTCCGCAATCCCTGGGTGAAGCACAAAATGAAATGCAGAGCGCCGAAGAGGCACTGCGCGGTGATCAACCCGGTCATGCCGTCGAACCACAGCGTCGCGCCTTACAGGGGCTTCAGCAGGGCGCGCAAAGCCTTGTTGATCGCTTCATGCAGCAACTTGGCCAAGGCCAGGGTGGCAGCGCCGGAACCTTCGGCGAAGGCCCTGGCACCAGACGCGACCCGTTGGGCCGCAACCCGGAGGGGCAAGGCATGGGGCGTGTGGAGGGTGTCGAGGTTCCCGGTGTCTCCGAGCGGGAGCGCGCGCTCGGCATCAAACGGGAGTTGCAACGCCGCGCCGGTGAACGTGATCGACCACGGTTTGAACTGGACTATCTGGAAAGACTGCTCCGCCCCTTCTGAGAATGGGGATGACAAGGACGAAGGCGCTACTCTGGTTCGATGAAACGGATCGCAGCCTCGGTCTGAACCGAAGGCGCGTCGCGAAGCGTACTGGAGAAAAACACCTTTTCACCCGCTAGCAGACTGGGGCGCGGAAGCGGCGTCACCCAACGCTCCAGCTCCTCACCGGCCTGATCGATCAGACGAATTTGCAAAGCGGGCAGCGTTTTCTCGGAATTCGTCGGATTCTCAACAGTCCCCTCGACGATCAGTGTTCGCGTTCCCTCGTCGAGACGGGACACCGAACGGACCCCTGTCAGCAGCAATCCCTCGCCGGGTACACTGTCAACAAAGCTCAGGGAATCATAAAAGGTCGCCATCCCTGGAAACTGCCGCACCAACGAATCACGGCCCAACCATAGGATCATCGCGACGCTGACGACCACCAACAACGCAGCCAACAGGATGGTGGATACCCTGCCGTTCGTCCCTGGCGAATCGGCATCGCCCGAGGTCTCCTTTAGCTTGCTGCGAAGGCTTTCGACCGGATCGGCTACGGGTTCTTCTTCCAGGTCTTCCTGCTGGGCATGCCACTGGTGGCTACAAAGATGGCAGCGGACCTTCGCACCCGAATCGCTCAATTGCCCACCATCGATCTGGTATCGGGTGGCACAGGAGGGACAGGTGAGAATCATGAATTACCCATTTCTTTTCGGCGCGGCTCGAATTATGGGCCACTTTAGGTAGGCTCCCCAAGACGTGCAAGCCGTCGCAGACCCCTTTGCGAAGAGAGAGAGCCAAGGCTATTGTCCCAGAAGGCGTTTGTCCCGGCGTCGCTTGTCACAACGAACCCGGGGCGAGTGATCTCGAATCGAAAGACCGGAAGCGGTCCAACGGGCGGCAGGAGAAGAAGCTTGATCCAATTCGAGGATGTGGCGGTGCGCTATGGCAGGATGGCAGATGTCCTGTCGGACGTCACCTTTCGCCTTGAGCCGGGATCGTTCCACTACGTCAGCGGACCCAGTGGCGCCGGAAAATCTTCGCTATTGAAACTGATGTATCTGGCCATGCCTCCGACGCGCGGACGCATCAGCCTGTTCGGCCGCGATGTGGAGAGTCTGGACCGAAACGAGCGCGCCCTGCTCAGACGCATGGTCGGCGTGGTTTTCCAGGAATTCCGGCTGCTCAATCACCTGACGGTTTTCGAGAATGTCGCCCTGCCGATGAAAATCTCCGGCGAACGCCCGTCGCGGCGCCAGGCCCATGTCAAGGAACTGTTGGAATGGGTTGGCCTTGGCAGTCATCTTCATGCCGCCCCCTTGACGCTCTCAGGCGGCCAGCAACAACGTGTCGCCATCGCCCGGGCGGTCATCACGCGGCCAAAACTTCTGATCGCCGATGAACCGACAGGCAACATGGATGATCGAATGGCTGTCAGGCTCATGTACCTATTCGAGGAGTTGAACCGGATCGGCACTACGGTGGTGATCGCCACTCACAACGATCGTTTGATCGAGCGCTTTGCGCACCCGGTCATACATTTGAATGAAGGCCGACTGTCGATCCTGGAGCCAGGTGAGCAGGTGCTCGCATGATCTGGCGCAGCGACGTACCGCTACAAAGAGACCCTTCGGCGAGATTTCTTCCGCTGCTCGTTGGCTTCATGGTGTTCCTTGCTGCCCTGGCGCTGGGCGCCTCGCTGGCGATGAACCGTGTCGTGGGCGAGTGGGAAACCGCCTTCACAGGAAAACTAACTGTGCAGTTGCCGCCCCCGGAGGAAAGTGGCGGGGACCAGAAGCAACGCCTCGACAAGGTCGTGGCGCTGTTGGAGGCGGTACCAGAAGTCACCGACCTTCACGTTCTGCCGGAGGCGGAAACCCGCGCGCTCGTCGAGCCCTGGCTTGGCGCTGGCGCAAACGTCGAGGAATTGCCAATTCCAGATCTCATCGCGGTCTCATTTGACAGCGGGAGTGATCCCGATGTCACTGGCCTTGCTATTCGCATTGAAGAAGCGGTGCCGGGGGCAACTCTGGACAATCATCAGCAGTGGTTGTCTGACGTACTGGAAAGTATGCGCTTGTTGGAGATCGTAGCCCTATTGGTGGTTATCGTGGTCGGCTTTGCGGCAGTGCTGGCGGTCATCTTCGTGACCCGAACCGGCCTCGCAATCCACCGTGATGTGATCCAATTACTACACTTGATTGGCGCCAAGGACAGTTATGTGGCGCAGCAATTTCAGCGACACGCGCTCGTATTGGGATTGAAGGGCGGTATCATCGGACTGCTTCTGGCGCTGCCTGCTATTTTCCTGATCGGAAAGTTCCTCGGCAGCAGTCAAACCGCGATCCTACCGACTGTCGATTTCGGTTGGTTCGAATGGACCGCCCTTGTCAGTCTGCCGTTCCTCGCTGCCTTAATAGCCAATTTGACGGCTCGCCGCACCGTCATGCGAACTTTATCCCGACTATCTTGACCGGGCGCTGCTATGCGAATGCACTTCAGACCCACCCGCCATCGATTGGCAAAACGCCTGGGCTTGCTGCTTTTTCCCTTGTTGGCCGCCTGGATAGCCGGACTTATATGGTTTGCCGCGCAAATTCCCGACAATGAGGAAACTTCGACGACTGCAAATGATGCCATCGTCGTTCTGACAGGCGGGAGCGAGCGACTGGGCGAAGGCGTTCGGCTGTTGGCCGAAGGGCAGGGCAAGAAGCTCTTCGTTTCCGGGGTTTATCGAGGAGTCGACGTGCGTGCCTTGCTACGGTTGTCACAAGATGCCCCGGAAGAACTGGCGTGCTGTATCACCCTCGGTTACGAAGCGGATGATACGCGCGGAAATGCCCGGGAGACGGCTGCCTGGATCGCAGAAGAAGGGTATAGCTCCCTCCGCCTCGTCACGGCAGCCTACCACATGCCGCGAAGCCTATTACTGTTCCGCCGTGCCATGCCCGATGTTGCCATCCTGCCGCACCCTGTTTTTCCTGAAGGTTTTCGCAGGGAGGACTGGTGGTTACGTCCGCGCAGCGCCTGGCTGCTGATCAATGAATACAGCAAGTTTCTAGTCGCCTTGGCAGTTAATCACATTCGGGACATCTAAGGGATGCGTTACCTAGGCTCCATAGCGTTCAATATCCTCTTTGTCGTCTGGACCTTGCTGATTTTCATTATCGGCCTGCCGGTGCTCTTGCTCCCTACCCGCTATGTTTTTGCGTGGGGGTGCCTCTGGGCCTGGGTGACGTTGAAGTTGCTGCGCTTCATCGGCGGAGTCGACAGCCGTTTCATCGGTATGGAGAAACTGCCGGAGGGACCCTTCATCCTGGCCAGCAAGCACCAATCGACCTGGGATTCTTTGGTGCTGCCGCGCCTTGCGCCAAACTCCGCTTACGTGCTCAAGCGCGAGTTGACAGAGATTCCATTATTCGGTGCCTACGTGAAGCGGGCAGGTATGATCCCGGTGGACCGGGAAGCGGGCGCACCGGCTATTCGCTCAATGCTACAGCAGGCCAAGGCCGCCGTTGCCCAAGGCAAGATTATAGGCATCTATCCTCAGGGAACGCGCACGGCGCCGGGAACGAAGCTACCCTATCATCCGGGCGTCGCCGCGCTTTACACGCACTTGAAACTACCGGTGGTCCCTGTCGCCCTGAACTCGGGCCTTTTCTGGGCGCGCCGCGCCTGGTTCCTGCGCCCCGGCACGATCACGCTGGAGGTTCTCGACGTCATTGAGCCTGGCCTCGATCGCAAAACTTTCCTGTTGGAGCTGGAACGACGCATTGAAGAAGCCAGCGATCGCCTCGCCCGCGAGAGCGAACAATAAGGGAACATTTCTTGACCGACGACCCTTCGCCGCCTACTCTTTAGGCTAGGAGAGGTAGCCCAAAGCTGCCTGCTGACCATGACCAAAAAGGTAAAGACGGACAAGCGCGATCTGCCCCCCATCTCTCAGGACATCTGGGAGATGAAGTATCGATTGCGAGCCCTTTCCGGCGACGCGCTGGACGAGACACTTGACGATTCCTTCCACCGCGTCGCCAAAGCCTTGGCTGCTGCCGAGGAAAAGCCGGACGACTGGGAGTCTCCCTTCTTCGAGGCCATGCGCGACCTGCGGTTCCTTCCTGCCGGACGCATTCTTGCAGGGGCTGGCAGCGACCGTGACGTCACGTTGTTTAACTGCTTCGTCATGGGGCAGATTCCCGACAGTATGGATGGCATTTTCAGCCAACTCCGGGAAGCGGCCCTAACGCTGCAAATGGGTGGCGGGATCGGCTACGATTTCTCGACCCTGCGCCCACGTGGCGCGGCTGTCATGGGCGTTGGCGCCGATGCGTCCGGCCCGCTCAGCTTCATGGATGTTTGGGATTCCATGTGCCGCACGATCATGAGCGCGGGTTATCGTCGGGGCGCGATGATGGGGACGCTGCGCTGCGATCACCCCGACATAGAAGATTTCATTGCCGCCAAACAGGATCCCGGCAGGTTGCGTATGTTCAACCTATCCGTCCTGGTGACGGATGCCTTCATGCAGGCTCTTCGCGAAGACAAAGATTGGGACCTGACCTTCAACGGCAAGGTGACACGCAGCCTGCGCGCGCGCGACCTCTGGGATAGGATGATGCGCGCGACCTATGACTATGCGGAACCCGGCGTGATATTCATCGACCGGATCAATCAGCAAAACAATCTCGCCTATGCCGAAGAGATTTTCGCGACGAATCCCTGTGGCGAGCAGCCTTTACCGCCCTACGGGGCCTGCCTGCTTGGGTCGGTGAATTTGGCGCGGATGATTGACAACCCCTTCAAGAAGACCGCGACGCTGAACATCGAGGCCTTGAAGAATACCATTGGAACCGCCGTGCGGATGCTTGACAACGCAATCGATGCGTCCCGCTTTCCGCTTCCGGCACAGCGCGACGAGGCCATGGCTAAACGGCGCATCGGCCTTGGCATAACCGGCCTGGCGGATGCCCTGATTTTCTGTGGCCAGCGCTATGGGAGTCGAGAGGCGGTTGCTACCGTCGAGCAATGGATGCGGGCATTCCGCGACGCCGCTTACGAGACCTCCATAGAACTCGCCAGGGAAAAGGGCGCGTTCCCGCTCTTCGAGAAGGAACCCTACCTGAACAGCCCGCAGGTCAAGGACTTACCCGAGACGCTCCGCCAAGCGATTGGCGAGCATGGTATCCGTAATGGTCTTGTTACCTCGGTCGCGCCGACAGGTACCATTTCCCTTCTTGCCGGCAATGTATCCTCAGGCCTGGAACCGGTGTACGCCTTCAGTTACCGCCGTAATATTCTGCTGCCGGACGGTAGCAGCCGCCAAGAAATCGTCGAAGATCATGCCATGCGCCGGTTCCGCAAGATGTTCGGTGACACAGCAGAAGTTCCCGAAAGCTTTGTCGACGCCCAGCATCTGGAGCCCGGTGCTCATTTGGTCATGCAGGCAACGGTGCAGCGTTTCATTGATTCTTCGGTTTCCAAGACCATCAATCTGCCCGAGCAAATTTCATTCGATGGCTTCAAGGATGTGTACCTGCGCGCCTATGAAATGGGTTGCAAGGGATGCACGACCTACCGCCCCAACCCGACGACCGGCGCGGTACTGGAGCCCATGGCGGCGGTCGAGCAAGGTGACCCTGCGCCTGCCGCCGGGTCAATCGAGGCCGATGGCCAGGTCGTCTACATGTCCCAACCCCTGGACCGGCCGCAGGCCCTGCCGGGGCGCACCTACAAACTGCAGTGGCCCGAAAGCGATCACGCCATTTACATAACACTCAACGATATCGTGCAGGATCAGCGCCGGCGGCCTTTCGAAATCTTCATCAATTCCAAGAACATGGAGCATTACGCCTGGACCGTTGCTTTGACCCGCATGATCAGCGCCGTGTTCCGGCGTGGCGGTGACGTGTCCTTCGTCGTGGAAGAGTTGAAGGCCGTGTTCGATCCGCGCGGCGGCGCCTGGGTGAAGGGCCGCTACCTACCGTCGCTGTTGGCGGCCATTGGCGAAGTAATCGAGCGGCATATGCTGGATATCGGTTTTCTTGCTCGGCCCGAGACCTTGGTTGAACCGCAGCAGGAAACAGCGCGCGAAGGCGCTAAGAGCGACCCTCCCTATTCCATTTCTTCGCACAGCAGCCACCAGCCCGGCCAACGTGGTCCGGCACAGTGTCCCCGCTGTGGCGCAGCAGCTGTTATCAAACAGGAGGGTTGCGATCTCTGTACGGCTTGCGGTCATTCGCGCTGTTTCTAAGCCGTGTCAGCGAAGCTAGGTGGTTTCAACCAACTGCAAGAGCCTGTGCAGGCTGCGGTCATGCATGCCCAAAGCTTCCAGATGGCGGACGGTGTTGCGCAGATACTCCTGACATGCGCCTCGTTTGCCGGCACCTTGGCAAATCAAGGCGGCCGTTTCGCTGTCCGAAAGAGCGCCAGCATACTGCTTGTGATGCCGATCGACCACAAAACCAAGCGCCGTCACCGAACGTCCCCTGTCGTCCTTCAGAGCAAGCCAACGCGGGATATAGACCCCTGTCATCATCTCGCGCTCATAGAGATAAGCCATCACTTCGGCGCCCTCGGCGCGGGGGACACGGTAGGCCAGTCCCCAGCAGGATCCGCCGCGATCGAGGCCGAGCACCAGTCCCGGCCGCTCCGGAGTACCACGATAATTATAGGAATAAACGCAAAAACATCGGCGAAAGCCATGCAATCGGGTCGCACGCACTTCAAGATGCGGGAAGCCCGGGTCCCACATCAAGGAGCCATACCCGAAAACCCAATAGTCATCCCGAGGAATATCCATGGCCGGGCGTTTCAGGCCCTCCTGGGCCAAACGCCGTTCTAAAGTGGCAATTCGTTGGGATGCGGTTTCGGTCATGATTTTCGACATGATACTCAAAGAGATTGGGACGACAAGCGCCAGCCCAATGTTTACTATGGACTGACGGATTTTTTCCGACCAAAGAGAATCCCCAAAAAGAGAGGATCCATGTCGCGTCGCCTCCTTGTTTCGCTCGTTCTTTTGGTTGTCGCGTCAGGCTCGTTGTCCGGCCTTTGGTATTGGGGCACAGGGATCATGCTCTCCCGGATGAACGAATGGGCCGAAGCCCGAAGAGCGGAGGGAATTGCCGTTTCCTGGCAGAAGGCCGAGCGCGACGGCTTTCCTCTATCCATTGCGGGTCGAATAACCGCACCGGCGGTAGACCACCCCTTAGGGTGGCGCTGGTCCGGCGCGGCCTTGCGCATGGAGACGACCTTGGCGCGGCTTGACCGCTATGCCCTGCAAGCGCTGGGCGAACAAACGCTATCCTGGCCGGGCCTAACCGAAAACCAGACGCCAGCCAGCCTAGTCGCCGCCGAAGCGCGCGGGGAAGCAAGTTTCGATTTCGACGGCCAAGCGGAGTGGCTGGAAGTCACCTTGAAGGATTGGAAGGCGCGGGGGCCCTTCAAAGGCGAAGAAATCTCGGGCGACGGCGGCGATATCCGGCTGGAACGGGCAAAGAGCGACCTGGGATATCCGGAGGGCGCTCTGGGCCGAACCGAGGTTCGGGTTCGCCGCCTCGTCCTGCCGCCCGAATTCGAGGCCCCTCTGGGAAACGAGGTGGCTTTGCTCGACTTACAGGCGGTGTTGACAGGTAGCGCAGGCGACCTCAAAGCGACCCCAAGGGAAATTCTCGCTGAATGGCGCGACACCGGCGGGACATTGGATGTCATGCATTTGGCGCTCGATTGGGGGCCCCTCAGCGTCAAGGGCGACGGCAGAGTGACGCTGGATGATGCGTTTCGTCCGCTTGGCGCTTTCTCGCTGAAAGTAAAGGGGCTCGGCAAGACGCTCGACCTCCTGGCGCGCAAGGGCCTCATAGAAGGAAGCGCTGCTTTTGCGTTGCAGGCCGGGAGCTTAGCGCTTGGAAAGGTAGATCCCGAAGACGGGCGGGCGGAAATTCAGCTCCCCTTGACGCTCCAAGACGGCTGGCTGTCTCTCGGCCCCCTGCCTATTCTGAAGCTCAAGCCGCTGCCGTTGCCATAGTAAACCCGACCGACTGATCTCAGTCCTCGGACTCCTCTGGCGTCTTACGCTCGCGCGTGTCGAAAGTTCCGGCCTGTCCCAACTCAACGACGCCGCGTCGAATTTCGCGCGTCCGGGTAAAAAGAGTTTCCAATACATCACCTTCACCCCAGCGGATCGCCCGTTGCAACGCAGTCAGGTCCTCGGTAAAGCGCTGAAGAATTTCAAGCACCGCTTCACGATTATTGAGGAAGATATCGCGCCACATTATCGGATCCGAGGCGGCAATACGGGTAAAATCGCGAAAACCACTGGCCGAGTAGCGAATGACTTCCTGGCGGGTTGCTTCCTCAAGGTCCTGGGCCGTTGCGACAATCGTGTAAGCGATCAAGTGAGGCAGATGCGAGGTGATGCCCAGCACCTTGTCGTGGTGCGCGGCATCCATGATCTGTACGGTGGAGCCGCAAGCCTCCCACAAGGCCTGAACCTTCTTTACCGCCGCGTCATCAGTGCCCGGCGGTGGCGTCAGAATGCAGTAGCGATCCTCGAAAAGCTCGCCAAAGGCCGCGGCGGGCCCGGAATGCTCCGTGCCGGCGATTGGGTGGCCGGGCACAAAATGCACGCCTTCGGGAACGAAGGGGCCGAGATCACGGATCACCGCATTCTTGACCGATCCCACATCCGTGATGATCGCACCTTTCTTGAAGGCGCCCGAAATCGCCTCTCCCAAGGCGGCATAACTACCGACTGGCGTACAAAAGATGATCAGATCGCTGTCTCGCACCGCTTCGGCAGCATCGCCCGTGACGGTATCAGCAAGACCCAGCTTCTTGATCTGCTCGCGTGTCTCCTGACGGCGCGCAACACCGACGATCTCCCGCGCCAGGGACTTTTCGCGCAGATTGATCGCCAGCGAGCCGCCGATCAATCCGACGCCCAGCAAGCAGACCCGCCCAAATAAAGGCGTCGCAGAGGTCATGTCAAAAACTCCGCGATTGCATCACGGGTAATTTCCATCTCTTCCCGCGAACCAACCGTGACACGCACGCACGCTGGCAAACCATAGGACGCCATGCCGCGCAGGAGCACACCACGATTCTTGAGCGCTTCGATCGCCTCGCCCGCTGTCTTGCCAGACGTTTCCGGAAACTCGACCAGAAGAAAGTTCCCCTGGCTGGGATAAACGGTCAAACCCAAGGTCGTGAAGGCATCGGTCGACCATGCGCGCACCTCGTTGTTGCTGCGTCGCGACTCCTCGACGAACGCCTGGTCTTCAAGTGCCGCGATCCCAGCCGCCTGCGCAGCCTGCGACACATTGAAGGGACCCCGCACACGGTGCAATACGTCAGCAACGGCAGGCGGGCAGTAGGCCCAGCCGAGCCGCAAAGCCGCCAAACCATAGATCTTCGAGAAGGTCCGGGTCATCACAACGTTCTCGTGCCGCTCGACCAAGCGCGCGCCGCTCTCGTAAGCCTCTGCATCAACGTACTCTGCATAAGCGGCATCGATGACCAACAGGCATTCCGGCGGCAAGCCAGCTTGCAAACGCTCAATCTCGGCGGATTCCAAATAGCTGCCGGTCGGATTGTTAGGATTGGCCAGGAAGAGGATACGGGTTCGCGGCGTCACTGCCTCCAATAGGGCGTCAACATCCGCGCGTAAGTTCTTTTCCGGCGCCTGCACCGGACGGGCGCCCGCTGTCCGTGCCGCAATATCGTACATCAAGAACCCATGACGGCTGTAAAGCACTTCGTCGCCCTCGCCCGCATAAGCACGGACCAACAGCGCGATCAACTCATCGGAGCCCGCGCCACAAACGATTTGCGATTCATTGAAACCATGCACCTTTGCCAAGGTTCGGCGCAAAGCGACCGCGCCACCGTCCGGATAGCGATGCAATTCGTCGGCCAATCCAAGATAGGCCTCACGCGCCTTGGGGCTGCATCCCAAGGGATTTTCGTTCGATGCCAAGCGGATAATGCGATTCACGCCCGCCGCATTGGACTCTCCTCCAACATAGGCCTGTACTTCCAAAATTCCCGAACGTGGTGACGGCGCCATTACTTTTGCTTTCCTTTATCGGCAGGTTTCTTCTCAATTGCATTGGCCGTCAGCGGTACCGCCGCAGCCCCCAGAAACCAACACTGACCGATCCGGGCGTCCTCAAGTGCATTCAGGGCGTCAAATGCCTTATCCGCCTCGGTTACAAAACCCTCAACCTCTAGCAGGGACAGGGTGCTGCCGCCGCTTTCAAGATAGGAACGCAACGAAAGCACCTCGAGACCGGCCTTTTGCAACAAATCGCGAAGCCCGCTGCGCGAAATCTGCTCATGGGTTTCGACAACCAGGAAGCTCGTATCCTCGCCACTGGCTTCCGGCTTAACACGTGAAATAGCAAGGGCTTCGACCTTGTCTTCACCGCCGGCCATGCTGCCAAACGGCAGACGGGCGATGATCTTGGGCACATCGCTTCCGCTGCGTGCCAAGGCTTGCCACCAGGAATCCTGCTCTTCGAGTTGAGGAAAGGGGAGAACGCCAATCACATGCGGACTTTCGGAAACGTGCTGAAGCACCTGCGCCGCCGAGCCACAGGGGATAAGCCCCGCCAAAGTTCCGTAATGGTCGCGGGTGATGGAGCGCAAAATGGGCCCGACATCACCACAAAAATAGGCCACGTCGAAGTGGCCCTGAATCAAGCTGCTCGAAGAAATGATCTCTCGCCAGATTCGAAGCATGCCGCGCAACGGGAAAGAGCCGCTGTGACGTTCGACGATACGGCGGAGCACCTGTGCCTCACGGCCAGGCCGCGTTACCGGCCCCTTACCCTTGTGCCCAGCAATTCGTTCCACGATTGAAGCACGCTCCATCAGCAGTTTCTGCAGACGTGCATCCACATCGTCGACCTGCTGCCGAAGGTCATCCAAGCTATCTTTTTCGTCCGCCATTCCTAGACTGCCTCTTGATCGCCAAGCCGCGAGGCGAATTGATAGTCTCTGATACAAGCAAAATCAAAGGGGCATTATGCGAAAAACCGCCGCTCCGCCCCCAGACTCGACTTTTCGACTAAGATCAGTAACTGACGAGCACCCGGTACACCAGAACAGATTCACCCTTTGGCGGGACCTGCAGGTTCCAAAGCAGGCGCGTCGCGGAAACGGCTTCATGAGCCTGGGTCTCTTTCAAAACGCGCGTGTTCGGCGGGTAATCGCCAACCAACTCGACCTGAACCGCTTCGTTCTTGGCATTCTTCACCGTGACGGTTTGTTCGGTTTCGAAGGAGCGGTTCGACACCTGCTTGTAGTCGTTCGTTACAGCTTCGGCCGTGATATCGAAGGCTGCCCCCAGCGTCAGGGTAGCCTCGCCGTTCTCAGCCAGATGATCCTGGCGGGATTCCCCCAACAGCAAGGCGCCGCCTTCAGGCGATTCTCCGTAGACACGCCAGACACCGGCAGGAAGTGGGCGACCAAGCCCCTCCGATCTCTCGTTTTTCAACAGCATATCGACTGAAGCGTTGACCGGCCCCAACTTATCTCCCTGCGTTGTTTGCGCGCGCAGCAAGTTCTCAATGCGATAACGCTTGGTGACGGCAACCGAGTTCGCCTCTAGGAAGACGACTTGTTTTACCGTTCCGGCCGGAAGGCTGACACGGGATGGCAGCACGTAACGGTGATATTCGCCCGCAGTTTCCTGCTGCGGCATGGCGGCGCGCATGCCAGCACTCGCATCGCCTGACATCATCTCGAACTGTGCTTTGACAGGCATTGCCGGCTGCGGCCGCACACGGGAAATGTCACCCGCCACCAGGCTCACATGGGCATGCTCATAGCTTTCATCGGTATCATTCCGGAGCGTTGCCTTGGCGACAATGGCAAGGTGTTCCTCGTTGTTGTCCAATTTGGCGACGTAGTCGGCAGTCCATGAGAAACCCTGCGCAAGGTAACCAATCACCGCATCCCCTGCCCCGGCATTCTGTGTATCGAGCCGCACCTCCAAAAGGTCGTTGGCATCCAGGGCGTCCGGAACGCCCGGGAAAAGCACCCTATCGGCCGCTACGATGCGGACTTCCTCACCGATGCGCACCAGCGCGCCACCATCAACCGACAGCAACTCTCCCTCGACAATTCGAATGTCGCTATCGTCCCCTTCGGCTGCGATCTCGACCCGTACGTTCTCGCCCACCGAAGCGCGCAGCAGCGCTGCGGGCGTCAAATTGGCCGGGCGGAAGCTTTGCTCCTGCACGTGAAAACCCTTTCCCTCGACGAAAAGGCTTTCCGGGATCAGATTTTTACTGATTCCCTCGATCTCAAGGATTGTCTCGCCTTGTTGCAGCGTTACCGCACGCGCATCGGCGAAGAACGCTAGATTGCTGGTGTAGATCGTCACCGATAGATCTCTTTGGGACGATGGCAGCCGCAACGGCTCGGCCTGGCCTGATCCGACGCTAGCCAACAGAATTAGGGCGGCTGCAACGCAAGCTCGCGAATTGACCATGATCTGCACCCCTTACTTCATAGAAAGAAAAACCGCTATGCGCAGACTCGATTGTAACCGAACCTAGGCTAAGAACATGGCAGGATAAAGATCAAGAAGAGGCGGCTGGACTGCGCGCGCGCATAGCCGCGGTAAGCGTACCGTCATCCAGATAGTCGAGCTGTCCGCCGACCGGGACGCCATGTGCAAGCCGCGACAGCCTGACATCGCAACCAGCCAGCCTTTCGGCCAGATAATGGGCCGTGGTTTGGCCATCGACCGTAGCGCCCAGGGCAAAGATCACCTCGACCACCTTCGTGTCGGAGGCACGCTCGACAAGGCTTGCAACACGGAGTTCCTCGGGGCCGCGGCCATCAAGCGCCGACAGGGTCCCGCCCAAGACATGGTAGCGCCCCTTGAAAGCGCCGCTACGTTCAAGCGCCCAGAGATCCGCTACTTCTTCCACGACACAGATGAGACTGTCGTCTCGAACAGGATCGACACAAAGGCTGCAGGGGTCTTGGGAATCGAGGTTGCCGCAACGACCGCAGGACACAACCCGCTCCGCGGTCTGCTGCAACGCCGCGGCCAGTGGCACCAACAGCTGCTCGCGCCGCTCCAACAGCGCCAGCGCCGCCCGGCGCGCGGATCGAGGGCCTAGTCCCGGCAAGCGGGCCAAAAGCTGTATCAGCCTCTCGATTTCACCAGCGCTCACAGCGGTACGAAGCTCCTTCGCCTGAGGCTCAAAACGGTAATTTAAGGCCGGGAGGAAGCTGCATACCGCCGGTAATTTCCTGCATCTGTTCTTGCACGTAGGCTTCGACTTTCGCCTTCGCGTCGTTTGCTGCGGCGACGATCAGGTCCTCCAGAACTTCCACGTCATTCGGATCAACCAATGATGGCTCAATGGAGAGATTCCGTAACTCGCCCTTCCCATTCATCGTCACCTGCACCAAGCCACCCCCAGCAACGCCCGTGACTTCCGCGGCCGCCAATTGCTCCTGCATCTCCGCCATCTTGGCCTGCATTTGCTGGGCCTGCTTCATCATCTGCCCAAGATTCTTCATTCCAGATCCTCCCCATCGCCCAGGAAAGCTTCCAGAGCTTCCGGGTCCACTTCCAAATCGTCATCCAACCCTAAATTCGACAGGGCCTCCTCGACAGCCTCCGTTTCGAGGGAGGCGCCCGTGATCGCGATCAACTTCGCGCCGGGGAACAATTCCTGGACGCTGCGCACCAGGGGTTCCGCCAGAACCTGACGACGTTCGGCCGCCTCGGCATCGGCGCGTTGCTCAGACAGAGTTGCCTCTCCGGCGGCGCCGGAGACCGTAACCACCCAGCGCATTTGCGTCCACTCGGTCAAAAAGCGCGATAGGCGTCCGGCCAAATCACGCGGCGCACGCTCACTTGGGCGGATTTCTATACGACCGGGCTCGAAGGCGACAAGATTTACCTCATTGACCAATAGAGCCGCCAATCGTGGCTCCTTCATCCGGCTACAAAGAGCTGCAACCGCCTCGAAATCCTTGGGAATTTCCGCCTGAGGCGCTGGCGCTGTAACAGGCTCGGGGGCATCTTCGCTTTGCGGCTCGCTTTCTGAACTGGTCTGCGGCGCCTCCTGCGGTTGCGGCAAGCCGGCGCCACCGCCACCGCTACTGACCAACCGGGCGCGGGGGGCATCGCTGCCACCCTCGGGCCTGCCTTTCGTGTTGCCTGGAGTGCCGCCTGAAGCGTCCTTCTGACCCATCAAGCGCTTTACCAGGTCGCCCGGTGGCGGCAGGTCGCTGATATGGGCCAGGCGGATCAATACCATCTCGGCGGCGCTAAGCGGCGCCGGAGCGAACTGGGTTTCCTGCAAGCCCTTCAGCAGAATCTGCCAAGCGCGCGACAGAACCGGCATCGAAAGCGCTTCAGCCATGGCCCGTCCCCGAACGCGCTCTGCCTCCGGCAATCCGGCTTCCGCCGCGTTCTGCGGAATAAGCTTTGCCCGGGTCAGCCAGTGAGTCAGCTCAAGAAGGTCTTGCAAAACCACAGCAGGATCAGCGCCCTTGGCATGTAGATCGCCCATCACCGCCAAAG
This sequence comes from Limibacillus sp. MBR-115, assembly GCF_040549425.1. Taxonomy (NCBI): domain Bacteria; kingdom Pseudomonadati; phylum Pseudomonadota; class Alphaproteobacteria; order Rhodospirillales; family Rhodovibrionaceae; genus Limibacillus; species Limibacillus sp. MBR-115. The sequence continues at coordinate 192,220 of NZ_JBEPTJ010000004.1, read as the reverse complement.
CTTCTTGAATGCGGCCGCCCATCAGGTGATCCAGCAAATCGAATATCTGGGAGCGATCGGCTAACCCCAGCATCTCCCGCACCAGTTCGCTCTCCACCTTTCCGCCGCCCAGCGCGATGGCTTGATCGAGCAGCGATAGCCCATCTCGGACCGAGCCGTCAGCGGCGCGAGCGATCATGGCAATCGCCAAGTCATCGGCTGACACCTTCTCGCGCGCCAGCAGGCTTTGGAAATGCGTGACCAGCTCCACTTGATCGACGCGGCGTAGATCAAAGCGTTGGCATCGCGAGAGAACGGTGACGGGAACCTTGCGAATTTCCGTCGTGGCAAAGACGAAAACCACGTGCTCAGGCGGCTCTTCAAGGGTCTTCAACAGCGCGTTGAACGCGCTGGTTGAGAGCATATGCACCTCGTCGATGATATAGACCTTGTAACGCGCGGAAACCGGACGGTACCGCACACCGTCGAGCAGTTCGCGCATATCGTCGACGCCGGTGCGGCTGGCCGCGTCCATCTCTATCACATCAACGTCGCGGTCCTCGGCTATGGCCTTACAATGATCGCAAACGCCGCAAGGCGCCGCCGTGGCCTGCCCGCTACCGTCCGGACCAATGCAATTGAGGGCTTTGGCCAGAATCCGCGCGGTGGTGGTCTTGCCGACACCACGCACACCGGTCAATACGAAAGCATGCGCCAAACGCCCGCCGTTGATGGCGTTGGTCAAGGTGCGCACCAACGCCCCCTGGCCGATCAGCTCGGAGAAATTACTGGGCCGATACTTGCGTGCCAGGACTCGATAAGGCGCCTGGGGCGCGGTGTCGGTCCTGTCGGCGGTTTCATCGGTCATAGATGCTTGGGGCTGTTGCGGGAATTACGACCTCGCCGTCACGGTCTCATGACCGCAATGGGGTGGGAGGCTGGACAGACGACCCGAGCCGAACTCGTTACGGCTGCTTCCTTCCGGACCTGACCGGGTTGGCGAGGGACTCGTCCGCCGCCAGCCACCCAAGCCCACTATAGCCACAGAAAGGGCGCTTGGGGCAAGGGTAAAGCGGCGCAAAAATCCTGTGTCATCGGTTCCCGTTGCCAGACTCTGAGGAAAGGGGCAGTTTAGCGTCATGACACGGACTAATTTCTATAGCGGCGGAGGCTTGGATCGCGCAGAACTTCTGCGCCGCGATCCGGCATGGATAACCCTGGCGATTCGGACCGGACGCCTGCGGTTGGTACCGGTGTGGCGCAACCACAACCTCATTTCAAATCCGGAAGCGCCGCGGCCCCTGTTTCTGGATAGTCTGGATCAGATGGAACGCTTGCTGGCGAGCGGTCATGAGCCTTTCCTCCTGGGACATCGCGAAGAAGTAACCTTCGCCGCGCTCGATCTCAGTCAGTACGACAATCCGAGCGATGTCACCGTCATTGAAGCCCTGGGTGAAGCCAACTTCGAGGATCTGCGGCGGGTCGGACCGCTGCTCGATCGTTGGGAGGGGTCGCTGCTGGCCTATGCGCGCGGCCTGTGCTGGTGGCACCAGCGGCATGGGTACTGCGGGGTTTGTGGCTCGCCCACACGATCGGAGAATGCCGGGCATCAGCGGCGCTGCACCAATGAGGGGTGCGGCGCGCTGCATTTCCCGCGCACCGATCCCGCCGTCATCATGTTGGTGCACGACGGCGAGCGCTGCGTCCTGGGCCGCCAACAAGCTTGGCCGAGCGGCATGCACTCGACATTGGCTGGGTTCGTCGAGCCAGGCGAAAGCCTGGAGGAGGCCGTCGCCCGAGAGGTGTTCGAGGAAGTCGGCTTGGCGGTAAGCGATGTGGTCTACCACTCGTCCCAGCCCTGGCCTTTTCCCTCCTCCATCATGTTGGGATTTTTTGCCCGTACGAACGAACACACCCTGAAAATCGATCCCAACGAGTTGGAGAGCGCCGCTTGGTTTACACGGGATGAACTCTTGAACGCCCCGGAAGACGACACACTGCGTCTGCCAAGGCGGGATTCCATAGCCCGGCACCTAGTGACAAGCTGGCTGAACGACGACTTTTGAACCCACCAAGCGCCGTCGCCTACGCTGTTCAGAATCCCCCGGTGCCGTTTTCCTGTCTGCGAAATGGGCTGGCCGGATAAACACCGAGAATCTTCACTTCTCGAGAGAAGAAGCTGAGTTCTTCCAGGGCCAGCCTCACAGAACGATTATCAGGGTGACCTTCGATATCGGCATAAAACTGCGCGACATTGAAGGATCCATCCAGGATGTAGCTCTCCAACTTGGTCAGGTTGACGCCGTTGGTCGCAAAGCCGCCCAACGCCTTGTAAAGCGCCGCCGGAACCGAACGCACGCGGAATACGAAACTCGTTACGACCGGACCCGTCTCGGGCTCGGGATGGATCGGATCGCGGGCCATGATTATGAAGCGCGTTGTATTGTGCGCCTCGTCCTCGATGTTGCTGGCCAGCGATTTCAGGCCGTAAATCTCGCCCGCCAGCTTGGATGCGATGGCGGCTTCGTTGGGAGACTTCTTCTCCGCGAGTTCGGCAGCGGAACCGGCGGTGTCGGCATGAACGATCGCCTTCCAGCCTCGCTCCTTGATCATACGCCGGCACTGCGACAGGGCATGCACATGGCTACGTACGATTTTCACATCCTCCAGCGTCACACCCTCCGGCGCCAGGAGTTGATGTTCGACCTTATGGAAATGTTCGCCGATGATATGCAGGCCTGAGCTTGGCAACAAATGATGGATGTCGGCCACACGCCCGGCACTGGAGTTGTCGATTGGGATCATAGCGAATTGGGCGTTGTCCGAGACCACCGCGCCAAAGGTATCCTCGAAAGACGAGCAAGGCAGTGTTTCGTAGGCCGGGAAAACCGTCCGGCAGGCCATGTCGGAGTAAGCACCCGGGACGCCTTGAAAGGCTATTTTTTTCTGCGCCATCTGCTGGTCTCGCAATTTGCTGATGATAAAGGTCTGGTCACGCTTAAAAGTCCCGGTTCTCGCGCTTCAAGTGCGGGCCGAAAGCATCTGCCGGGCGCGCTCCAAGTCGGCCGGAGTATCGACACCCAGTGGTATGGTGTCAACGCAGGCGACGCCAAGCCGCATGCCAGCTTCCAGAGCCCGTAATTGCTCCAGCTTCTCGCGCTTTTCAAGTGGTGATGGCGGCAAAGACACAAAACGATCCAAGGCCTGGCGCCGGTAAGCGTAGATACCGATGTGGTGATAGAGCGGAAGAGCGGTATTGCCTTGGTCCCAAGGTATCGGCGCTCGACTGAAATAGAGCGCCTTCGCCTGACGCCCTGGACCTTCGAAAAGACAGGCGATCTTGACCACGTTCGGGTTGGTGCGCTCGGCTTCTTCTTTGATTTCCGCGCAAAGGGTCGCGATATCCACGCTGGTATCGCTCAGCGGGACCAGGACAGTGCGTAATGCCGCCGAATCCAAAGTCGGAAGGTCGCCTTGGAGATTGACCACGACATTGTGCCTGCGCTCGGGGTCGCAACGTTCCAGGGCCTGATGGATTCGGTCGGACCCGCTGGGCAAATCCGGATCCGTCATAATTGCACGGCCGCCCGCCGCTTCCACCGCCTCCAGGATTTCCCGATCGCCTGCCGCCACGACAACCGGTCCGACATCCGCCTCTTGAGCGCGCCGCAAAACCTGCACGATCATTGGCACCCCTGCAATCTGGGCAAGCGGCTTGCCGGGCAGGCGGCTTGCCGCCATGCGGGCCGGAATTACAACGATCGGGTTTTGGGCCTCGGCCATGATATCCTCGTCTTTTGGGTTGAAGCGCCACCTTCTATGCTGGCGCTGCGACTCTCTGCCGCGTAAAAAGCCTTCGAACCGAACGCAAACTGTATCTGGCTTTACCGCGTGCGAAAGGTTAATGAGGGAGGCGGAAAGCTAAAAGTGCTTTTCGCTGTCCATGCTGTTGATTGCCGGGCGCGTGCGCACTAAAGTCCCGCGCCAACCATACTTGTACATCCAGGGGAAGCGTGATGTCCCTCGAACTGAATAAAATTGCTGCAGCCGTTTTAACGGGAGGCGTAATCGCCATGGCGTCGGGCTTCGCCGCCCATCTCCTCGTGCCTGAGCACGAACTGGAGGAAAGCGTCTACCACGTTGCCGGTTTGGAATCAGCAACCGATGCAACGGTGGATGAGGGTCCGACCGTCGATCCGGTCCTGGCTCTGCTCGCCGACGCCAATGTCGAAGACGGCCAGGGTGTCGCCAAGAAATGCACCGCATGTCATACCTTTGAGGAAGGGGGCGCAAACAAGGTCGGCCCCAATCTCTATGGCATCGTGGGAGCCAAGGTCGGACACAGGGACGACTTTTCCTATTCCGATGGACTGCTCGGCTCCGCGAGCGAAACCTGGACTTATGAGGCCCTTAGCGCTTTCCTGGCCAATCCGAAGGATTACGCCCCCGGCACCAAAATGAGCTTTGCCGGAATCAGCAAGCCGGCCGACCGGGCAGCTCTCATCGCCTATCTGCGCAGCTTGAGCGCGTCGCCCCTGCCGTTGCCGAGCCCGGAGGAAAGCAATGCCTCCGACGCGCCAGCCGAGGGTGCCGCCAGCACTGTAGCCGAGGCCGCAAGCGATGCCGCCAGTGCCGTCGCAGAGGCTGCGGGTAGCGCGGTAGGCGCTGTCACGGATGCCGCCGAAGCCGTGGCGGGTGCTGCGGCCGTGACTGCCCTGATGATCACCGGTGATGCCGAGAACGGGCAGAAGGTCGCGCGCAAGTGCGCCGCTTGTCATTCATTTGACGAGGGCGGACCCAACAAGGTCGGGCCGAATCTTTACGGCGTGGTCGGCGCAGACATCGCGAACCACGAGGGCTATCGCTACTCTGACGCGCTGGCCGCCAAGGAAGGTGCTTGGGATTTCGGCAGTCTCGATAGCTACCTCAAGAGCCCCAAGGAATTTGCACCCGGCACGAAGATGACATTCGCCGGGATCAGCAATGACCAGGACCGCGCCGATTTGATCCTTTATCTGCGGTCTCTGTCGGCCTCCCCGGCCCCCTTGCCGGAGAAGGATTCCTAATAGAGGACACGCGCCTCGGACCTGTCACAAGGACTATGGCTCGAGGAGCCACGTGCCGTTGAAGAATGAAGAAATTGGGGCCGAATCGAATCGGCCCCAATTTTTTTGCCGCCCCCCGCAAGCCTTGCTTGCTCTTGGTTCGCCCGAGGCCTTGTGGGAATATGCCGTTCCGCTTCCGTCCCCTATCATCCAGGAGTTTGCGCGTGCCCCAGGTCTTTCAGGATACAGACTTCTTGAACCGCTGTTTGAGTATCGCCGCCGAAGCCGCCGATGCGGCAGCAGCGGTGACGCGAGGGTACTTCCGGCGGGAAATCGATGTGATCAGCAAGAACGACGAGTCACCGGTCACCCGCGCGGACCGGGAAGCTGAGTTGGCGGCGCGTGCGGTTTTCGAAAAACACTTCCCAAAGCACGGAATCATCGGCGAGGAGCAAGGCGTCAGCCGCGGCGATGCGGAGTTTATCTGGGTAATCGACCCGATTGACGGCACCAAGCAGTTTGTCACCGGCAATATTGGTTACGGGTCGCTTTTCGCGCTCACCTGGAATGGCGAGCCTTTGCTGGGATTGATCGACATGCCCATGAAGCATGAGCGATGGGCAGCGGCGCGCGGGCTGGGAACACTTTTTACCGATTACAGAGGCACGCACAAAAGTCATGTTCGCGCCTGCCCTACCCTGTCCGACGCCATGCTGACGGCAACGGCGCCGGAGATGTTCAAGGGACCGAAAATTCCTGCCTTCCAACGTCTCAGCGAGGCGGTTCGCTTCACCACCTGGGGCAACGATTGTTACGGTTTCGGATTGCTTGCCAGCGGTTTCGTGGACCTTGTGGTGGAGTCGAGCCTGGGCGTGTACGACTACATGGCCTTGGTTCCGGTGATCGAGGAGGCCGGTGGTATCATGACCGACTGGCAAGGCGCGCCTTTGACCCTGCAATCGGACGGCAGCGTGATTGCAGCGGGAGACCGCAGGTGCCTGGAGGCAACTCTTTCCCTCCTTGCCGAGTCGCTTTAGGCTGCATTCGGTTCAGGCAGGGTCTTGACCTGTCGCGAAAAGGCCATCACATCGTTGGCTGACCGGTGTCCGACCAGAACCTCATCGAGGTTCAACGAGAAACCCTAACGGGAGGCAAAGTCGCTGGAGATGTCGCCAACGCGCAGGTTCCTGTTTCCAGTCCTGGCAATCGCAGCAGCCCTGTTGTGGCCCTCGAGCGATGTCACCGCGCAGCAATCCGAATCAGGTCCGGCCGTTCACAAATCGAATGCCATCGCGATGCATGGCGAACCCAAGTACGGGCCCGACTTTAAGCACTTCGATTACGTGAATCCGGAAGCACCCAAAGGCGGCAGCTTGCGGCTCGCGGATGTTGGCGCTTTCGACTCCTTCAACAACTTCATTATCAAGGGCGAGGCGGCGGCCGGCATCGGGAGAATCTATGATTCTCTGATGGAATCCAGCGCCGACGAGGCCTTTACGGAGTACTGCCTGCTTTGTGAGAGCGTCGAATGGCCGGATGATCGCTCGTGGGTGGCCTTCACGCTGCGTGACGATGCCTACTGGCATGACGGCAAGCCGATCACCGTCGAGGACGTTATATTTTCTCTCGATCTCTTGCGGACCCAGGGCCATCCCTTCTACCGCTTCTACTACGGGAGCGTGGCCTCGACGGAAATTACCGGGCCGCGAACGGTCCGCTTCACCTTCAGCGAGACCGGAAACCGGGAGTTGCCGCTCATCATCGGGCAGTTGTCCATCTTGCCGAAGCATTACTGGGAGACCCGGGATTTTTCGACGACGACCCTGGAACCTCCCCTGGGCAGCGGTCCTTACAAAGTCGAAAGTTTCGAGCCTGGGCGGTTCGTCACCTACAAACGGGTCGAGAACTATTGGGCGCGCGATCTGCCGGTACAAAAGGGCCGTAACAACTGGGACGAAATTCGCTACGACTATTACCGCGACGACACCATCGTGCGCGAAGCGCTCAAGGGCGGCGACATCGATCTGCGCGTCGAGAATCAAGCCAAGGCGTGGGCCGTCGATTACGATGTTCAAGCGGTGCGAGACGGCAAGGTGATTCTGGCGGAAATTCCAAACGAACGGCCGACCGGCATGCAGTCGTTTGCCATGAACACCCGCCGCGCGCCTTTCGACAATCGTCTCGTTCGACGGGCTTTGGCCTTTGCGTTCGACTTCGAATGGACGAACCGCAACCTGTTTTTCAGCCAGTACACCCGCACAGAAAGCTATTTTTCCAATTCGGAACTGGCATCCCGTGGATTGCCGACAGGCGCGGAACTGGAAATCCTGGAATCCTATCGCGACAGCTTGCCGCCGGAAGTCTTCACCGAGACCTACAGCGTTCCTTCGACCGACGGCAGTGGTTGGCCGCGCGACAACCTCCGGCAAGCCTTCGCTTTACTCGAGGAAGCCGGGTGGGTTGTTCGTGACATGAAGATGGTGAACGCAGAGACCGGCAAGCAGATGGGCTTCGAGATTTTGCTATCCTCGCCGGCCTTCGAACGCATCGTCCTTCCCTACATTCGGAACCTACGGCGCCTCGGCATCGACGCACGGGTCCGGCTTGTCGATTCCTCGCAGTACGTCAACCGCATCCGCAGCTTTGAGTTCGACATGATTGTCGGAAGTTGGGGTCAATCGGATTCCCCCGGCAACGAGCAGCGCAATTTCTGGGGGTGCCAGGCTGCCGAGTCACCGGGCAGCCGCAATCTGACCGGTGTTTGCGACCCGGTCGTCGATAGCCTGATCGAGCAACTGATCGCCGCGCCGGACCGCGAAAGCCTCGTGGCCACGACGCGTGCGTTGGATCGTGTCCTTCTATGGGGTCATTACGTGGTCCCAAATTGGCACATCCGCATCGACCGCATCGCTTATTGGGATATCTTCGGACAACCCGAGATCGTACCTAAGAATGGCGCGCAGATAGATTCCTGGTGGATCGACAGAGCCAAAGCGGACAAGCTCAGCCGACGCCGTCAGACCGCCGACAGCAACAGCAAAGCGACGGAGTAAGGTAAGACCCATGCTGGCCTATATCATCCGCCGCCTCTTTCTGATCATCCCGACGCTCTTCGGAATCATGGTGATCAACTTCGCCGTCATCCAGGCAGCCCCCGGCGGTCCGGTCGAACAGCTGATTTCCCAGATTACCGGCGAGGGCACCGCCATCGTCGAGCGCGTATCTCGGGGTGGCGGCGGAGAGGTTGCCGGCGGCGGCGGCAGCAGCACGACAGCCGCTGGGCAGCAGGGTACCTATCGCGGCGCGCAAGGTCTCGACCCGGCCTTTATCGTCGAGTTGGAGCGCATGTTCGGCTTCGACAAACCGCCGCTAGAGCGTTTCTTCCTGATGATGCGGAACTATATCGTTTTCGATTTCGGCAAGAGTTTCTTCCGCGACCGGGACGTCGTCGAACTCGTCATAGACAAGCTACCGGTCTCTATTTCTCTCGGACTCTGGTCGACGATCCTGATCTATCTGGTTTCCATTCCGCTTGGAATATCCAAAGCGGTCCGCGATGGCAGCCGCTTCGATATCTGGACCAGCGGTGTGGTCATCGTTGGCTATGCGATACCGTCTTTCCTCTTCGCGATTCTGCTGATCGTGGTGTTCGCCGGCGGCAGTTATCTCGATTGGTTCCCGCTGCGCGGTTTGACGTCAGACAACTTCGACCAACTCTCGTGGCCGCAAAAGATCGTGGACTATTTCTGGCATCTCGCACTGCCGATAACGGCCATGGTGGTCGGCGGCTTCGCCGGATTGACGATGCTTACCAAGAATTCGTTCCTCGATCAGATCGGACAGCAGTATGTGATTACCGCCCGGGCCAAGGGGCTGACGGAAAGACGCGTGCTTTACGGCCATGTCTTCCGTAACGCCATGTTGATCGTCATTGCCGGTTTTCCCGGCGCATTCATATCGGTGATCTTCACGGGCGCCCTATTGATCGAGGTTATTTTCTCGCTCGACGGCTTAGGCCTCTTGGGCTTTGAAGCAGCTTTCCAGCGCGACTATCCGGTCATATTCGGCACGTTGTTTTTCTTCTCCCTATTGGGGTTGCTGCTCAACTTGGTGGGCGACCTGATGTACACCATCATCGATCCAAGAATCGACTTCGAAAGCCGGGAGGTCTGAACATCATGACCCGCCCGAACACCGTAAAGCAGGATCGTTTTCTTGGCGTGTCCATCTCACCGATTACGCGACGGCGGCTGCACAATTTCCGCGCCAACGGCCGAGGATTCTGGTCGCTTTGGATTTTCCTGGCGCTGTTCTTCATCTCCCTTTTTGCGGAAGTCGTGGCAAACGATGAACCGATCCTCGTCTACTACGACGGCGGCATTTATCTGCCGGTGCTCAAGGATTATCCGGAGACGACCTTCGGCGGCGAGTTCCTCACCCGAACCGACTACGGCGACCCTTATGTGCGCGCGTTGATCTCGGACAAGGGTTTCATGATCGAGCCGATCATTCCCTATGACCACCGCACCGTCGCGTGGGACCTGCCGACGCCCGCACCCTCGGCCCCTGACGGAGAACACTGGCTAGGCACGGATGATCAAGCCCGCGACGTTGTCGCGAGGCTGATTCACGGCTTTCGCATTTCCGTTATCTTCGGTCTGGCCCTGACGCTGATCTCGTCGGTCGTCGGCGTAGCCGCGGGCGCCGTACAAGGCTACTTCGGCGGTTGGACAGATCTGATCTTCCAGCGGTTCATTGAAATCTGGTCCGGTCTGCCGATTCTTTACCTGCTGATCATCCTGGCCAGTTTGATCGAGCCCAACTTCTGGCTCCTGCTGGGACTGATGCTGCTGTTCTCCTGGATGGGTCTCGTTGGTGTCGTGCGCGCGGAGTTTCTGAAGGTCCGCAATCTGGATTATGTGCGCGCGGCGCGCGCGCTTGGCGTGACCGACCGGGTGATTATGTTCCGGCACGTCCTGCCGAATGCCATGGTCGCAACGCTTACCTTCATGCCCTTTATCCTTTCAGGCTCGATCACGACGTTGACGGCACTCGATTTTCTGGGGATCGGCTTGCCGCCGGGGTCGGCCTCACTGGGCGAACTTCTGGCGCAGGGAAAGGCCAATCTCCAGGCGCCGTGGTTGGGCCTGACCGGTTTCTTCACCATCGCCATCATGCTGAGCTTGCTGGTTTTCATCGGCGAGGCCGTGCGTGACGCCTTCGACCCGCGCAAGCTGTTCGCCGGGGAGCCACCGCCGCCCGAGACCGCAACCAGCGCCACCATCGAGGAACCCGCCTGATGAGCGAGAAAAGTCCCCTTCTTGAGATCAGGAACCTCTCGGTCGATTTTCGGCTGCCGGGGCGCACCGTGCAAGCTGTCCGGCGCCTTAGCTACAGCCTGGACAAAGGCGAGACCGTTGCGCTGGTCGGCGAAAGCGGGTCGGGTAAGTCCGTATCCGCGCTCTCTATCTTGCAACTGCTGCCCTACCCTGTCGCCAGCCACCCGGCAGGAAGTTCAATCCTGTTCCAGGGCGAGGAACTGGTTGGCGCCTCTACGAAGTCATTACGCTCGGTTCGGGGCAACAAGATCTCCATGATCTTTCAGGAGCCGATGACCTCGCTAAACCCGTTGCATAGCGTCGAGAAGCAGATCGGCGAAACGCTGTTGCTGCACAAGGGTCTAGGTCGCGAAGCCGCGCGCAAACGCACCCTGGAGCTTCTCAAGCTTGTGGGGATTCCAGATCCGGCGCGCCGCCTGGCGGCCTACCCGCACGAACTTTCCGGCGGGCAACGCCAGCGCGTGATGATCGCCATGGCGCTTGCCAACGAACCCGACTTGCTGATCGCCGACGAACCGACCACGGCGTTGGACGTCACCATCCAGGCTCAGATACTCAAGCTGCTGAAGGAACTGCAGCAGGAGATGGGTATGGCCATGCTGCTGATCACCCATGACCTCAACATCGTCCGCAAGGTGGCCGATCGTGTCCTCGTCATGACCGATGGAGAGGCCGTGGAACAGGGCCCGGCCCAGGAAATCTTCGAGAACCCGCAGCATCCCTATACACAACGGCTGTTGGCGGCAGAGCCGAAAGGCACACCCCTTGAGACCTCCCAGGAAGCAAAGCTCCTTCTGGAAGCCGAAGACATCAAGGTTCACTTCCCCATCCGCAAAGGGCTGTTGAAGCGCGCGGTGGACCACGTGAAGGCGGTCGACGGCATAACCCTCGCCCTGCGCCAGGGGCAAACGCTTGGTATCGTGGGCGAAAGCGGCTCGGGAAAGACAACGCTTGGGATGGCGGTGTTGCGCTTGATCTCCAGCAAGGGCGGCATACGTTTTGAAGGGCGGGATTTGCAGCCGCTCTCAAGCGGCGATCTCCGCCCGTTGCGCAGTCAGATGCAGGTCGTTTTCCAGGACCCTTATGGTTCCCTATCCCCGCGCCTGTCGATTGCCCAGATCATTGGCGAGGGCTTGCAGGTGCATGCCGCCAATCTGTCCCACAGCGAGCGCGACTCTCTGATCGTCGAGGCGCTCGAGGAGGTTGGTCTCGACCCTGAAAGCCGCCATCGCTACCCCCACGAATTTTCCGGCGGCCAGCGCCAGCGCGTGGCCATTGCCCGCGCCATCGTTCTGAAACCGCGCCTCATCGTTTTGGACGAACCGACCTCGGCACTCGATATGTCTGTGCAGGCCCAAATCGTTGACCTGCTCCGCGACCTGCAGGATCGCCACGGTCTGGCATACCTGTTCATCAGCCATGATCTTCGGGTTGTGCGCGCCTTGGCGCATGACGTCATGGTGATGAAGGACGGCATCGTCGTGGAGCAAGGACCGTCCGCCTCAATCTTCGACGCGCCGCAAGAGGCTTATACCAAAGCCCTTATGCGCGCCGCCTTCGAGTTGGAGGCAACCGAAGACGGCGTCGTTCGAACTTAGTCCCACCAAAAGACGAAGGATTATTGCTGCACCATGGCGTTACTCTTCAAGACCGATATTGACCGGGGGACGGCCTGGGCGCAGGCCTTCGCCAAGCACGCGCCCGAGCTTGAACTGCGCCAATGGCCTGAGATCGGGAATCCCGATGATATCGAATATGTGCTGGTTTGGGCGCCACCGGAGGGTGTGCTCAGCCGCCTGCCCAACCTCAAGGCTATTTTTTCTGTCGGCGCTGGAATTGACCACTTGATGGCGGCTGGAGAATTGCCCGAGGGCATCCCCATTGTTCGCATGGTCGAACCAGGATTGACCGCCGGAATGACCGAGTTCGTCGTCATGGCGAGCTTGATGTTGCACCGCTTCATGCTGGAGTACCGATCGCAGCAAACGGCCCACCATTGGGAGGAAATAAACCAGATTCCCACCGGGCAGCGCCGGGTCGGAATTTTGGGCCTGGGTACCCTGGGTCAGGAATCGGCGCGCGTTCTATCGACTTTCGGCTTTCCGGTCGCCGGGTGGAGCCGCACCCGGAAGGAGATTCCCGGCGTCGACTCCTTCGCCGGAGAGACCGAGTTGAAGGCCTTCTTGAGCCGTAGCGACCTGCTTGTTTGCCTGTTACCCCTGACACCGGAGACCGAAAGCATTCTGAACCGCGAAACCCTGGCCCAGCTTCCAAAGGGTGCGCTGTTGGTGTCTGTCGGACGTGGGCGTCAGGTCGATGAAGATGCGCTGCTAGAGGCCCTGGACAGCGGCCAGATCGGCGGCGCTGTGCTCGATGTTTTCAGGCAGGAGCCGCTGCCGGCCGAAAGTCCCTTTTGGGATCATCCGAAGGTCATTCTAACCCCGCATGTTGCCTCCATGACAAACCCGGAAACCGCCGTACTGGCGGTGCTCGACAATATCGCACGTATCAAGAAAGGCGATGCGCCAAGTCACACCGTCGACCTAAAGCGGGGGTACTAAACCCGATTGATGGTATCGGTGGGAAGCCCTCTAGCGAACCGTAACGACGGTACACTTTGAAAGCGACGCGACCTTGTGCGAAACACTGCCGAGCAAGGCGCTTTCGATATCACCGAGGCCACGGCTTCCCAACACGATGGTATCGATGTCATGGCGATCGGCGTACTTGACGATGGTGCGCGCGGGCGGGCCTTCCTTAACCACCGTCTTTATGTTGGAAACGCCGTCATGGTCGGCTGCCTCCAACGCGCCCTCGATTACCTGTTCGGTATAGTCGTCAAGCACGTACTGAGGCTCACCGGAGAGATGTTCCATCTCCATATAGCGGCGAATCTCGGTGCTGAGCTTGATCTGCTTGGTGACCGCCAAGATCGTTAGCTTCGCATTGAACTGCGCCGCCAGCTCGGCCGCGGCCTTAGCCGCTCTCAGGGAATGGTCGGACCCATCTACCGCGCACAGGATATTCTTGAACATTTGCCACCCCCAAAAGGCTTCAAGCAGTCAAAGAGAGTAACAGTCTCTTCTGCCTTGGCAAGACCACCAGACCGACCCATTCTTTCCAAAGAATGCTGTAAAGGGGTCGATTCAGGGTCTTTCTACGCGCTGACCAGCTTTTCAATGCACCTCGCCGCCGCGCGCAACCCCATCGCCTCTGCGCCTTGAGGACGCCCCGGTCGCGCTCGACTGTTCCAGGCCATCAAATCGACATGCGCCCAGGGGATTCCCTCCTCCACGAAGCACTCCAGGAACAGGCCGGCAATGATGGCGCCCGCATAGGGTTCGCTTGAGATGTTGTTCAGATCAGCGACCTTGCCGTCGAGCTGCGACCGGTAAGCGCGATGCAACGGCAAGCGCCACAAGGGATCGCCTTCCGCCTCGGATGCCTCCAGAATCGCGCTGGCAAGTTTGTCGTCGTTGCTGAACAACGCAGGCAATTCCGGACCCAATGCGACACGGGCGGCACCGGTCAAGGTTGCGAAATCAAAAATCGCATCGGGTTTATCCCGGCAAGCCTCTGCCAGGGCATCGGCCAACACGATCCGCCCCTCCGCATCGGTATTGCCGACCTCAATCGTCAGGCCCTTGCGCGTTCCGATCACATCAAGCGGCCTGTAGGAGGTGCCGGAAACCGAATTCTCGACCGCGGGTATCAGCACGCGCAAACGCAAAGGCAAGCCTTGCGCCATGATGAAACTGGCAAGGCCCAGGGCATGGGCAGCCCCACCCATGTCCTTCTTCATCAACAGCATGCCGCTGGAAGGCTTCAGATCAAGTCCTCCGCTGTCGAAACAAACGCCCTTGCCAACCAGTGTGATAAGCGGACCGGTGCTGCCCCAGGTAAGATCGATCAAGCGCGGGGCCCGCGCACTGCCCTTGCCCACCGCGTGGATGGCCGGATAGCCTCTAGCCAGCAAATCCTCACCCTCGATAACGGCGACGGTGGCCTCGTGTTTCACAGCAAGGTCCTGCGCAGCCGCTGCAAGTTCTGCGGGTCCCATGTCATTGGCCGGCGTGTTGATCAGATCCCGGGTCAGGAAGATGCCTTCCAACAACGCCTCGACCCTTGCGCGCCTGGCATTGGTCGGCCAGACCAACTGCGCAGGCTTGGCCTCGTCTTTGGGTTTGCCTGAGCGATAACGGTCGAACCGATAGGAAGCCAAGCCCCAACCTAGGCTGGCGCGGTCGGCTTCAGCTTCATCCATATTCCCCTGCAGACGATAAAGTCCGGCCGGAAGCTTGGCCGCAAGAGCTGCGTAGCTCCATAAGAGATCGTTCAAATTCTGGCCGTAGACCACACAAGCTACCGTTCCCCGCTCGCCGGGGACGAGAGCCAGTTGCCCGGCGGCGGCATCAAACCCCGTTGCCTGCAACCAAGTTCGCACGCCCGGAGGCTGGGTCCCCAGCCATTCGTCAAACTGCGCCTTGTAAAGGCAAAAGACAGGAACCGCCTCGGCTCCGCCATCTGCGCTCAGATTGCCAACCATATATCGCTCCAGGAACTCGGATTATAAAATGCCTTGATTGCAGCCCGAAGGGGCGCTCACATTTTGTCAGGTTCCCCGTGCAAGGCAATCGCAATAAGACGGAACGAGGACTATGGCGAACTGGTGCTTGATAATTGGCAATAGAAACTACTCTTCTTGGTCACTACGCGCCTGGCTGGCGCTGGAGGCGACCGGTGTCGACTTCGAGGAAGTCGTGATTCCCCTGGATCGCCCGGATACCGCCGAGAAGCTGCGGCAATGGTCGCCATCTCTTCGCGTGCCGGTTTTACAGCATGGCGACCTGACAATCTGGGATTCGCTGGCGATCAGCGAATACCTGGCGGACACCTTTCCGGAGGCCAAGCTTTGGCCGCAGGACGCCGAAGCCCGCGCTATTGCCCGCTGCCTTGCTGCGGAAATGCACAGCGGCTTTGCCGACTTGCGGGAGGAACTGCCGATGGATATGCGGGCACGCAGAGAGCGCCCCGCCATGCGAGCGGCGACCAAACGGGATATCGCGCGAATTGTGGAGCTGTGGGAAGGCGCACGTGCCCAATACGCGTCCCGAGGGCCTTTCCTGATGGGTGAATTCAGTATCGCAGATGCCTTTCATGCACCACTTGTAAGCCGTTTTCTGACCTACGACATAGACCTGCCGAAAGCCAGCGAAGCCTACTGCGATACAATCACAGACTATCCGCCCTTTGCCGAGTGGTACCGTTTGGCCAAGCAAGAGAAATGGGTCATCGCCGAGCCTTGAGAACAGCGCCCTGCCGCAAGCGCTGTTAGCCCTCAGGCTTTTCCTTTGGAATCACGCCTGCCGGTTTGGGTTCGCCGTCTTGCGATCCGCTTTCTTGCGGCGGCAGTACTTTCGGCAGGTTTTCCATCAGCGCATCGTCGAGAACGCCAATCTCGCGATAGTAACGTTCGGCGCCTGCATGCAAAGGAACCGACAACCCGGCAAGCGCCGTTTCGATCCGAATCAGGGCACCTTTCGGATGCCCGCCGCCTAGCAGCCTTTTGGTGTTCTCATGCCAGAGCGCTTTCGTGAGTTGATAAACGAGATCATCGCTTACGTCTGAACTGACCAGCCACTGGGCGCCGACACTGATGGTTTCCACCGCGCCGACATTCGGATAGGTTCCCGGCGAAATGAAATCCTGTGAAAAGAAGGGATAGGCCTTCAACAGTTTTTCAGCAGGCTCGCCGGTAATCGGCACCAATCCGATTCTAGAGGTCGCCGCAAGCTGCGTCACCGCTTCGGCGGGCGTGCCGGCAACCAGGAAGAAACCGTCGATTTCGCCCAAGGCAAGACGATCCGCTGCAACCCCCGGCGGCAGAGCCAGGGCCTCCATGTCGCTTTCCTTCAAACCGTAGGCCTCCAACACCAGCAAGGTGTCAACTCTGGTTCCCGAACCTTCCCGGTCCAGGGATATCCGTTTACCTTTTAGCTGGCTCGGCGTGAAGACGGCCGCGCTTTCGCTGACCACAAGATGTAGGGACTCCGGATAAAGGTTGGCGATTGCCCGCAGCTTGGCGGCCGGACCTGACTCGGCGAACTCCTGCTGGGCGTTGTAGGCCCAATAGGCGACATCTGATTGCGAGAATCCCGACTCGATCTCGCCTTTTTGAATCGCCTTGACGTTAGCGACAGAGCCGTTCGTCGACTGCGCCACGGCAATCAAACCGCTGACGCCACAGCTTCCGCCCTCGCCACAAGTGCGACTGCCCGGAGGATTGGACATGGCCGCGGCAATAAGACCACCGATAGGGAAGTAAGTACCGCTAGTCGAACCCGTGCCAATCCTGAAGAATTCAATATCCTGGGCCTTGCCCGAAGAAACCGCGCCTATGATAAGCAATAGCGACAGAGAAAGCGCGCGCGTGGCTGAGATAGAGCGATTTCCGGGGCGTAACACAGGAGACATGCTGGCCGTCCAATGATCTGCGGCTAAGCGGCGCGAAAAATCAAGCTTGCGCGCGAAGCCAAGGAAAAACTATTCGAACGAAGAAAGGCTGTTACATACGATAACGCCCTTGCCGCCCTATAGCAGCAAAATCCTTCAGGAATTAGCCTTTAACCTTTAACTACGTGCAGAATTCACATGAACTTCTCACCCGGAGCCTGGACATGAACCTTGCTAACCTTCTTATCCGCAGCGCCCAACGCAGGCCGAATTCCGCTGCAATCAAGGTCGGCTCCACGATCTTCGCTGATTATCGTGATCTTGCGTCTCGGACACGCAGGATCGCAGCGTCGATGGTTCAGCAATTCGGCTTGCAGCGCGGCGACCGCGTCGCCATCGCAATGAAGAATACCCCCACCTATCTTGAAGTTCTCTACGGCGCATGGATTGCCGGTTTGGCCGCCGTGCCAATGAACGCCAAACTCCATCGTAACGAGTTTCGCTACATGCTGGAGCACAGCGGCGCAAAGCTTTGCTTCGCAACGAAGGACTTGGCGAGCGACCTGTCCACACTATCCAGCGAGCTGCCGAACCTACGAGAGGTTATCGACGTTGATAGCGCCGACTACAGCCGCCTCCTGGAAAACGAACCTCTCGATTGCGTCCCGGTTGAAGCCAACGAAATGGCTTGGCTATTCTATACCAGCGGCACGACGGGACGCCCCAAGGGCGCAATCCTTACCCATCAAAACCTCCTCGCCATGACTTTGTGCTACTTCGCCGACGTTGATGCGGCGACAAGCGAGGACCATTGGTTGCAGGCAGCGCCGATGTCCCACGGTTCCGGCCTCTACAACATACCGATCGTCGCCGCAGGCGGTTGCCAGGTCATCCCGGAAAGTGGCCAGTTCGACCCCGAGGAAATTTTCAAGCTGCTACCCCAAACGCCGAACCTTTGCTTTTTTGCGGCGCCCACGATGGTAAAGCGCTTGGAACAGGCCGCCGCCAATTGGGATGTAGACAGCCGCAACCTCAAGACCGTCGTTTACGGCGGCGGGCCGATGTACGTCGCCGACCTGAAGGCGGCCATGGCCCGCTTCGGCCCCGCCTTTGTGCAGATTTACGGCCAAGGCGAGAGTCCGATGACGATCACGGCGCTGGGACGCGGTGATCACCTCGATACCAACAATCCACGTTACGAAAAGCGTTTGGCTTCCGTCGGGCAGGCGCAAAGTGCGGTTGAAGTCAGAATTGCCGATGAGGAGGGCAATCCTCTCCCCAAGGATGAAGTCGGCGAAGTTCTAGCCCGCGGACCTTCCGTCATGCCGGGCTACTGGCAGAACCCGGAAGCAAGCCTCATGACTTTGCGGGACGGCTGGCTGCATACAGGTGATGTCGGTGCCCTGGACGACGAGGGATACCTGACACTCATGGACCGTTCGAAGGACGTGATCATATCCGGGGGCAGCAACATCTATCCGCGTGAAGTGGAAGAGGTCCTCCTCCGGCACCCCGCCGTCCTCGAATGCTCCGTCGTCGGCATGCCACATGCCGAATGGGGCGAGGAAGTCGTGGCCTTCGTCGTAGCCCGCCCGGATGCAGCGGTAAACGAAACTGGCTTGGACGCGTTGTGTCTGGCCGAAATAGCGCGCTTCAAGCGACCGAAGAAGTACAGATTCGTGGAAGGTTTGCCGAAGAACAACTACGGCAAAGTTCTAAAAACCGAGCTGCGCAAAATGATCGAGTGAGCCGCCCCCCCCAACAACGGTCGCGGCTCACCCGGCTTCAGGCGACCTAGCTGTCGGCGCTGACGACCAAACGGTAGTCCGGTGTCGTGTTCAAAGGGCAAGAGTACAGATACTCACCTTCCGTCAAGGTGATCTCGTAATCCTTGGTGACGCCCGTGTTCAAACCGCCACCGGAAACGCTGGGCAGCGTCGCTCGGCTCACCAACCCATCACCACGCAACCAGAAACCCAACCCATAAGGCACATCTTTGTTGGTCACCCGGAAGACGTACTTGCCGGGCTTCAGCTTGAGTACTTGCGCCGCATCAAGGCGCGTTTGCCCGGATTCCGAGTTGATCGCCTCGCAATCGGCCTTCTTCGTCGTCGTGAAATTGTGATCGACGCCATTTTCCGACTCAACAAACTGACAGGCAACCTGTGTAAGCTCGATGACGGTCGCCTGCTCTTGCGCCTGAGCGACCAACGACCCGCCGAACAGCAGAGCTGCCGCGTAAACGGGTAAAAGAAGGGGGGATTTCCTCATACTCTAACCTCGCCTTTCATACTTGCTTGCCGGAGCCGCTGTTGCATCGCGCTGTTCCGGCGTATTACGTGAACGGATACAATATGAGCGACGCCGTCTGAGCTTCGAATCAAGCTTCGTCACGGGGGCGTGATTGGCCTTGTTGTCAGCCACCACGGCAGGGCACAATCCTATAATGCTTTCTCTTCCCACATCTTACGACCAAGTCGCGATTCTGGCGATCGTTATCGGCTTTTTCGCGCTGCTTGCCTGGGGCCGATTCCGCTATGATCTCCTGGCCTTTGCCACTTTGATAATCACTGTCGTCCTGGGTTTGGTCCCGGCGACGGAGGCCTTCATGGGGTTTGGACACCCGGCGACCATCACCGTGGCGTTGGTGCTGATACTCAGCCGTGCGTTGGCGGAATCCGGCGCTATTGATCCCTTGACCCGCGCCATCTCGCCGCTCACCGGACACACCTCTACCCACGTTGCCGGCTTAGCGGGCAGCGGCGCACTGCTGTCCGGATTCATGAACAACGTCGGTGCACTGGGATTGCTGATGCCCGTTGCGCTGCAAAGCGCTCTCAAGGCAAAACGGCCCGGATCGCTCTTGCTGATGCCGTTGTCCTTTGGCTGTATCCTGGGCGGGCTCGTAACTCTGATCGGTACGCCGCCGAACATTATCGTCGCCAGCATCCGCGCAGATGTTCTGGGCGAAAGCTTCCAGATGTTCGACTATACGCCAGTGGGGGGAGCGGTGGCCCTTGTCGGCCTGGTTTTCCTGGCAGTCGTCGGGTGGCGGCTTGTGCCAGCGCGCCAGAATGGCAGCGCCGAGCAATTGTTCGATCTCGGCGACTACGTGACCGAAGTCCAGGTCGTGGAGGGCAGCAAAGCCGTCGACGGCACCATCACCGAACTCACCGAACTGACCAAGGACGTGGACGCCGAGGTCGTGGGCCTGTTACGGCAAGGACGCCGCCTGCCGCGCCTGCAACGACGGGAAGTGCTGCAGATCGGCGACTTGCTGCTGATCGAGGCGGCTGCCAGCGAGATAGAAAAGTTTGTGAAGGCCACGGGCTTCAAGCTCGCAGAGGACCGCGGCAAGGCTGAAGAGCTATTGCGCAGCGGCGAAGGCGAAATCCTCGAAGCCGCCGTTCCGCCGGATTGCCCTGTGGTCGGGCGCAGCCTTGGGCAATTGCGACTGTCGGCGCGCCATAATCTCGTGGCCATTGGATTGGCGAGGCAGGGTAAGCCCTATCACGGTCGCTTGCGCGATCTGCGGCTGCAGGCCGGTGACATATTGCTGCTCCACGGCGAACGGGATCACTTGGCCGAGGGTTTGAAAACCCTCGGCCTGCTGCCGCTTGCAGAGCGCGGCCTAAGTTACGGATTACGTGACGGAGCTTGGTGGATCGTCGGCTGTTTCGCGGCCGCCATCGCTATAGCCAGCACAGGTGTTCTGCCTGCCGCCGTCACCTTCGGCGGGGCCATCGCGGTGTTGGTTTTTGGCGGCCTGCTTCCCTTGCGTCAGGTTTATGCAGCCATCGATTGGCCGGTGATCGTCCTCTTGGGCGCGCTAATTCCCGTCGGTTCGGCGCTTCAGACAACCGGCGCCACCGATACCATCGTCGACGGCATTCAATGGATGACGCAAGGCTGGCCCGCTGCGGCAGTCCTCACGTTGATTTTGGTCGTCACGATGACCGTTTCCGATGTTCTCAATAACGCGGCGACCGCCGTGATCATGGCGCCGATCTCGCTCATCCTGGCCGACCGTATGGCCGTCAACCCCGATGCTTTCCTGATGGCTGTGGCCGTGGGGGCATCCTGTGCATTCCTGACGCCGATCGGGCACCAGAACAATGCACTAATCCTAGGCCCCGGCGGCTATCGCTTCGGTGATTACTGGCGGCTAGGGCTGCCGCTCGAGATCCTAGTTGTCGGCGTTGCGGTTCCTATGATCCTGCTGGTCTGGCCCCTGTGATCGCTTGGTTTGCGAAAGCTGTTTCACCTTCTCCTGCAACCGCACTCTCAATGCGTTGTAGGCCTTGCTATCAGGCCGTAGCAAGCAGGCTGCTTTGGCTTCCTTTAGCGCTGCCCGAAAGCGCTTCCGGCGTTCAAGGAATAACGAAAAAGAATAGTGCGCCCGCTCTGGGTTCAATTGGCCGGCAGTCGCCTGACGAAAGCTTTCCTCCGCCTTCTTGAAGCGACACAACGATTCCTGCAAGTCGGCTTTCCGCAGGAGCACGGCCGGATCGTTCGGCACGATCTCCACGGCTTCGTTCAGCAACGCCAAAGCTTCCTCAGCATCGCCCACAGCCTGTCGGACCTCGCTCAGCCAGAGATAGGGCAGGATGTTGAGCGAGCCATCCATCTTGATGGCTCGGCGCAACGCATTCTCCGCTTCAGACCATTTCTCCCGGGTCTTCAGCACGTAACCGAGGCTGCGGTATGATTGGGCGCTTTCAGGGGCCAACTCCACGATCCGCCGGGCGTGGGCCTCGGCCTCCTCTAGCCTGCCCTGATTGACCAGGACCGCCGAAAGGCTCTGATAAAGCAGTGGCCGTTCCGGCTCCAGTTTCAAAGCCTTCTCGGCAATTGCTTCAGCCTCCTCAAATCGGCGGGCGGCGCGATGGAAGGCTGCTTGATCACGCGCCAGTTCTTGACGCTGAACAATGAGCGCGCGCATGGCCAGTTGCGCAATCTCCGCCGCCGTCACACCGGTTGGGTTCGCACCTGACTCGGGCTGGGCAAAGTAATCCTCGGAAAGCGGTGTAACCTGTTCGGAAAAAACCCGATTGACCGCGAGGAAGCGGCTATGAACAAGGCGCCTTTCCGCCAAAGTAAAGAAAGGATCCCTCCCTTTTACCCAACCCAACTCAAGAGCTGCGGTATTCAGTACGTCGACGAGCTCTTCGTTGTAGGTCTCCATAGAGGTCCACGGTTCGGCAGCATTGGAAAACAGTCGATTAGCCTCCAGAAACGCTGCGCTGGTGGAAAGGTTCATGCTCGATTTTCGATAGTCCGGGATGTCTATAACGGCCGCAATCCCTGACGCTTCGCAGAAGTTTCCGAACAAATCGCCCTTCAGGTTCTCAAACACCAGGAATCGCAGGTTCGCAGCACCAAATGCGTTTGACCAGTTGGCGTGGAGCAGATTGAAATCGAGTATCGATTCCATGGTTCCCAACGCCCGTTCGATAAAGGCCGGACGATCTTCCCGGCAAAACATCTTGCCGGTTTCGTTGTAAAGCGATTCCAGATAGTCGACCTGATTGCGCAATGTCGCGATAACGCGCACATCAAATCGCTCAAGCTTTGTTTTGAGTTGTGAAATGGCCGCCGGAGAGATGCCCGATAGATCTTCTGCGCTGATCAAAAAGTAACGATGCTGGCTTGCCTCCATGTAGGCCACCGCATCGTCCCAGGTGCCAAGCGCCGCGTCGAATCCGGGCAAGCCGGCGATTTCCCAAGCCAGATTGTGCTGTGCGCCGCCGATGTGCCTGCCTATTGGAATGAAGTCCAGCCCGTGTCGGCGAAACAGGTGACTTGCTGCCTGAAACGTCTGCTGCACGGTTGTCGTGCCGGTCTTGTGCAGGCCGATGTGCAGGAATAGTGTTTTCATTGAAACGCCCGCTTTTTTCTTATTATGGCTGGGATAGGCGATCCCGCCGTTATATCGCTGGTCCAACAAGAGCGTCAAACATTGCCTTGTCCGATAATCCGGCCGTTGCCGACAGCGACTGGAATTTCCCGGAATTCCAGTGATAAACTTTTCGAGAGCAATAAGAGTGGGAGGGAACGATGCGAAAGATTCTTGCAACCGTCCTGTTGGCCGCAGGCACCATCCTTTCGGCAACGGCGCAAGCGGCCGATTGCCCGGGTGCCGAATATGGGATACAGGTGCTGACCTTCGATGTCGGCAGCACCAAGGTATCCGCCGAAGGCCGCGCAAAGCTTGAAAAGTTCGCTGACACCGCCAAGCACCGAACCCTTGTCTGTGTGGTCGGTCAGGCCGACAAACAAGGCGATAAAGCGACGAACGAGCGCTTGGCCCGCGAACGCGCCGTCGCGGTCAAGAAAATACTCATTGAGTTCGGCGTCCCCGAACGAACCATCGAAACCCGCAGCCGCGGTGAAGCCTTTGGTAGTTCTAGCGTTTTTGGCCTGCTGAGCGACAATGAAGACGATCGGAGAGTGGAAGTCAGCTACAGCCGTTGATGGTCACGCCGCTTCACTTCATCTACTGCAACATCGTGCTTTCTGTTACATACTAATACCCAGGACCGTGGGCGATTCGGCGCAGGAAGCAGCATGACTGGAAGCAGCAAACGAAGACTGAGAGGCGCAGCACTGTTCGCGGCCGCAATATTTTGCGCCACCTCAACCATGGCAATGGCCAACATGGAGCCGGTATTCGGCGCCAAGGAGCGAAGCATCAAGGGCGTCAGCTTGTTGAGCAAATGGGTTCGTGTACTAAAGCTAACAGTCGAAGCGGATGCGGAACTGCCGGAATGTAATGGAGAGGGGAACGCGGCGGTGCCGCCCTGCCGCCTTTCGGATTGGCAGGATATCCGCGATCAGGCGATTAACATTCTTGATCGCCGGACCCAGATGCAGTTCGTGAATCGGCAGTTCAATGAACAGCCCTACATCTTGGACATCACCAATTGGGGTGTTTCCGACTACTGGGAGACGCCCAAGGAGTTCAAGATGGTCAGTGGTGATTGCGAAGACTATGCGATTGCCAAATTCCTGATGCTCCGAGAGCTGGGTTGGCCGGAGGAGGCCATGCGCATCGCCGTCGTGCACGACACCAATTTGGACATAGGACATGCGGTGCTTATCGTTGATTCGGAAGACACATCCTGGGTCCTAGACAATCAAACGCGCACACCCTTGCAGATGGATCGCGTCCTGCACTACGTGCCCTATTACTCATTCAATAGTGAGATGACATGGCTGCATCGTTACTGAGTCCCGCCAAGCGAAATCGTACAGGCATAATAGCCGTCGTCGGTTTGGCGGTTGTTGGCATCGCCGCCTTTCTTGCCGTGCTTGGCTTCGTACGCGGCGAGCGTGAACGCGAACTTGGCCAGTGGCAGCTGCGTTTGGACTGGTGGGCGCAGCAAAGCGCGGAATCGTCCGACCGGTGGTTGCGTGATCAAAGTGCCCTAGCCGACCGACTTGCAGCCAACGATACGATTCGGTTGCAGCTCACCTTGATGGCTGAGGCGGGCAGCGACGGCGGCGGGTTGGCCGCCGAGGAGGTCGCGTATGTTCGGAATCTTCTTCAGGCCGTTTCTTTGAACGCCGGTTTGCGGATTTCGGATTCCGAGCGCCGGGTCCCGGCCAACATCCCACAGTTCGCACCTGAGGGTGTGGCGTTGATCGCCAACGGCCAACGTCTGGTGGCCGCAACCGCTGGCATGCCGACGCTCGACCAGAAGGCAGAGACTTTACTGGCTGCACGCGAAGCTGGCGGCACTCTGGTCGTTGCGCTGGATCCGGCTCCCGACGGCGTTCTGCGGGTCCTGCTCGCCAGTCCCGTCTATCGTTTCCAGGCGGATCCCTCGCCTGCGGACGAGATCGGCATGATTGTCATGCTGAGGTCGCTTTCCCGGGCAGCGGCTCTGGAGTTGATCAACCCGGGAAGCCTGACCGCGCCCGGCAGCAAAGCGGGTGTCTTGCATCTGATCACGTTAAACGGGAGCAACGGCCGATTACTGCTGTCGACCCGAGCAGACACCGATACCGGCTTGTCAGAAGGGGACAGTTTTTCACTCGAAAACCAAAAGTTCTTCCTGGCCAAGGCCGCGACGCAACCAGGCGTTTTCCTGGAGACGGAGACCTTGAGCGGTGACGCCCTTCTCATATCTTCCGCGAAGGTCGAGCTCTTGCCTTGGATGACGGCCGCCTCGATTCGGCGCGACGCAGCGCTGGCGGCATCGGAAGCCAGACTTGATACGCTGGCAACTCTGTTCTTCGGCGGCATCCTGGTCGCCACGCTACTAATCCTCCTATTCTGGCGCCATGGTGCATCGGCCAAGGCGGAAGCGCTTTCGGATCGCATGGCGCGCACGCTCGATGACGAGCGCCGCGCCCGGACACTGTTGCAAGGCGTCAGCGATGCCATAACCGATGAACTGCTCGCGCTCGACAGGAAGGGCTTGCTGCTTTACGCGAACGAAAGCCTGGCACTGCGGGTTGGCGTTTCTGCCGATGAAATGAAGCGAAAGACACTTGCCGCTATCCTTGGCCCTGCCGTCGGTGCCGAGCTTAACGCCCAGATCGAAAAGGCCCATGCCGAAGGAACTACCGTACGCCACGAAATGTCTGGCGACGAGGAGGCAAGTGCGCAGCGAGTGATTCGCGCGATCATTGTCCCAGTCGGGCCGCATGATCATACCGCCGACAACGACACGAGCGCGGCGTCGGAAGAGCCGGAGCCGGCCACGATCCTCGTCCTGCAGGATATTACAGAACCTCTGCGCTCCCGCGAGGCCCTGGCGGAGGCGGAAACACGCATGGTCCGGGCACTGGTCCGGATAATCAATCAACGCGACCCCTTTGCCGCGGAGCAGTCCGCGCAAGCCTCCCGACTTGCCGAGGAACTCGCGGAAGAGATGGGATTGCCGTCGGAAGAAGTGCGCGCTGCCAATCAAGCGGCACTGCTCATTGACCTCGGTAAGATCGCAATACCCAGAGACCTGCTCACCAAGAAGTCCGCCTTGACTGCGGAGGAGCTGCAGTTCATGCGCCGCGCCATTCGCCAGGGTGTCGAACTGGTGGACAACGCGGGCTTGCCAAGCGTTGTCTATAAAACGCTCCGCCAACTGGCCGACCGGCTTGGAGCCGAGAAGCGTCCGGTTGACCTGGCGGATGATGAATTACTCATGGCAACCAAAGTCGCTGCTATAGCCCATCACTTTGTAGCCCTCGCCAGCAGGCGCGTTTATCGCGAAGGATTCTCGCTGGAAGACGCCCTGAGAATGGTGCGCGAGGATTCGGATCTGAAACACGACGATGCCGTTGTTTCAGCGCTATCGCACCTTTACTACAGCCGTGGAGGCAGAGAGCGGTGGCACCTAGGGTCCTCGGGAGGTAAAGAACAGGAATCCGAGAGCTAAGGCTGCTCGCGGCGACCGGCCAGGGCTTGCTCCTCCAACCTGATCCGCCATATCAGCAAACAAGCGTTCAGAAGCGAAAACAGAATCGCGACCCACAGTGCGCCAAAGGCCAATGGGAGCAAGAGAATTTCTCCTGCGACGATCACGTAGTTGGGATGGCGCAAAACTCGATAGGGGCCGCGCTTGACCAAGGGCGCTGCGTCCAAAGTAATGATGCGCGTCGTCCAAAAGCGCCCAAGGCTCGTGACCACCCAAACCCGCGCGATCTGCAAGAATACGAACGGACCCAGGAACAGCCAGTCAGCCGGTTGTCCCGACGGCACCACCAAAAACAACGTCAGCAGCCAGGAACCATGCAGCAAAATGAAAAGCGGATAGTGCGCCGCGCCAACTTCGCGCGCACCTGCCGCCAAAAGGGCCTGCGTATTCCGCCGGGCGATCACGAGTTCGCCCAGGCGTTGCGCCGCGACCAGCAAAACGACGAACTGTGCCCAACCGAAACCGAGCGCGTCCAGGTTCATTCCGCCCCTCCGGGCAGAACAAGCTGCAAGGCCGCACTGAACCCCGGTCCCAGCGCTGTCGAGAGTAAGGGGCCTTCTAGGCGCCTTACTTCGCTCAACACCCGTTCCAGAACAAACAGCGCCGTCGGCGCCGACATATTGCCGTAAGCGCGCAGGATCTGCCGTTCGTGCGGTAATGGTCGCTGCAACACTTCCTCCAATGCGGCAACAACCTTTGCGCCGCCCGGATGGCAGGCAGAATGAGCAAGCGAAGCGACGGTCATGTTCTGGTGCTTCAGGAACCTTCTCACAAGCGGCCCCAAATCGCGGCGGACAAGTTGCGGAATATCACGGGAGAAAATAACCCCCAAGCCGTCGTCCTCAACGCGCCAGCCCATAATACCCTTTGATCCGGGCCAGCGGTGTTGCGCACTGGCACCCAGGATCGGCCCTCGCTTTCGGGCATCGGTCGACACAAGCACCGCCGCCGCACCGTCACCGAACAGCGCGCTGGCAATCACATTGGACTTGCTGAGGTCTTGCGCACGAAAGTTGAGGCTGCAAAGCTCAACAACCAGAAGCAGTATCCGGCTACCCGGTCGCGCCTCGGCCAGACGGGCTGCCTGTCCCAATCCGATCACACCGCCAGCACAGCCCAGCCCAAAGACCGGCAGGCGCTCGACATCCTCGCGAAAGGCGAGCCGGTCCATCAGTAGCGATTCCAACGATGGGGTGGCGATTCCGGTGCTGCTGACCAACAGCAGGCTATCGATATCCGCCGGTTCCAGGTCTGCCGAACGCAAACAACGGATTGCGGCGTCTTCCAACAGTGCCAGCGCTGCGTCTTGATAGATTGCCGTGCGCTCGGGCCAACTCCTCGGTTGTGCGTACCACTCCATCGGCATAGCCGAATAGCGCGTTTCGATGCCCGCGTTATCGAAGGCCGGCAGCAGCGGCGTCACGTCATAACCTTGCTCCCGAAAGAGCTTGTGGATATGCGATTTCACCGCTGATTGGGCAAGACGCTCAGGAGGAACGGCAGTACTGATAGCTTGAAGACGGGCGCTCGGAGCCATTCCAACCTCTGGGAAAAGTACAACGGTCTTTCAGGGGACCCCTGCACCGCTCCCAAAGATATATAGGGTAGGTTCGCGCAATAATCGATGGCGCTGTGGGTGAAAACCCTGAAATGTTTCACTATTCCGCGGATTTCTCCGCGATGGTCACGCTTTGTGGCGCCGTCCAAAGGCGAATTAAATCAGTCGGTTTTTTGCTCCAATTCGTCGGCCGCTTCCTTGACCTTGTCGCCGGCTTCTTCAACTGCCTGGTCAATCTTGGAGCCAAGCTGTTCGGCGGGACCTTCTTCTTCGCAAGCGGCAAGAGCCATGCCCAGTAACAGTATGCCAAAAATCATGGCGATGGGTCTCATCGCCGACTCTATGGATTTCATCGCAAATTCCTTTCAAGGGTTGCTTGTTGGTCTGCCTTCAAGAACCGGCCCTAGGGAAGGGGTCCTCGGTCACGCATCAAGTGGAAGGCCATCATCATGGCAAAAAGCACGATGAAGATGAAAAAGAGAACCCGCGCCAGATCGACCGCCACCGCTGCGATCCCGCCGAAACCGAGGGCAGCCGAAACGATCGCGAGTAAAAGAAAGATAGCAGCCCACCTTAACATTGAAGGTCTCCTTGCCCAGAGGATTTCATGCTGAAGATTAGGGAATCACACAGTCAAACGTCATAACGCCGCCGTTGTCGCGCCTGACGTCCTCAACAAGACGCGCTGCCCGATTATAGTTCTCATAGCAGTATTTGGCCGCTTCCTGCCTTGTCTCCTCCTCATCGCCATAGTGATAGGAGTAACTGACGGTTGGATTTTCCGCGCCGATCCGCTCCGGGCCGGATGCCGCGCAAGCCGCCAGAATGAACGGCGACAGGAAGGCAAGACTCTTGAAACGATAATTCATGATCTCTTCCCCGGTGATTATTGAAACTCTGTTCGACCCTCGGCTGCTTTAGAGAATAACCTATGGCTATCCGCCGGCTACTCAACAGCCCAAGGGATTTCAGAAACTCTATCGGTCGTTCCGGGCGAGATGTTGTGACAAAACGATAATTTCAGCCGGAGTTAGTCACAGAATTATCATAAGTCCACTTCTTCTATAATGATCTCGAATGAAAAGTTCTTAGCCTATTCATGACATGTAGTTCGCGGACCGGCTGAAACTGCTGTCTTCGATTTTATCCGGTAGCGGACTTGGAGAGCCGCTCGGTTATAACCTTTCGACCTTCGTTCCAGCGTGCCATCGCCTCCGCATGGCGGCGCATCTCCAGTTCGCCGCAATCAACCTGCGGGCGGGCGTCGTGTTGGAAATAGCCATAGCGGTCCTCGCCCCGAACGAGCGTGGCGGAGAGCGGCACACCGCTCGTCGAACGAACGTGGGCGGGGATGTAGCTGATACCCAACCCGATGCGGCGATCTGTGGATCGGTTCGGGCGGCTGTTGTGCAGCAGCTGCGTATGATGCAGCGATAACTGCCCTGGCCTTAGCGGCATCAGGGTGGGTGTACCTTCGTAGTCGGAAATGTCGATGGTTTGTCCGGTCTTCAGCATGTTCCCGGGTTGAAACTCGACCTTGTGGCGCGCCTGTCCACGTTTGTGTGAGCCGGGCAGGACCTCTACACAACCGCTCTCTTCGGAGGCTTCGGACAAAGCCACCCAGGCCGTTACATGCTCCAATGGGTCAAGACCGAAATAAGTAGCGTCCTGATGCCATGAGATAAAGGCATCAGTATTCGCCTCTTTGATCCAGATCGTTAGTTGAACCAATAGGATATCCGGGCCGATAACGTCCTCGACAGGGTCCAGCACTTCGGACGAGTGCACGATCTCATCGATCCAGGTCTGATACAGGTGCGGTTTGAACATCAGGTTGCCGGTGATGCGGCCGCCAAGCTTTGCCTCCAGCGCCTCCAGGCGAGCCCGGTATCCGGCGGCCTGCGCGCCCGTGAAGGCGTCAACCGGCGCCACAAATCCCTCTTCCCTGTACTGACTGACCTGCGCTTCGCTCAGCTTCTTCGTCATATTCTTCTCACCCTTTCACCGTATTCTTGGTTTCTTGATCACGCGGCGAACCCGCCATCCAGGCGCAGATCGGCTCCCGTCATGAACGCACTCTCCTCGCTGGCCAGATATAGCGCTGCAGCGGCAATCTCATCAGCAGTCCCCAGACGGCCAAGAGGGTGCGCGGGGGCGAGCGCCTTCTCCGCAGCTTCGCGCCCCCCGTACCGCCGCTCTACGCGGCTGGTCATGATCGCGCCAGGCGACAGGCTGTTGACCCGAATGCCTTCTGCGGCATGATCAAGCGCCATGATGCGGCTGAGGTGGATCAACGCCGCCTTCGTTGCGCCGTAGGCGGCACGGCCCGGCCGGGCCCTTTGGCCCAATTGGGACGCGACATTGATGATGACTCCACCGCCTGCTTTACGCATGTGAGGGATGGCCTCGCGGCTCAACAACATGGCGCCGGTCAGATTGACGGCCAGCGCACGATCCCAGTCCTCTAACGTGATATCGACAACGGTTGCTTGGGCCGTTACTGCCGCCGCGTTGTTGACCAACAAGTCGACGCCGCCCATCGCTTGGGCTGCGGCCGCAACCGCGCTCTGCACATCCGAAGCGCGGCTGATATCGCACACTATGGGAGGTCCGGCTCGCTCAGGTGCGATCACCGATACTTCCGCGACAGCTTCGGTGAGTCCCTGGCGATCGTGATCCATACCTATGACCTGAGCGCCTTCGCGCAGGAACGCCGCCATGATCGCCTTACCGATATCGCCGGCTGCTCCAGTCACGATGGCTCGCTTGTCATTCAGCCGCATCGGGTTTGCCTCCCCCCAGGCACTTATCGATCAGTTTCTCGATTTTCTGTTTCACCAGTCCCCTACCAATCAGAACGAGCCCCAAACGAGCGCCGCTGGAGGCATGCTTGGTCGCCTCGGGAAGTGCGAAGACGTGCTGCACTCCCTGAATAACCATTGGCTGCGCCTCGCCCGCGAACTTCAGTAAGCCCTTGACGCGAAGCAAATCCGCCCCGTATCGGCTCTGGAAAGCTTCCACCAAGGCTGCGTACCCCGGCCAGTCGACGGCCTGCTCAACAGGAACGAACAAGGTCTCAAAGTCCGATTCCTCATGGCCTGAATGTACGTGATGAAGGCCCTCATGAGACGCTTGCCAGGCCAAAGCGCTGCTTGGCTCGATCTGATCCAGCGCGTCAACCGGATCCAGATCTCCGGCGGAGCTCACCAAAACCCCGGCGCCCGGGTTCATTTCCTTTAAGAGGCCCTGGATTTGCGTAATTCGTTCGGCGGGCACGGCATCGGCCTTCGTAACGATCAAGCGATCGGCGAGCGCAACCTGCTTGCGAACCTCCTCAAAACCGTCTTTCTGATCCAGAAAGAACAAGCCATCCACGCAGGCGATCACACCGGCCAGGTGAAAGCGGGCCGCCAGCAGGCGGTCGGTCATCAGCGTATGCATCAAGGGCGCCGGATCGGCGATGCCCGTGGTCTCGACGACAACCCTGGAGAAGCCTGGAATCTCACCGCGCGCGCGGCGATGGAAAAGGTCGGTTAGAGTTTCCGCGAGGCTGCTATTGAGGGTACAGCATAGACACCCTGAATCGAGAAGAACTACATCGTCCTCCTCGCCTTCGGTGACCAGCAGGTGATCGAGACCGACCTCGCCAAACTCGTTGACGATAACCGCCGTATCGGCGAAGGCCGGAGCCCGCAGCCAGCGCGCGAGTAACGTCGTCTTACCGCTTCCCAAGAATCCCGTCAGGATGAATAACGGCGTCGCCTGCGGATCGCTAGATGATGACCGACCACTCATGGCAACGCCTCATCCTGCGCCGGGATTACTTTCCCGCACGGGCAAAGCTTCCAGATACGCGGCGACCTCGTCCGTTGGAATCACATCCGCATACTTGCAGTTAAGATCAAAGAGGTTCATCGCATGGCTCGATTCGAAGCGATCGAAGGCCGTTTCCTCGGGGATGATGGCTTTAAAGTTGAATGAGTAGGCATCCACCGTCGTCGCCCGCAGGCATCCGGAAGTCGTACAGCCCGTCAGGATCAAGGTATCCACGTCCAGAAAATTCAGGTGGCTCATGAAGAGCGTACCGAAGAAAGCCGAAGGTTTGCGTTTTCCGATCAAAATGTCCTCGGGCCGTGGTGCCAGCGGCTCCACCGTCTGTGTGGCATGCGTACCCGCGACGCTTGTTTTCTCCGCGCCGCGATGGTTTTTGCCGACCTGAACGCCGCTGTCGATCATGTCCGGACGCCGTTCGCTCTGGGTATAGAAGATCGGCAGATTTTTCGCGCGCGCGATTTTCATGAGGCGCTCGATATGCGGAACCGCCTTCCATCCAGCTTCACCACAGTGGGTGCGGTACTGCTTGACGCCGTCTTCCTGCGACTGACCCGGAGCGTCGCCGCAGAAATTGTACTGCACATCGATGATGAAGAGCGCCGGGCGTTTGCCGAATCCACCGCGCTTTCCGTATCCCGCAAGCTGATAGATACGCTTGTCTTTCTCAGTCAAAAACCGGTCCCAGATTCTTTCGCTCACAGATAGTCTCCTAGCGTTGGTGCTTGGGCAGGCGCGGCAGGTAGTGGCCGGTGCCGTCAATCGCCGCGTCCGTCAATTTTCCGTTCTCGGCAAGCAGGCGCCCACGCGAGAAAGTCATGGTCGGCCAACCGCGCAAACTGCGCCCCTCGAATGGCGAATAGTCGGAATAGGACAGCAGATTCGCGGGATCGACGACCCGTTCCAGATCAGGATCGACGACGACGATATCGGCGTCCGCGCCGGGCGTCAGCGTGCCCTTGCCGTGCATATTGTAGGTACGTGCGGCCGTTCGACTGGCCACCATAGCCAACACCTCCGGCGGCACCTGCCGCTGATGGTAGCCGGCCTCCATGAGGATCGGCAGGAAGGTCGCCACGCCCGGAAGGCCGTTCGACGCCGACCAAACGGACTTTTCCTTGGTCGCACGCTTGCGCGGCACGTGATCGGTTCCAACGGTCGTTACGGTACCATCGAGAATACCCTCCCAGAGCGCATCGACATCGTCCTGACTTCGGAGTGGCGGATTGGCCTTTGCCAACACACCCGCCGGGTCGTGCTTGTCGGTGAAAAGGTAGTGGGGGCAGGTCTCGACGTACATCGGCGGTCCACCGGCATAGCGGTGACGTCTGACCTCATCCAGCGCTTCCTTGGAGCTCAAATGGACAATGTTGACGGCACAGCCCGTCTTGCGGGCGAAGTAGCAGACCCTGTGCACATTCTCGGCTTCCAGGAAATCCGGGCTTTGCTCATCCCAAGCCACCAGGTCGTCTCGACCCTCGGCACGCAGCGGGTCGCGCAGATAGGGAATCACTTCGACGTTCTCGCAGTGAACGCCCAGGATGGCCCCGGGCAAAGCCGCCGTTTCGCGCATTGCGGCGAAAAGCAAGCCATCGTCGATGTCCGTGAATCCCTTCGCGAGCCCCGCCTGCCCCTTGTACATCATGTACATTTTGTAGGAGCTGACACCGAAGCGTTCATAACATTCCGCCAATGTTTTGACGTGCAGGTCATTGGTCAGCCCGAGGTGATACGAGAAATCGATCACGCTCTGCGATTCGGCGCGCGTGCGCTCCGCATCGAAGCCCTCACGAAAATCCTTGGTGCGATAAAAAGAAATAACCGACGTGACCCCGCCCAGCGCCGCCGAGCGTGATTCCGTGCGGAAATCATTCTCCGGATCGCCAAAGCCAAAATGAACATGGGGATCGATGATGCCGGGCATGATCCATTGCCCCTGGCAATCGATACTGCGGGCAGCATCGAATTCCTCGCCAAGCGCCGCCGTCAGCACGATCTTGCCGTCTCGGATTCCCAAGCCGCCTGGTAGCGCCCCTTCGCCTGGGAAAACCAACAGGCCGTTCTTGAGGAACAGGTCGAGTTTCATTCAGTTTCGCCCTCCGCGCGCCAAACGATGTTCTCCGGAATCGTTCCAAACCCACTGTGACTGGATTTTGCCGTCGCGTATCTCGAAACGATCAATAAACCGAATGCCGTCGAACGCTTCTCCGTCCGGCCAGACCCCATGGAGCGTTCCATAGCAGTAGGCGATTGTAGCATCGCCCGCAGGGCAAAGATCGACACCCTCGATGGTCTTGCCGATCCGCTGATAGCGGCCTTTCGAATTGGTCACCAGTTGCTCGAGTGACGGCGGGCGCTTGCCGCCCGGGAACAGCATAACCATGTCCTCGGCGAGGAATGCCTTTGCCCGAGGCAAATCCCGCGCCTCGACGGCGGCCAAATAATCCCTGGCGATCTTCTCAGCGCTTTCCACGACGCCTTATCCTTTCTGTCCAAATACCCGATCAAGCCCAAAGGCCCGTTCCAAGCCGACCACCAGCAAGTAAGCAAAGATAATGAGCAGCGTCGAAACGGCCGCGATCATCGGATCAATTGCGAATTCTATGTAGGTGAAGATACGGATCGGCAGGGTGGTCACGTCCGGCCCGGTGAGGAAGATGGAGATCGTCACCTGATCGAACGAAACGATGAAAGCAAAT
The DNA here is from genome assembly GCF_040549425.1 of Limibacillus sp. MBR-115. Classification (NCBI taxonomy): domain Bacteria; kingdom Pseudomonadati; phylum Pseudomonadota; class Alphaproteobacteria; order Rhodospirillales; family Rhodovibrionaceae; genus Limibacillus; species Limibacillus sp. MBR-115. Next base: position 157,894 of record NZ_JBEPTJ010000004.1, on the reverse strand, counting down.
ATGATACTGACCAAAATTGCTGGAGCAATGGCCGGCATCACGACCTGGAAGAGAACGCGAAGCGGCTTCGCACCCAGGCTCTCCGCCGCTTCCGCCAACGACGTATCCAACCCGACGATCGCCGCCCCGACGGTCCGAATGACATAGGGCAAGGTGATCAGCGTATGACCGATCACCAGACCAAGCATGTTCGAGGGAATTTCAAGCAACCTGATGAACTGAAACAGCGCCACGCCGGTAACCACCGTCGGTAGGATCAGGGGCGACATCAGGAACGCCCTGAAGAACTCGCGTCCGACAAAATTCTCCCGCGCCATGGCGATGGCCGCTATGGTTCCCAGCAATGTCGCCGCCACCGTCGCTGCAACGGCAAGAACCAGGGAATCCACAAAAGATCGAAGGAAGTCTTCGCGCCCCATAAGTTTTTCGTACCACTGAAGGGTAAAGCCCTCCGGCGGGAATGTGATGTGCGGTGCCTCGGTAAAAGAACCGGCTACGATGATAACCAGCGGGCCTAGCAGGAAAATCAGCGTGCAAGTTGTCCAAAGGGCAAGGGCGGTGCGTCCGATCATGTCACACCTCCTGCCGGAAAAGGCGCGCATGAAGCAGTATAACGATCATGTTCATGGCCAACAGAACGAAGACGAGGGCCGAGCCGAGCGGCCAGTTCACGGAAAAAGTAAACTGCTCGTAGATCAGCGTGCTGACCGTCGAAACGTGACCGCCACCCAATAGCGCAGGGGTGACGAACGCGCTAATCGAAAAGCAAAACACCAGGATTGAGCCGGCGCCGACACCCGCCCAGGTCAAAGGCCAGACAACATCGGTGAAGATACGCAATACCGAAGCGCCCAGGCTCTCGGCGGCCTCGATTACTTGCGACGACAAGCTTTCCATGACACTGACGAGTGAAAGCACCATGAACGGCAGAGTGACATGGCCCAAGCCCACAACGACGGTCCAAAAGTTGTTACTAAGGGGCAGTGGCGTTCCAACCAACCCCCAGTCCAAAAGCCAGCCGTTGATAATGCCGTTATCTCCCAATAGGGCCAGCCAGCCGTAAGTGCGAACGACCAAGTTGATCAGCAAAGGCGATAAAACCGCGGCCAGCAGAAAGCTCTTCATACGCGGGCCGCAGCGGGCGATCTGCCAGGCGATGGGGTATCCCACAATCAAGGTGAAGAAAGTCACAGCCAGGCCCAGCCAAATGGTCTCGCCGACAATCTGCAGATAAAAGGTGTCGGATAGCAGTTTTGCGTAATTGTCCAACGCGAAGGCTTCGCGAAACACAAACATCGCGTCGTACTTGTTGAAGCTCATACGCAAGAGATAAAGGTAAGGAAGCACCAGCCCCAGAATGTAGAGCATCGCGATGGGCGAAAGCTGGAAGAACCGTCGCCAAAGGGTCCGCCCACGCGCGGCGGCCTCCAGGCTTGGAGCTTCGGAAGAAGTCTGTCCTCCCTCCGTAGTCCCATCAACGGTAGTCGGCTCTCGCACCATCGCGTCTACTCCAACTCTATTCTCAGACCCGTTCAGCCCGTGAAGGCCTTGTTCCACTGCTCAAGCAGCTCCGACTTGCGCGGGTTCAAGACGGACCAATCCGCAAAGCGCAGGCTGTTGACCTTGTCGGCGCCATAAACATGCTTGGCCGCAAGATCCGCATCCATGGTGACCGTCGTGTTGGACGGGCTGTACAGATTGGATACGAAGGCATCCTGATACTCAGCGCCCATGACCCGGTTCGCCCAATCGAGCGCTGCGGCCTTGTTGCTGGTGTTCTTCGGAATCTGCACACCGGTACGCATGCCGTAGGTGCCCTCTGAAGGCGTGGTGAAGGCGACGCTGACACCGTCGTCCATCAGAAGCTGGATCCGATGACGATAGAAGAGAGCGGCATCCATCTCACCTTGCTGGAACTTGCCGAAACCGTCGGTGACGCCTTTGTAGATCTTCATGTTGGGCAGGTCTTTGAGCGCTTGGAAGCCCGGGTCGAGATTCTCGACACTACCGCCATTCAACTCCGCTGCAATCTGCAGGAAGATCATGCCGTAGGTCGAAGAAATATGCGGCACACCGACCGTGATCCCATCTTGCCATAGATCGGCCCAGGACTTCGGTGCGTCCATCTTCTCGGGGTTGTAGGCGCAGGTAAACTCGTAGACCGTACTGGTGTACTGCGGGACGGCCGGTGGCTTACAGATATCATAGACATTAGCGATATTGGGTGTAGCGCCGGTGTCCATCGGTTCCCAAAGGCCCGCCGTCTCACCGAAAATCGCCTCGTCTTCGTTGACGTAGATCAGATCGAACGGCGGATTGGCCTTCGACGCTATGATCTTCGGGATAAACTTGGAACCCCAACCCAGTTCCTTCTGGACCGTGACATCATTGGCCGACTCAAACGCCGGAATAACACTGGCATCCAAAATTTCTGAGTAAAGGCCGCCAAAGGTGCCAATCACAAAGTTAGAGGCGGCAAAAGCAGGGCGCAGCGTCGTCAAAGCGGTAGCCGCCGCCGCACTGCCTGCAAGAAAATCTCTCCGAGAAACGTTCATAAATCTATCCTCCGCTGTCGTGGTTAACCGAAAATTCGTCCGAATCACCGTGCTTCCATCACTTTGCAACGCGCGGCATCGGCTCGGGCTATCACCCTGGCTCCGACCGCCACACCCTCGGCTTCGCCCGGTGACAGCAAAGCCTTGATCACTCCATCCCTATAGTTGGCCATGACCTCAACATAGAGGCCGAGATAACGGTGCGAGATCACCTCCAGACCCTCGGTGCCGACGGTAGGCTCCAGCGTGATGTCCTCGGCCTGTACAAAGACAGTGACGTCCTCGTCGGCTCCCGTGCCCGGCGGCTGACCAAGCGAAAAGTCGCAACCCGCCCCAAGGTCGATTGCGGTCTTTCCGTTCTCGCCGGCTAGGACTCTTCCTTTAAGCACATTGCCACTGCCGATGAACTCGGCAGCCCAGGGAGTCCGGGGCGCTGTAAAAATCTCCTTTGGTGTGCCGAGCTGCTCCAGCTCGCCGTCGCGCATGATCGCAATGCGATCAGCCATGGCCATCGCCTCTTCCTGGTCGTGAGTCACGAAGACCGCCGTCACGCCCAGTCGCTTTTGCAAGAGTTGCAACTCAGTCTGCATCTGGATGCGGAGCTTCTTGTCGAGCGCACCCAGAGGCTCATCGAGCAATAGAATGTTGGGCTCGATCACCAGGGCTCTGGCCAGCGCCACCCGCTGCTGCTGCCCGCCGGAAAGCTGGCGCGGTTTCCGGTCGGCAAACTGCCCTAGGCCAACCATATCCAGCGCCCGTTTGACGCGATCGTTGATCTCCGAACCGGGCACGGCGCGGCATTTCATGCCGAAGGCGACGTTCTCCGCCGCCGTCATGTGCGGAAAGAGTGCAAAGTGTTGAAACACCATGCCTAGGTTGCGCTCGCGCGGCTTCAAGCGCAGCACGTCCTGCCCGCCAATCCTTATGCTGCCTTTACGCGGGTGGACAAATCCGGCGATGGACCTGAGCAAGGAGGTTTTCCCACAACCCGACGGTCCGACAAGAGCTAGAAAATCGCCTTCGCCGATTGAAAGGTCGACACCGCGCAGCGCATGAAACGCGCCATACCAAAGATGCAGATTGTTGATTTCCAGCGAACTCACGTTGCCGTGCCTCCATTCGGATGATGATCTGGCCCCCCAGCGGCGCTCTTCAGAAAGTCCTTGAGCACCGAGGCAAATATTCCCCCGTCTTCCAACAAGCGCCGCTCGCTGTCTCCCGCCAACACCGGTCGTACGGTGAAGGTGACAACCTTGCCGTCCGCCTTCTCCGCCACGACCTCGACCGGGCTGCCGCTTTGGACACTCGTGGCGATCCCTGACAGCGTAAAAATCTCGCTGCCATCCAGGCCCAGCAAGCGCCAGCCGATCCCGGGCTCGAAGGCCAAGGGCAGAATGCCCATGCCGACCAGATTGGAGCGGTGAATGCGCTCGAACGATTCTGCTATTACGGCCTTCACGCCCAGCAGAGCCGGGCCTTTAGCCGCCCAGTCACGGCTGGACCCCATGCCGTAGTCGCGACCGGCCAATACGATCATCGGGGTTCTCTCCCAGCGGTACTGCCGGGCCGCTTCAAAGATCGGCATTTCCTCGCCGTCGGGATACTTCCGGGTAAAACCACCCTCGCGGACACCTTGCATCAGATTCTTGATGCGGGGATTGGCGAAGGTCGCGCGCATCAGGACTTCGTGATTGCCCCGCCTTTGCGTATAGGCATTGAAATCACGTTCCTTCACGCCCTGGTCGGCCAGATACTGCCCGGCGAGGCTGCTTGGAGAGATTGCGCCAGAAGGTGTCACATGATCAGTCGTGAGTGAGTCGCCGAAAAGACAGAGGGCGCGTACGTTGAGCAAACTGTCAGGCAACGCCCTTTCCAACGTTTCCTTCGCAGCGTCGAAGAATGGCGGCCGAAGCAAGTAGCTGGACGTTTCTGGCCACGCAAACAGTGGCCCTTCAGGCGCTTCAAGGTCACGCCACAACGCGGTTCCCTCATAGAGCGTCGCATAGTTCTCGCGATAGAGTTCGGGTCGACCGACGTGAGCGACAAGCGCCTCGACTTCCGCGTCCGAAGGCCAGATATCGCGCAGGAACACCGGTTGCCCGTTGTCGGTTTGGCCCAGGGGTTCGACCTGAGGATCAAGATTGATGCGCCCGGCCAAAGCGTAGGCAACCACCAACGGCGGCGATGCGAGATAACTTGCACGCACTTGAGGGTGGATGCGGGCCTCGAAGTTTCGATTGCCGGAAAGGATTGCAGCGAGAACCGCGCCTTCCTCCTCTGCCGCAGCGGCCAAAGCCGGTGCGATCTCGCCAGACTTTCCGCTACAGGTAGTGCAACCGTAACCGACGACGTGAAACCCCAACGCTTCGAGATCGTCAATCAACCCGCTTTGGGCGAGATAGCGCGTGACAACGCGCGAGCCCGGCGCCAGCGAGGTCTTCACATGACCCGGCACGCTCAATCCCATGCGCCTGGCTTTGCGGGCCAGAAGCCCGGCGGCCAGCATGACCGAGGGGTTGGAAGTGTTCGTGCAAGACGTAATCGCGGCGATCGCCAAAGTTCCGTGCGGCGTGGCAGTGCTCTTGGAAGCCGCAGCGAAGCCGCCGTCTTCCTTCGACTTGGCCAAGCTCGCGTTAAAATCCGCGGCAGCGGCGGAGAGCGACCGACGGTCCTGCGGGCGGCGCGGACCGGCCAAGCAAGGCTCGGCCTCAGACACATCAATCTCGATGATCGCGCTATATTGGGGGATCGGTGCGTCTTCCTCACGGTAAAGTCCGCTTGCCTTCGCGTACTCCTGAACCAAGGCAATCTGCTCATGGCTTCTGCCGCTCTGCTCTAGGTAGGCAATGGTCTGGCCGTCGATCGGGAAAAAGCCGCAGGTCGCTCCATATTCGGGCGCCATGTTCGCCAATGTTGCGCGCTGCGGCACGGTCAGCGCTGCTGCCGCCTCGCCGAAATACTCAACGAAGTCACCGACTACACCGACCGACCGCAGTTTCTCAGTGACCAACAACACGAGATCCGTCGTGGTCACGCCTTCACGCATCTTTCCGGTGAGCCGTACACCCACGACACGAGGCAGCTTTACCATGTACGGGCGCCCCAGAAGGGCCGCTTCCGCCTCTATGCCGCCGACCCCCCATGCCAGCAGACCCAGGGCATTGACCATGGGGGTATGGGAGTCGCAACCAAGGACGAATTCCGGGAACACCACCTCACCATCGGGGCCGGATGCGCGACCGACGACGTTTGAAAGCCGCTCAAGATGTATTTGGTGAATGATGCCCATCCCTGGCGGCACCACCCGCAGGCTTTTGAAGGCTCCTTGCGCCCATTTGAAGAACCGGTAGCGCTCGGCGTTGCGCTCGTATTCGCGCCGCTCGTTATAGGCTGCAGCTTCCGCCGTGCCGGCGCGATCGACGATCAAGGAGTGGTCAATTATCAGATCGACGGGAATGACGGGCTCGACTCCGTCAATAGGCAAACCTTCTTCCGCCAGTGCATCGCGAAGCGCCGCAAGATCCATCAGCGCCGGAAGCCCGCTAGAATCAGGCAGGACAATGCGCGCGACCCGTAAGGGAACCGTGCAATCCTCCGGCACGCCATTCCAGCGCAAAAGCGCCTCCAGCGCCGCGGCGGCGTCGCTATCTTCCTCTGCTGCGCGCGCTACGTTCTCAAGCAGAATGCGAAGGGAATAGGGAAGCGTACTGATCGCGGCTTCCTGAAGCCGCCGCAAGTCAACGAAACGGCACGCCCCAAAATCCCCGTCGAGGTCCTGTTTCGCCACGGCGACCACCCCACCCCTTTCCTTTAGAAAGGACGTCCAGGGCACTGTAATGTTTCCTGCTGAGCGACTGCTCGACATACTTGCCTCATGCTTCGTCAAGCGCAAGGTAGCCAAGGATTTTAGGAAGTGTCAACACTAATAGGGTCATAATGCATTATGGTACAATTTAGTAGGAGCGGCAAAAAGTACCCACAGTAAAACCATTGACCATCGTAGCATGGGTCGGTAATCATTAAAAACTGTTGACAGTTAGAGTTGAGCCATGAACGTCGATACTCCTCAAAGCACACTGGCGGAACAGGCATTCGAACAGATATTCGACCTCATCCTGACGGGGGAGCTCCCGTTGGGCGGAATCGTCAATGAGGCCAATCTGGCGCAGCGCTTTTCGATCAGCCGCGGTCCCGTGCGCGAGGCGGTACAGCGCCTCCAGGGCCTGCGGCTCGTTACCCGCGAGCCCTACATGCGCGCACGGGTCGTGCAGCTTTCCGGGCGCGATTTGGTGGAGATATTTCAACTCCGCCAGGGTGTCGAAGGGATGGCTTGCAGATTAGCTAGCCAAGCCATGCGGGACACGGACCTGCAGCAGCTCCTCGACGATTTGGAGCAGTCGCGGAACGGTCAGGGTGCGACACCTGAGATCCTCGATATCCATGTGCGCATCGCCAAGGGCAGCGGCAACAAGCGTATCGTCAGCCTGCTGTGCGGAGATCTCTACCACCTAATGCGGATTTACCGTTTTCGCTCGGGGTCAGAACCGGGACGGCGAGGTAAAGCCTTCGAGGAGCACTGGCAGATCGTGAGAGCAATGCGCTCGCGCGACCCCGATCTTGCCGAATCGCTGATGCGCGCGCACATCGGGCGGGCGACAGAGACTTTGTTGGCGTCTCTCAATGATATCGAGGCCCCCTTGCGCCTCGTCACCGAAACGTAAGGGCTCACCAAGAAAAAGAGATGGAAAGCTTTCATGACTAAAACCAAACGCCTGCGTGATCTGCTTGCCGCCGATGGCATTCTCGTTTCACCGGGAGTCTATGACGGTTACAGCGTCCGCCTTGTCGAGCAGATGGGCTTCAAGACCGCCTGCACAACGGGCGCGGGCATGGCTAATTCGCGGCTGGGTGTTCCCGATGTCGGTATCATGGGGCTTTCCGACAATGTCGAGGCCTGTCGCATGATTGCGCGCAGCGTCGACATTCCCGTCATGGCGGATGCCGATACGGGGTACGGCAGCCCCGTGACGGTGTTCCACACGGCCCGCTATTTTGAGGAAGCGGGTGTCGCAGGGATCAACATCGAAGACCAGGTGAATCCCAAGCGTTGCGGCCACATGCAGGGCAAGGAAGTGATTGATGCCCGCGAGATGGCCCGGAAGGTAGAGGCTGCTTGCGACGCCCGGCGCGACGATGATTTCGTCATCCTCGCCCGCACCGATGCTATTGCCGTCGAAGGGCTGGAGGGCGCCATTCGCCGCGCCAAACTCTATGCCAAAGCGGGCGCGGATCTGATTTTCGCCGACGCGATCGCGACCGAGGATCAAATCAAGCAGCTCGTTGATTCCGTTGATGTGCCTGTTTCGGTCAATATGGGCTTTGGCATCCGGGCACGGCCCACCACGCCGCTAATCTCCGTCAAGCGCCTGGCCGAGTTGGGGGTCAAGCGCGTGACCCTGCCACGCATGCTCCCGGCGGCTGCGATCATGGCGATGAAGCAGGCGCTCCAAATATTTCAGGATGCGACCCAAGCGGGCGAAACCGTTGACCGCCGCGACCTGCTCGTCGGTATCGATGACATTTGGGAGCTGATCGGCCAACCCCAGGTCAAGGAGCTGGAGAAGCGCTACATGACCCTGGAGGGTATCGGCTGACCGTCATATCAAGAATCGGGGGAGGGAACAGGGGCGGCATCGGGGGAGCCGCCCCTGTTGCTTTTGGGGCCGCGCGCCGCCGCCTTGCAACGACAGCGCAATCGCTTTACGGCCTGCGCTTAACAACTGAAATGTACGGAATTAAATGGCGCGCCCGGGAAGACTCGAACTCCCAACCTTCTGATCCGTAGTCAGACGCTCTATCCAATTGAGCTACGGGCGCTTAGCCACGAGGGGCGGAACTGCAAAAACAAAACCTGTTCCGCTGCCGTCAGAAGCCGCGGAGTGATAGCAGAAGGGATTAGCCCCTGCAAGGGTCAAAGACCGCTTTTTCGCCCCTTCCCGTCCTATGCCTGCCGTTACCTTTGCCAGGCTGGGGGGACTAAAAAGAAAGCGGCCCTGCCTGATCCTCCAAAGAGTCCCGGCAGAGCCGCTGCCTTGCAACAACAGACTTTTCAGCGAACGCCTAGAACAGACCCTCGATCTGGCCGTTGGCATCCAGCTTGATGTTATGGGCGGAGGGTACACGCGGCAGGCCCGGCATGGTCATGATCTCGCCACAGATGGCAACGACGAATCCCGCCCCCGCCGAAAGACGGAGCTCCCGCACCGGAACCACATGCCCGGATGGTGCGCCTTTCAGGTTGGGATCGGTCGAGAAGGAGTACTGAGTCTTGGCCATGCACACCGGCAGGTCTCCATAGCCCATATCTTCAAGTTCCTTGAAGCGATTGCGAACTGCCTTGTCGGCAATGATGTCGCTGGCGCCGTAGAGCCTGGTAGCGATGGTCTTAACCTTGTCCCAAAGCGGCATGTCATCAGGATAGATCGGCGAGAAATTGGCGGTCTGGCTATCGACAACCCGCACAACCTCGTGCGCCAGCTCCTCGGTGCCCTTCGATCCCTCGGCCCAGTGGTTGCAGAGAATAGCCTTGGCGCCCTGTGTCTTGGCGACCTCTTGTACAGCTGCAACCTCGGCATCCGTATCCGCGGAGAAACGATTGATCGCAACCACCACCGGCACGCCGAATGACTTCACGTTCGCCAGATGGCGCGCAAGGTTCGAACAACCCTTCTTTACGGCCTCGACATTCTCCTGGCCCAGGTTTTCCTTCGCAACGCCGCCGTGCATCTTGAGGGCACGGATGGTCGCCACGACAACGGCGGCTGCCGGCTTCAAGCCTGCCTTACGGCATTTGATATCAAAGAATTTCTCGGCGCCCAGATCGGCACCGAATCCGGCTTCCGTCACCACATAATCGGCCAGCTTGAGCGCCGTCCGGGTGGCAATAACAGAGTTGCAACCATGGGCAATGTTGGCGAAGGGTCCGCCGTGGATGAAAGCTGGGTTGTTTTCCAAGGTCTGCACAAGGTTCGGCGAGATGGCATCCTTCAACAACACAGCCATGGGGCCCGGCGCCATCAAATCGCCCGCTGTCACCGGCGATTTATCGCGGCGCTGCGCGACCACGATCCGCGACAGGCGCTCGGTCAGGTCGTTGAGGTCCTTGGCGAGGCAGAAAATTGCCATGACTTCGGACGCCACAACGATATCGAAGCCGTCTTCTCGCGGGAAGCCGTTGGAAACGCCGCCCAGGGAACTGACGATCGAACGCAGCGAGCGGTCGTTCATGTCCACCACCCGGCGCCACGACACCCGGCGCAGGTCGATACCGAGCTCGTTACCCCAATAGATGTGGTTATCGATCAGCGCGGACAGCAGGTTGTGGGCGATGCCTATGGCATGGAAGTCGCCGGTAAAGTGGAGGTTGATATCCTCCATCGGCACAACCTGGGCATAGCCGCCGCCAGCGGCGCCACCCTTCATGCCGAAGCAAGGCCCCTGGCTTGGCTCGCGTAAACAGATCGCCGCCTTCTTGCCGATGCGATTCAGGCCATCGCCCAGGCCCACGGTGGTGGTGGTCTTGCCTTCACCAGCCGGGGTTGGCGTAATCGCCGTTACCAGGATCAGCTTGCCATCGGGCTTACTGTCCAGGGAGTTGATGAAATCAAAGGAAAGCTTGCCCTTGTAGGGGCCGTACTGCAGCACCTGATCGGCGGGAATACCCAATTTGCTGCCGATTTCGGTGATCGGTTGCATCGTCGCTTCACGTGCGATTTCGATATCGCTCTTGGCCATGGTCTCTTTCCCTTCATCGAATCCTTGCGCCAAACATAAAGGGCGGGCCATTAGCACCCGCCCGGCACTTCGCTGTGGTTGTCACAGGACGCGACATTCCCTTCTTGCCTGCAAGCGGCGTTCGCACGCCTGTTAGCGCTTACCCAAGACGACATCTCCTCTTGCCTTTACCCGCGCCAATCGTGAAAAAGAAGCTATCCGGTCACAATCGAGAGGAGCCAGCATCGTGAATGAATCAGCAGCGCCCAATAAAACCTTCCCGGTTTCCTGGGAAGAGCTTCACCGCCATTCAAAGGCTCTCGCTTGGCGACTGCTGGAAACCCTCAATCCCGTTGGGATCGTGGCCGTCACGCGCGGCGGATTGGTGCCTGCCGCCATCGTGGCCCGCGAGCTTGACGTTCGCTTGATCGACACCCTTTGCATTGCCAGCTACGACGACCAGAAGCAGGGCGATCTAACTGTGTTGAAGGGCATCGAAGGCGATGGCGAGGGGTGGCTGATCGTTGATGACCTGGTGGATACGGGCAAAACCGCGCGCGCGGTACGGGCGATGCTGCCAAAAGCCCATTTTGCAACTGTTTACGCCAAGCCGGCCGGGCGTCCTCTCGTGGACAGTTTCGTTACGGAAGTCAGCCAGGATACCTGGATTCTGTTCCCCTGGGACACGGAACCCATGTCGGTACCGCCGATCGTCAGCCGCAAAGGCTAGTCACCTCGACCTTCCGGCTGACGATCGATGATCGGGAGATTATCGATCAAGCGCACCGCACCCAACCAAGCCGCGGCAAACAGTCGGCTCGGCCGGTCTGCCCGTTCCAAGGGCCGTAGCAGGTTGGAATCTCTGAGTTCCAGGTACTCAATCCGCTCGAATCCAGCGGCCGAAAGACTTTTGCGCCCTGCCTCGAGCACCGGTTCTGCGGCAGTCGTCCCATCGGCCAGTTGCGCCGCCATCTCCGTTAAAACTGCAAACAGTTTCGGCGCAGCCCGGCGTTGCTGGTCCGTTAACAGCCGATTGCGTGAAGACATGGCGAGGCCGTCGGGCTCCCGGACTGTTTCGACCGGAACAATGGTAGCGGGAATATCAAGGTCGCGCGTAACCCGTTCTATGATCCGAAGCTGCTGAAAGTCCTTCTCGCCAAAATAGGCCCTGTCGGGCAAGCATTGCAGTAGAAGCTTGCTGACCACGGTAGCAACGCCACCGAAGTGTCCGGGCCTATGGGCCCCGCAGAGGCCCTCGCTTAAGGCGGCTACCATCACACCGGTCGAGAAATGCTCAGGATACATCTCCTCGACAAGCGGCCCGTAGAGGACTTGTACGCCAGCCGTTACCAGTTTCTCCCGGTCCGTCGCTTCGTCCCGTGGGTAGCTGGCAAGATCACCTGGTCGGTCAAACTGCAGCGGATTGACGAAGATAGACACTACGACACGGTCGCAATCTTCAAAGGCTCGCCTGACCAATTGCAGGTGACCCGCATGCAGAGCGCCCATTGTCGGCACTAAGCCAACCGTAAGACCTGCGGCACGCCAATCCGAGACTCGCGCGCGCAGTTCCGCCACTCTCCGAATTGTTTCCAATCCCTCTGGCTCCTGCCTGCTTGTTAAGTGTCGTCCTTATCCCTGGACCAAGCGTGCAGAGCCTAGGTGAAGGCAGGGTTGGGGGCAACCGCTGCTTAACTGTCTGCGATTACATTCCCTCGGCAATATCCTCAAGCTGGTCGATATCGCAAAGCTCTACCAGTCCGCCCGGCAGCAAACGAATCATCTGCGATGATTTCAACTGCGTGAAGGTGCGGCTTACCGTTTCTGTCGTAAGCCCAAGAAAATCGCCGATATCATTGCGGCTCATCGGCAGATGGATCGGATTATCCTGCAACCCGCGCTTACGATAGCGACTGGAAAGGCGCAACAGGAACGACGCTATCTTTTCCTTTGCAGTCTTCCGACCCAGCAGCAGCATCTGTTCCTGCGCAGCCGCCAGTTCATGGCTCGCCACCATCAACATCTGCCGCTCGACGGCCGGGAAATTATCGAGCATCGCTTCAAACTTCTGTCGAGGAAAGCAGCAAAGACGCGCATCCGTAACGGCCTCGGCGCTATAGGCATAGCGCTCCTCGTTCGCCAAACCCAAAAAGTCGCCCGCGATCAGAAACCCTGTGACCTGACGGCGACCGTCCGGCAGAAGTTTGTAGATCTTAACAACTCCCGAGGTCACGTTGAAAACATGCTTGGCGAGATCGCCTTCGTCGAACACTGCATTCGCAGGTTCAAAATGCCTGCGCTTCATAATGGTGGAAAACTCCGCCAGCTCTGCCGGGTTGAGCGGCGCGCAGACCGTCAAGTGACGAACAGCGCAGGCGACACAAGGTGCGGAACTCCGATCAGGACGCGGGCGCGCCTGTTCAAGATTGCGTACGAACCTGACATCGAACGGCGGCATTTTACGCTTTTGTATCCTTTGATATCGTCAACTCTCGACACTAGCCCAGACGCAGACAAAGCGCTACCCGAGCTTAGAAAGCGCCTTCAAGCGGCGTTTTCCTTGCGTTGGACCTCACGCAACGGAATCTCGATCCTAAAACGCGACCCTTCGGCCCCCGTGGATGCTAGTGCCAGCCGTCCACCATGTGCGCGGACAAGGTCGTTTGCAATGCACAGGCCAAGGCCAACACCCCCACGCCGCGCCGAACTCTCAAACGGTTTGAAGATATTTTCCAGCGCGCGCGGCGGAAGCCCAGGTCCGTCGTCCACGACATCGATGGAAAGCCGTCTGTCGCTGCTCTCACAACGTACTGTCACCACCCCTGCCCCCGCTTCGAAGGCGTTGTTTCCTAGGTTGTGCAGCACTCTGTACAGCTGCTCGCGGTCTGCTTCCAACTCCAACCCTTCCGGCACCTCGTTGTTCCAGATGCGATGCTGCGTTTCATCCGCCAGTAATCCCTGCCCCACTTCGTCGATTAAGCCGCGCAATGGAAAGTCTTCAAATTGAGGTCGAGGCGGCTTTTCGGTCGTGTAATCCAATGTTTGCAGGCACAGATTGACTGCACGATCGATCGCAGAGAGCAGTGTCGGCGCGACACGCTTCACCGCAGGATCGTCGATGTCCGCCAGCCTGTCTGATACCAAACGAGCAGTCGCCAGAATGTTTCTGAGGTCGTGAGTGATCTTGGAGACCGCCGTCCCCAGCGCCGCCAAACGGGTTTTTTGCGTCAGCGTGTCGCGCAACACCTCTTGCATGCGTGCAAGCTCACGTTGCGCCAAACCTACTTCGTCCGAGCGATCCGAGGCACGAATCAGGCTGTGTCCGTCCTCCGGATCCCGGCGAAAAGCAATCATGCTTTCCGTGATACGGCGCATGGGCATCACCATCAGCAACTGCAGGCTCAAATAAACCAAAGCCGCTGTGATCAAGGAGATGATCAAGGAAAGTGCGAGGATACGTTGCGAGAATCCCAACATGGCTTCACGCAGCGGCGTTTGGTGCATCACCACCTCAACGATCGCATCCCGATCCTTGGGCGAAGACCCCATGACCCGAATTAAGCGATCTCCTTCACTGGTCAGCACCATGAAGGCATCCCGGATCAACATAAAGAAACCTTGGCTGCTCAGGTCATAACTATCGTCTATCGGCGGCAGTTGGCTATCCATCAACATGAGCTTGCCGGCGCCGGGCTTGGACAGCGCAATACTGCGCGCGCCCACATGCGACAGAAGCTCGCGCTGCAGGTCGGGACCGACCATGAAGTCCGGTGCGGCTTCCAGGGTCAAGATCGCCAAATGCGCCGCACTCAGCTTCTCTTGAAGGTAGGTCAACCTGAATCGACCAATGGAAGGCGCGTAAATGAAGACCTCCGACAGCATCACAAAGAAGATGGTCAGAATCAGCAGGCGTGCCGACAGCCCTCGCAGCAGCGACGGCAATTTGTAGCGCTTGGTCTTCATCCCGACTTTATAGCACGAGAAAAAAGAAAAAGCGCCGCCCGGGGAATGCTTGAGCGGCGCTTTCTCTCGATTGGTGAACGCTGACGCCTTGGAAGACCCCCAGAGGGAGAGGGAGAGAGTGGGATAGCCTTCTGAGCGTCAGCGTTCTAGGCCGATAATTCCGGCCGTTCTGTTACCTGCAAACTGTTAGTTCTTCTTAGCCGCACAGGGATTGCAGGGATTGCAAGCCTTGGCTGCACAAGGATTGCAGGGATTGCAAGCCTTGGCCGCACAGGGATTGCAGGGATTGCAGGCCTTGGCCGCACAGGGATTGCAGGGATTGCAAGCCTTGGCCGCACAGGGATTGCAGGGGTTGCAACCGGATGCGAGCTGGACTGAATTATCGAGCACCTTGGCGGCGGCGGCGGGCAACACGGCGGCGCCTGTCGCCAGAGTGGCTACACTGAGAGCTACAACTGTCTTCTTGAACATGGGTATTCCTCGCTACTGCAATTGCTAGGTTCGGAATTTTTTTCACTGGATCCAAACCGTATCCTACCTGGGATAATGCGCAGTGGCGGGGTGATAAGCCACTCACGTTCACAGATAAAATGTCAACTTTCTGTGAGAGCAAACCCTAGTATTTCTGCGAATTTCCGCGCTTTAGCCGAGCTTCAGCAGTAGCCGCACCAACCACTTCGTACGCTCACTGAAAAGCTTGGGTGTGTAATGGGACCCGGTCGCCCTTTTGGTGACCTCTCCGAATGTTGGATAAGGGGCGATCATGCCCACCATGTCCTTCACCGAAAGCTTTTTGTGAAGTGCCAGCACCCAGGGATAGATCGCCTCACCGGCGTGGGCGCCAACGATGGTGCAGCCGAGTATTCTCCCTTTCGGAGTCACGATGGCCTTCAGCAATCCGGCCGTCTGCCGCTCGCTTTGCGCCCGGTCATTCTCGGCAAAGGGCCAGCGCAGCACCTGCACGGTCAAACCCTGATCGTCAGCCATTTTCTCAGTCAAGCCGACATGCGCGAGTTCCGGGTCGCTGTAAGTGACCCAGGGCAGCGCGCTGTAGTCGGTCCTGGCGGGCAAGCGAAAGAGGAAGGAGCGGATGAAAAGACTGGCGTGATAACTCGCCACATGGGTGAATTGTGGACCGCCAGCCACGTCCCCCACCGCATAGATCTTACGGTTGCTGGTCCGCAACCCGGCATCCACCTTGACGCCGGCACGGTGAAATTCGACGCCGGCCTTCTCCAGATCAAGCCCCTGGATCGAAGGCGTGCGGCCGGCCGCGACCAATAAGTGACTGCCCTGTAGCTGCTCGGTCGCGCCGTCCTGGCGCTCGACCTCCACAGTTACGCCGCCATTCTTGAATGCGCTCTCGACCGGTGAAGAGACGCGCGTAACTTTTGCACCTTCGTGCAAAAACACCCCGTCCTTTCGCAACGATTGACGCACGACATCGGCGGCCTCCGGGTCATCCTTGGGCAGAAGCGATGCCATCTCGACAATGGAAACCTGCGTGCCGAGGCGCGCGAAAGCCTGGCTCAACTCACATCCGATGGGGCCTCCACCCATCACGATGAGATGCTCCGGCTGTTCCTGAAGATCGAAAAGCGTTTCGTTCGTTAGAAAGGGCACATCCGCAAGACCCTCGATCGGCGGGACCATGGGTTTGGATCCGGTGGCGATCACGAAACGCTTGGCGGTGATCTCCTGCTCTCCGGCCACGACCCGGTCCTTATCGACGAACCGCGCCCATTCGCGGATGACCGTGACGCCCAAGCCCTCAAAACGTTCTTGTGAATCGACAGGAGCGATACCCGCGATCACGTCCTTCACATGGGCCATGACGCCTGCAAAATCGACCTCCGGCTTGGTGTAGGTGATACCGAACTTGGCGGCCTCCGCGCCGCTATGGGCAGCCTTGGCGGCGGCCAGCAACGCTTTTGAGGGAACGCAACCCACGTTCAGGCAATCGCCGCCCATCTCGCCCGCTTCTATCAGTGCGGTGCGTGCGCCCAGTTGGGATGCCCCTGCCGCGATTGATAGACCTGCGGCCCCGGCACCTATGACACAGATGTCAAACTCCAATGGCTTTGACATATCCTCTCCCGCCGATACGTGAAAATTGAGATTAAACTTACTTGGGTCCCTTTTGGAGCGCCCTTAGCAGGCGTTCGGCTTGGGGATCCGATCAGCCCTTGTCCCGCCGCGCCTTAATCTTACGGTAGGCGACCGGCAGCAGTGAAAGCAGCGACAACCCGATCAACGGCATGAATATTTCCAGATTGAAGATAATACCTAGGTCCGGCGTCCGGCCCTGAGCGAGAAGCGTGCCCAAGCCTGCACCGACAGAGGCATACACGAAGGTTCCCGGAATGATGCCCAACAACGTGCCGATGAAATAGGTGCGCAGCGGTACTTCCAGTAGCGCCGGCACGATGTTCACAAGCCAGAAAGGGAACAACGGAATCAGGCGTAGGACCAGCAGATAGCTCAAGGCATTCTCCTGAAAGCCCCGCTCCATACGCAGTAGCGCGCCACCGGCCTTTTTACGGAACAGATCGCCAAGCGCCGTGCGGGCTGCCAGAAATACCAGACAGGCGCCAATCGTGGCTCCAAGGACGGTTGCCGTTCCACCGATCAGGGTACCAAACAAGTAACCGCCGACCAGGGTCATGATGGCGCCGCCTGGAATCGAAAAGGCAACCACCAGGATGTACGCCGCGGAATAGATCAGGAAGGAAGCAATCGCGTTATCCGAAACCTGCTGGATCAACCATTCATTATGATCTACCAACGCATTCCAAGACAGGTACTCGTCCAGCCCGGCGGCAAAGAACGCGACAAATCCGGCCGCCAGCAACAGCAACGGCAGGAACCGCTGGAAGAGTGTTTTCTTCGCAACTGGCTGTAACGTTGCATCGCTGGTCACGGTTTCTTCCTCTCGCACGTTCGATCCATCCTCGCATGGTCCACCGAATGCTGCTCCAACAGCATCGCTCCCTGGCTCGTTGCACGCAAACAAATGTCGGAAGTCCTTGCTCCCGACAGACTGCTCGACAAGAGGTTCCTCGTGCCTCGCACACTAGCCCCGATGGCAAACTGCTATGTAGCACCGCCGCCTATCACAACCCATTCACCTTAGAGTGAGCTTTTCCGGCGGCCGCACTTCGGAAGCCCAACACTTCAAGCCGCTATTTTCCTTGATCTCGCTTTGGGCGCCGTGAACACAAGAACGGCGCCAAGAAGCGCCAGGCCAACACCGAGTCCTGTCGTGAGGCTCCAGACCAAGCCCTCGAACACCGTCGAGGTTGCCAGGGCTACCAGCGGGAAAAGCACCGTTGCGTAAGAAGCCCGGATCGGTCCCCAGCGCGTGATGAGATTGAGATAGGCAATGAAGGCGACAACAGATGCGCCGACAGCCAGATAGACAAGTGAGCCCAGATAGGTGGCGGAAAAATCGATAGGTAGTGCGCTGTGTCGATACAAACTGATCGCGGCCGTTAGCAAGCCGCCGTAGAGCATCCCCCACGCCATTCCGTTCAGTAGGTCGATATCGCGTCTTACCCGGATCGAAACGAAATTGCCCAGCGAAAAGGAATACGTGCCGGCCAGGGTCAGGGACAACCCAATCCAGCTATCCTTACCGCCGATTGCCTGCGCATCGACACTGAAGAGGCAGGCGATGCCCAGAACTCCGACAAACGATCCGAACACAACCTGCAGAGAAGGTATCTGTCTCAGAAAAATCAAACTGTTGATTGAGCCGAAAATGGCCGCACAAGCGAAGATCACGGATACGACACCGCTGGCGACATAAGAAGTCGCCGCATAGATGAATAAGAAATTACCGCTGAAGAGAAACAACCCCAAAAGGAGGACCCAGCCCTGGGCGGCAACGGGGATCTTGCGCAGTTTCCCCGACACCGCCAACCCCAGAAACATGAGACCGCTGGCCAACAGGAACCGCCAGGCCACCGAGGCCTCAATGGGCGTTGTCCCCAATTGAAGCGCGATCGCGTACCAAGAAAATCCCCAGGTTGTAACGACGATCAGCAAAAGAGCGACGGGCATGCGATCAGCCCCCCATTTATAGCCGCATGAAGGCAATCCGTCGCCTTGCACGATACAACCAACAGGCCGTTTGGGCGCTCGACGGAAATCAAAAGCCTTGTATTCCGAGTTGGCCTTTATAGACAAGTGGTTGCAGGAAAATCAGCACCCATAGAGCCGCTATGACTGAGTCCCCAATTGCATAGGCGCGACCGTGCACGGGCCTCTGTCCGATTGCGGGTTGGCGACAAGCCTCCCATCCGCGCGGTGGCCGTCTCACGGGAACCTTCCAGGGGTGATTCTCCTCTAGAAGCCGCCTCCCATATCCTGCGCGATAGAGCTTGTATCCGCAGCACGGCAACGATAGGTTTCCCGTCGCCGTGGCAAGTAGTCTTTGCGAAAACAAGGTTAGGCGTCGTTGACAGATGGCGCAGGCATGCTTATACAGCCCCGGCAAAGTTAATCGGCTAACGGGCCGATGAGACCAATCTAGAACGGAGAAGACAAGTGAAGCGCACCTTTCAGCCAAGTGTGCTGGTCCGCAAGCGCCGCCATGGATTCCGCGCGCGCAAGGCTACCGTCGGTGGTCGCCGCGTACTCGCGCAGCGCCGTGCGAGGGGTCGTAAGCGCCTGTCCGCCTGAGTCATGTCGGCGGATCTGGCGCGCGCGACCAAACTGGGTCGCCTGACCAAGCGGTCGGAATTTCTTAGCGTCGCCGCCAGCGGTCTGAAATGGGTCACGCCGGGCTTGATACTTCAGGCCAAACGGCGTCCTACAGCACCGCTTCGGGACCAGGAGGACCGCGACGTGCCTGCCGCAGATTCCATCCGAGTGGGTTACACAGCCAGCCGCAAGGTCGGTTCGGCTGTTGTGCGCAACCGCGCCCGACGACGGCTGCGCGCCGCTGTTTCGGCTGTATTGCCCGATCACGCCGCACCCGGCACCGACTACGTACTCATCGCGCGGCACTCTACGCCCTCGCGCAACTTTACCGAATTACTGTCTGACCTGACGGCGGCTCTGTGTCGCTTGAAAGAGCGGGAGGCGCGCAAATGACGCACATCCTGGGTCTACCATTCAAGTGGCTCGCGATTGGGCTGATCTATTTTTACCGCTATTGCCTATCGGCATTGTTGATGCCGCGTTGCCGTTACCTTCCAACCTGTTCCGAGTACGCCCTCGACGCCATCAGGCATCATGGCGCTATGCACGGCGGTTGGCTGGCTGTAAAACGCATTGCCCGCTGCCATCCCATGGGTGGCTCGGGCTACGACCCTGTCCCAAAAATCCCGGGACAAGACAGAATCCAACCACACACCCACACCGTGGACTGTGGAGGGGCCTGTCATGACGAAAAGGGTGATATGAACGCCAGGTTGCTCGGGAGCTGACATCGGATGGACCAGAAGAACATCATCATCGCAATCACCCTGTCCGTTGCGATTCTATTGGGTTTTCAGTTTTTTTATGAAGTGCCGCGCCTGAAAGAGCAGCAACAACTGGCCGCGCAGCAAGCCGCTCAGCAACCGCAGGGTGACGCCATCATTCCGCAGCCCGGCAGCGGAACCGGAACCGGCGATTCCGTGGCAGCGCCCGGATCCGACGCGGCGACGGCGCTCCAGAGCAAGACGCGCGACGAGTTGCTGGGGGAAGACCCCAGAGTGAAGATTTCTTCTCCACAGCTCTCCGGCTCCATCCGTCTGCGCGGCGGGCGTCTGGATGACTTGGTTTTGCTGAACTATCGCGAGGAAATTGCTCCGGAGAGCCCCAAGATCAGGCTGCTCAACCCGGTAGGCGGCGGCGAGGGCTATTTTGCCGACCTCGGCTGGGCGCCGAGCGACCCGGCGGTTAAGGTTCCCGGCGCGGACACGCTGTGGCAGGCCGAGGGCGGACCCTTGGCGCCCGGCCAAGACGTCAAACTGAGCTGGAACAACGGCGAAGGTCTGACATTCGAGCGCATCTATTCGCTGAGCGACAACTACCTGTTCACGGTCAAGCAGCGCGTCACCAACGATAGCGCCACGCCTGTTTCCTTGGCGCCCTACGGATTGATTTCCCGTCGCGGCACGCCGGAAACGCTTGGCTTTTATATTCTACACGAAGGTCTGTTGGGCGTATTCGACGGGACTTTGAAAGAGGTCGACTACAGCGATCTCGCCGACGAAGGGCGCATCGAGCAAGACACCACGGGTGGTTGGATCGGCATCACCGACAAATACTGGCTTGTGGCTCTTTTGCCCGATCAGGAACGTAAACTGGGTACGCGCTTCGTCTATGACGGCACGGGGCCGCTGCCTAAATATCAGACGGATTATATCTGGGAGCAGCAAGAGGTTGCCGCCGGATCGAGCCTGGAGACCACTAACCGAATATTCGCGGGCGCCAAGCGAGTCGTTCTCCTCGACCAAATCCGCGACAAATACAATGTCGCAGGATTGGATCGCGCTGTCGATTTCGGATGGTTTTACTTCCTGACCAAGCCGATTTTCTACGTGATGCATTTCTTCAACGACCTGTTGGGCAACTTCGGCCTTGCCATTATGGCGCTAACGGTCTGCATCAAGCTGGTCTTCTTCCCGCTCGCCAACAAGTCCTATAAATCCATGGCGAAGATGCGCAAGCTGACCCCCGAACTCACGGAGTTGCGCGAGCGCTACAGCGGCGACAAGACCAAACTGAACACCGAAATGATGCAGCTTTATAAGAAGGAGAAGGTCAATCCCCTCTCCGGCTGCCTGCCGATCTTGATCCAGATTCCCGTGTTCTTTGCGCTCTACAAGGTGATCTTCGTCACAATCGAAATGCGCCACGCCCCCTTCTTTGGCTGGATTCAGGACCTCTCGGCCAAGGATCCTACATCGATCTTCAATCTCTTCGGACTGCTGCCCTATGACATCCCGAATTTGGGCCCGTTGGAGATTCTCAGTCTCGGCATCTGGCCTCTTGTGATGGGCTTCACCATGTGGTTCCAGCAGCGCCTGAATCCGCCGCCGCCCGACAAAACGCAGGCCATGATCTTCCAGTTGATGCCGATCTTCTTCACCTTCATCCTGGCAGGCTTCCCTGCCGGACTGGTGATCTACTGGACCTGGAACAACTCCCTGTCGATCTTGCAGCAGGTGGTGATCATGAAGCGCCAGGGCGTGCCGATCGGGCGCATGCCGACCAAGAAAACCTGATGGAAGAGGTCCCGCCCGTTCCCAGCCCGCAGCCCGAGGAACCGAGCGAGGAGTCGCTCGCCTTTGGCCGCTGGCTATTCGCGCAGGACTGTCAGTTCATCATGGCGGCAGCCGATTTAAACCAGCTGCCGCTTGCCGATCTTCCGGAGATCGCCTTCGCGGGTCGGTCCAATGTCGGCAAGTCGAGTCTGGTGAACGCCTTGACCGGCCGCAACACCCTGGCGCGCGCCTCGAACACCCCTGGGCGCACTCAGCAGCTCATCTTCTTCGATCTCGGCACCCAACTGCGCCTGGTGGATTTACCGGGCTACGGTTATGCCAAAGCAGGCAAGTCCGCGATCCGCCAGTGGACGCGCTTGACCCGCGCATTCCTGAAAGGCCGCGCCAGTCTCATGCGGGTTTGTCTGCTGGTCGATGCCCGTCATGGAATCAAGGATAGCGATCGCGAGGTCATGAAGGAGCTTGATGATGCAGCGGTTTCCTATCAAATCATCCTGACCAAGGCCGACAAGACGAAAGCCAGCGAGCAGGCTGCCTTGCTTGAGGCAACAGCCAAGGAAGCCCGGGGTCATGTTGCCGCGCACCCGGAGATTGTGCTGACCTCGGCGCAAGAAAATTGGGGAATCGACCGGCTTCGCGCTAGTCTGTCATCATTCGCGCAAGGCGCGCCTCGCAACGACGGACCAGCGACTTGATCGACAGGGATCGAGTGCGTGCGGTGAGGAGGACACCAGGGACCATGACAACGACCCCGAAAAGCTTCAGTGAAACCAAACATTGGCTGCGCACCGCGGAGACCATCACCGAAGCGTTGCCCTTCATGCGCCGCTACACCGGGCGCACCTGTGTCATCAAATACGGCGGTCACGCCATGGGCGATGCAGAATTGTCCCGAATCTTCGCGCGCGATGTAGTGCTGCTGAAACAAATCGGCATCAACCCCATCGTGGTTCACGGCGGCGGCCCACAGATCGGTGCGATGCTCGAACGCCTGGCGGTCAAAAGCGAGTTCGTCGATGGTCTTCGGGTCACCGATCAAGCAACGGTCGAGATCGTCGAGATGGTCCTTTCCGGTTCGATCAATAAATCGATCGTCCAGGCTATCAACGAAGCCGGCGGTACGGCGATCGGGCTTTCCGGTAAGGACGGTAACCTGATCAAAGCCAGCAAGCTCAGGCGCACCAAGCATGACCCGGAATCAAACATCGAGAAAATTCTGGACTTGGGTTTCGTGGGTGAACCGCAGGAGGTCAACCCGCATATCCTGATGGAACTCGAACAAGACGACATGATCCCGGTCATCGCCCCTATCGGCGCAGGTGTGAACGGCGAAACCTACAACATCAACGCTGACACCGTCGCCGGCGCGGTCGCTGCCGCGATGGGGGCCGTTCGCCTGTTGCTGTTAACTGACGTGATTGGTGTTCTGGATAAGAACAAGGAGCTGATCTCCGATTTGACGGTGGAGGACGTAAAACGCCTGCAATCGGACGGCACTATTTCGGGCGGCATGATCCCGAAGCTGGAAACCTGCACCATGGCCGTCGAAAACGGCGTTGATGCAGCGGTCATCCTGGACGGCCGCCTACCCCATGCCATGCTACTGGAGATCTTCACCGATCGCGGTATCGGAACCCTCATCCGACGGGAGTAGTTCAGGTCTCGCCCGCCTTACCGCCGCCCGCCAAAGGCGGCACCAGCGTGGGCTTGCCATCCTTATCCGGGTCTTCAAGCTGCAGTTCGCCGATCTTGCTGCTGCGGCTGGAAATCTTGCCCGAAGAAACCTCTATGTCCCGAATATCGCTGTTCGCAGAATCGAAATGCTTGCGAAGCTTGGCCACGCGTTCGTCCAGGCGTTCGATGTCCTTCGACAGGGTCATAACTTCCCGCTGAATGACATGGGCCTGCTCGCGCATGCGCACGTCCTTGAGAACCGCGCGCACGGTATTCAAGGTCGCCATGAGCGTCGTGGGTGACACGATCCAGACGCGGCGGCTGTAGGACTCCTCGACGACCCCGCGGAAGTTGGCGTGGAGTTCTGCATAGACCGCCTCGGAGGGCAGGAACATTAGCGCCGATTCGGCCGTCTCCCCGGGAATGATGTACTTCTCCGCGATGGCGGTGATATGACGGCGCACGTCATCGCGAAAGCGCCTGCTCGCTTGGAGTTTAGCCGCCTCATCGCCGGCGGACCGCAACGCCTCGTAACTTTCCAGCGGAAATTTAGCATCAATGCCGATAGGCCCGGGCGGATTGGGAAGCTGCAGCAGGCAATCAACCCTGACACCGGTCGAAAGCGGCGTTTGGAACCCATAGGACGACGGCGGCAGTATGGCGCTGACCAGGTCCTTGAGCTGCACTT
This sequence comes from Limibacillus sp. MBR-115, assembly GCF_040549425.1. Taxonomy (NCBI): domain Bacteria; kingdom Pseudomonadati; phylum Pseudomonadota; class Alphaproteobacteria; order Rhodospirillales; family Rhodovibrionaceae; genus Limibacillus; species Limibacillus sp. MBR-115. Next base: position 134,021 of record NZ_JBEPTJ010000004.1, on the reverse strand, counting down.
CCCCGAATGCCCCGCGCGCCTGCTTGTTTGAAAGAATGTCCTGCAGCGACACCACATCCTTGGACAACTCCGTGATGTTCTGTTGCGCCTTGTCGATCACCACGAGACGCTCACGCAATTCGCCCAACGTCTTCTGCTGTGTCGTGGACTGCTCCTGCAAGCGGTCACTCACCCGCTTCCCAAAATCCGTCAGTCGCTGCTCGACCATTTGCGACAACACTCGTTCCTGGCCCTGTAAGCGCTCGGCAATCTGGTTCTGGCTGACCGCCAACCCCTCGGCCATCTGTGCCAGACGGCCGGAAAGCTCCGCGGATTCGGGCACGTCGTTCCGGCGGGCGCTAAGAAGCCATCCCCCCAGCAACCCCGCCACGACGGCCAGCAGGATGACGCCCAAAGTCATGATATCCATACGATTCGTCCTCTTGGTCCGGCGCTCCGGGTCATCGCTCCCGAGTCGCCATTCGACAGTGTACCAGAGCCACTGTGCCTTGACGCCCGGCCTTCGGCGCAATACTTACCTCGCCAGGAGTATTTCTACGGATAAATAACGAAAGCAGACAGACGCCATGGCCCTCTTGCCCATCATCACCGCGCCCGACCCTCGGCTGAAGAAGAAAGCTGCCCCGGTGGAGAAGGTTGATGCGGAAGTTCGCCAGCTTATGGACGACATGTTGGAAACCATGTACCAGGCGCCGGGTATCGGCTTGGCCGCGCCGCAGGTAGGTGTCCTCAAGCGCGTCATCGTGCTGGATATCACGCACGAGGAAGAACCGCGTAATCCTCTGTTCATGGCGAACCCGGAAATAATATGGGTGTCCGACGAGGACGCCAGTTACAACGAGGGATGCCTTTCCCTGCCCGAACACTACGCGGATGTGGTGCGCCCTGCCGCTGTACGCGTGCGCTACCTGGATCATGAGAATGAAATCCGAGAAATAGAGGCAACCGAACTACTGGCTACCTGCATCCAACACGAGATCGATCACCTGGACGGTATTCTCTTTGTCGACCATATCTCCGCACTCAAGCGCAACATGATCCTGCGCAAACTCCTCAAGGCCAAGAAAAGTAACGAACCCGAAACCGTCAACGCCTGACGGCTTGGACGTAGCACTATTGAAGCGCTATCTTTCGCTCCCATGACAGCCTTGAAACTCGCCTTCATGGGAACGCCCGATTTCGCGGTTCCCAGTTTAGATGCCCTGCTCTGTGCTGGGCATGATGTCGTTGCGGTTTATTGCCAACCACCCCGTCCGGCGGGCCGCGGCAAGAAGCTTCGTCCCTGCCCTGTTCAGGTTTTTGCAGAGGGTCGCGGACTGATGGTTCGCAGTCCCGCATCACTGCGCGACGGCACAGCCCAGAACGACTTTCGCAATTTGGAGCTCGATGCGGCGGTCGTGACCGCCTACGGACTGCTCCTGCCTCCGGGAATCCTGCAAGCACCGCGTTTGGGTTGTTTGAACGTCCATGCCTCGCTTCTGCCCCGTTGGCGTGGCGCGGCACCGATTCAGCGCGCGATCCTGGAGGGTGACGATAGGTCGGGTATCACCATCATGCAGATGGACGAGGGCCTGGACACCGGCGCGATCTTGCTGCAGGAGGCGATCCCCATCACCAACCGAGACACCGGGCAGCGCCTTCATGATCGGTTGGCTTTATTGGGTGGCGCATTGATCGCACAAGCGCTCGTCGGTTTGCAGCAAGGCACGCTCACGGCCGTCCCGCAACCGACAAAGGGCGTCACCTATGCGGAGAAGCTGACCCGCGAGGAAGCAAAGCTGGACTGGCGCCAGGATGCGACCCGTCTGGAGCGTCAGGTGCGGGCCTTCACGCCCTGGCCCGGCGCCTGGTTCGAAGCGCGCGGGGAGCGGCTTCGTGTTCTGGATGCCGAGGTCGTTGATGGCGAGGGCACCGCCCTTCCTGGAACACTGCTGGATCAGCATCTAACAGTTGCTTGCGGTGCGCAGGCGTTGCGTGTCACCCGTCTGCAGCGCGCCGGGAGAGCCCCGATGGCGGCAGCCGATCTTTTGCGCGGATTTAGCCTGGAACCCGGTCTATTGCTGACATGACACAGCGCTTCAAGATTACCCTTGAATACGACGGTGGCCCCTTTGTCGGCTGGCAACGGCAGGACAACGGACCCAGCGTGCAACAAGCCCTGGAGGAGGCCATCACGGCCTTTAGCGGAGAAATGCAAAGTGTACAGGGTGCCGGGCGAACCGATTCCGGTGTGCACGCGCTCGGTCAGGTCGCACACTTCGATCTTGATCGCTCGATCGACACTGACGAGTTGCTCGGTGCGATAAACCACCACCTGCGCCCCTGGCCGGTCAGCGTGCGTTCAGCCGAAATTGTGCCCGAGGACTTTCACGCCCGCTTCTCGGCTACCGGCCGCGCCTATCTTTACCGTATCGTCAATCGACGCGCCCCTTTGGCCCTGGACCTGGGTCGGGTTTGGTGGGTACCCGTCGCCCTGGATGCGGAAGCCATGGCCGCGGGAGCCGCCTTGCTGGTCGGTCATCATGATTTCACGTCGTTTCGCGCCAGCGAATGCCAGGCCGCCTCGCCGGAGAAGACACTCGACAAGCTGGAGGTCCGGCGTTCGGGAGAAGAGATTCAGGTCATCGCGGAAGCCAGGTCATTCCTACATCACCAAGTGCGCAATATCGTCGGCACTTTGAAGCTGGTCGGCCAGGGGCGTTGGCCCGCGTCGCGCGTCGCAAAGGTGTTGGCGGCAAAGGATAGAAGCGCCGCCGGCCCGACCGCCCCTCCGGACGGTCTGTACCTCACCAACGTCACTTACGACTGAGGCCCAAAGAGCCGTTCAAGCGGCCAAAGACAGGCCCGCTTCCGGAGCGCATCCCAACATCAGATTGAGATTCTGCACGGCCGACCCCGATGCGCCCTTGCCCAGATTGTCGAGCTGAGCGACGACCAAAGCCTGCTCGCTCCGGCTATTCCCGAACACGTGAATGCGCAGTTCGTTCGTGCCATTGAGCGCCTGTGGATCAAGTCGTCTGGCCTTGGCTTCCGTCTCGCAAGGCGAAACCTTCACGAAGGGTTGGCCGTCGTAGTGCTTCTCATAGATGGAACGCACATCCTCGGGACTGGGGCGCCCCGGCAACGCCCAGAGCTGTAGCGGCAGCGAGACCAGCATACCCTGTGCGAAGCGCCCCACCGATGGTGAGAACACCGGCGAATGAGCCAGCCCGCCGTACAGCATCATCTCGGGCAGATGCTTATGCGCCAAATCCAGTGCATAGAGCCAGAACGGACTTTCCGTGTAGGCTGGATTGTCCTTGTCTTCATAGCTTTCGATCAACTGCCGGCCACCGCCGCTGTACCCCGAGATCGCATGAATCGACACCGGATAATCGGTCGGTAGAAGGCCGCGTTCGGTCAAAGGGCGTAGAATGGAAACCGAACCGACCGCATAACAGCCAACGTTTGCCACGCGTTTGGATTCAACCACCCTGGCCGCATGCCCCGGCGTTAATTCCGGAAACCCGTAGGTCCAGCCCTCGGCCACCCGGTGGGCCGTGCTGGCGTCGATGACCCGCGTGTGCGGGCTGTCGATCATGGCCACAGCCTCACGCGATGCCTCGTCCGGCAGGCAGAGGATGGCAAGATCGGCTTCGTTCAGAAGCTCACGACGCGCTGCGGGGTCCTTACGACGCGCGGGCGCAATCGAGAGTAGCTCGATGTCCGTGCGGCCTTCCAGCCGCGCCCTGATCTGCAGGCCGGTCGTCCCAGCCTCGCCGTCGATGAATACCCGCTGTGTCATGGCTCCCGCCTTTCCTTGCCACGGAACCCTAGTCGAAAGATTGGCGCCATCATTGACGAAGCGAGCCCTTAGAGCAAGTCCTGGAAAGGGTTGCCGCCCTATTCGGGGCCCTCAGGCATTAACTGAGAACGGCTTCGCCAAGAAGGAAAATGAACAAGCCGAGCATCAGATCGGCGATCACCATGCCGGCCGCAGCCATCCCCGGAAGCTTCAGCGCCACACGGGCAATCGCCCAATCGAAATACAGAACGCCGATCATCGCGATGAAAACCAGGAACCCACCGCCGCCGGGGAACAGCATCCCACTGAGCAGGGTGACCAGTGCCACCGCGTAAATCTGCACGACCCGCGCCCAGTTGTAGGCGATGATGTAGCCAGGATACTCGGAATCGCGTTTCAAGTTGCGGCAAAGCACGTCGGCCACAACCGGCCAGGCGAGCCAGTTAATGGCATAAACACAAAGGTGCCCCAGCAGGACACCGAGAGAAAAACCACTATCAGTGGCCGTCGTATCAACAGAGCTGGCCACGCCGACCGCATCCTCGACAACAGGTTGCAGCGCAATCAACAACAGATGCGCCGGGCCGGCGAAAAAAGCGGCGTAGAAGGAGCGCCAGAAGCCGCGACGGGAGATATCGAAGAAACGCATGGCGCCGGGGTCCTGGCGCAACAGCAACAGTGCGCCGGACAAGCCGCGTCCCAGTTCTTCCCGATCAGGCAGGCTCATGACGTGAAGTATCCTTCCAGTATCCGCCTGTAGATATTGGTCAGGGCTTGTAATTCTGCCAGCGGAACCTGCTCGTCGACCTTGTGCGCCGTTGCGTTCCGGAGGCCGAACTCCACAACCGGACAGGCGTCCTTTATGAAGCGGGCATCCGAGGTACCACCGGTCGTACCCAGCTCCGGCGCGGCGCCCAGCTCCGCCTGCACCGCGTTTGAAACCAGAGTACTGAGTGAACCCGGCGGGGTTAGAAAAGATTCTCCGGAAACCGAGATTTCCAGTTCATAGGGCCTACCGACGCGGTTGAGGCGTTCGCGGATCCACTGCTCGACCGTGATACCGCTATAGAGGTCGTTGAACCGCACGTTGAACCCGGCACGGGCAACCGCCGGAATCACGTTGGTGGCCGGGTTGCCGATATCGATGGTGGTAACCTGAAGGCTCGACGGAGGAAAATGCGCGCTACCGTCGTCCAATGCATCCGTCGTCAGGTTGGCGAGCATAGCGACCAAGTGATGCGCCGGATTGTCGGCAAGCTGCGGATAGGCCGTATGTCCTTGAATACCGCGCACCACCAGCTTGCCGTTCAAGCTTCCTCGCCGCCCGATCTTCACCATGTCGCCCAGTTTTTGATCGCTGGTCGGCTCCCCAACCAGGCAGTGGTCCAGTTGCTCGCCGTGCTCGGCAAGCCAGGAAAGCATCTTAACGGTACCGTTGACCGCTTCAGCCTCCTCGTCGCCCGTGATCAGAAAGGCGATCGACCCCTTGGGAACGCCGCCTTGCCGATCGAGATAGTCAGCCGTGGCTGCAACGAACGCTGCAATCGAGCCCTTCATGTCAACTGTGCCACGGCCAATCAAGTTTTCGCCGACGACTTCGGCTGCAAAGGGGTCAACGCTCCAGGCAGCCCGATCGCCGACCGGCACCACGTCGGTGTGACCCGCATAGCAGAAAACCGGCGCTTTCGTGCCAAGACGTGCATAGAGATTGTCCACCGGCGGATAGCCCGGTTCCTCGAACGGCAAGCGCTGGCAGTTAAATCCCAAGCCTTCGAGCGTCCGCTGCAACAGGTCGAGCGCGCCGCCTTCGTCGGGTGTGACCGAAGGACAGCGAACCAGATCGCGGCAGAACTCTATGACATCCAACGACATTATTTGGATTATCCTGTGAATCGGAGCTTTCGTCAGGCGCGAAGCAGCTCATTGATTGAGGTTTTCGAGCGGGTCTTTTCGTCCACACGCTTGATGATGACCGCACAGGAAAGGTTCGGCCCTGGTTCGCCGTTCGGCAGCGGCTTACCCGGCAGCGAGCCCGGCACCACAACCGAGAATGCAGGAACGCGACCCATGTGAATTTCACCGCTGTTGCGATCGACGATCTTGGTCGAGGCGCCAATGAAGACGCCCATGGAGAGAACCGCGCCTTCTTCTACGACGACGCCCTCGACCACTTCGGAACGAGCGCCGATGAAACAGTTGTCCTCGATGATCACCGGACCGGCCTGCAGGGGCTCGAGCACACCGCCCAGCCCAACACCGCCGGAGATGTGGCAATTTTTACCGACCTGGGCGCAGGACCCGACCGTTGCCCAGGTATCAATCATCGTCCCCTCGTCAACGAAAGCGCCGACATTGACGAAGCAGGGCATCAAGACGACGCCCTTGGCGATGTAGGCTGATCGCCGCACGGCGGTCGGTGGCACGACACGGAAGCCGCCGCGCTCGAAGTGTTCGTCGGTCCAACCCGCGAACTTCGAGGGCACCTTGTCGTACCATGCGCCAACGCCGTTCTTTTCGTCGGAAGGACCGCCGAGAAAGCTATGAGTCGGCGTCAAACGGAAGGACAACAACACGGCCATCTTCAGCCACTGGTTGACCTGCCAACCGCTCTCGGTTTTCTCCGCCACCCGGTACTGCCCCTTGTCGAGGCCTTCAAGCGCCAACTCCACGGCATCACGAACCACGCCATGGGTTCCCGTACCGATTTCGGCGCGCTGTTCCCAGGCTCCTTCTATCACGCTTTTCAGGTCTTCGGTGCGCATGGCGATCTTCCCCTTATTTGCTCAGCACGGGGTCTTCGGCCCCAAGTTCAATCAATTTTGTCGATGCAATCGAAGACTGCAAACCCGAGGCCGCAAGATGAGCAAGACCACTCGGTTAGTCAATCGGAGCGACACTCAAGTCGGCGAAATAGCTCACTTATAGGCTTTCCAGCCACAAAGGCAGGTCCGTGATCCTGAAATGAATGCAGTTCCGGTCCAGTCCCACCAATGTATCGGGGTGACCGTGGTCAAGCCAAACCGTTACCATTCCCGACATGTGCGCGGGAACCAAGTTTCGCGCCGTATCCTCAACGAATACTGCCTGTCGCGGGTCGACCGCATGGCGCTCGAGGAAACTGTCGAAGGCTGCGGCCCCGGGCTTGGGCCGGTAATCGGCGGCCACGATGTCAAAAATACCCTCGAAGTGCGCCGATAATCCCAGACGATCGAGAATGCGCTCTGCGTGCGGCGTGGAGCCGTTCGTATAGATCAATTTGCGGCCCGGCAGGCGCTCGATCGCTGCAATCACACGCGGATCGGGAACAATCGGCGACAGATCAATGTCATGAACGAAGTCGAGGTACGCTTTCGGATCGATTCCCCGCACCTGCATCAGCCCGTTCATGGTCGTGCCATAACGGCGGTAGTAGTCCTTCTGCAAAGCGTGCGCAGCTTCGGCGTCGAGACCCAGCAAGCTTTGCACGTAGCTGCGAATGCGATCGCTCACCTGCGGGAAGAGGTCACTTGTGGCTGGGTAGAGTGTGTTGTCGAGATCGAAGACCCATACCTCCGCATCGTCACGCGTGAACGGCTTGTGCTCCAAATCTACTTGGGTAGACCCCATCAATCGGTAACCTCGCTTCTTGGTGTCGGTACGGCCTGCGGCATCTTGGCGACGAAGGGCCGGCGCGTTTCCTCAGCCCTGCGCGCATTGACCGCCCATATTTGCTTTCCGGCTTCGGCCAGTACAATCCCAGAGAAACGGGGGCACCACTGGGCGCCGATACGTTCCCAAGCGGCGGCCGAGTGCAAAAGCGTACGGCTCCTGAGCGGCGGCACGAACAGGGCACGCTCACGCGCCGTCGGCGTGAATCCGTGATGCCGCAACAAGCGGGACAGCTCGTTCTGGCTGAAGGGGTGGCCCAAACCAAAGGGGCTGCGGTCGCTCCGGGCCCAGACGCCGCGGCGATTCGGGGCCACCACAAGCAAACGACCGTCACCCGCCATCACGCGCCAGATTTCCTCCAACAAGCCCCGCTGTGCCTGGCTGCTTTCCAGTCCATGCACCAACAGAACCCGATCAACCGAGGCATCTGGAAGCGGCAAGGCGTTCTCCTCAACCAGAGCAGCGGCATTCGGCCCTTCATCCGGCCAGGCCATGACACCCTGCGGCGCTGGCATGAAGGCCAGCACGCGATCCGCTTCACTGCGGTAATGGCGCAGGTAGGGTGTGGCGTAACCGACACCCAGAACCGTCTTGCCCTTGACGTCCGGCCACAGCTTGCGAATGCCTCTGCGCACCATATGCCGCGCGACCTGACCCAGGTCGGACTCATAAAACTCATGGAGATCGATGATATCTGCCCACATATCCCTATCATGAAGCGGTCTGCGAAGTCTTCAAGTCGCAAGTCACCTCTGTTACGTTTCGCAAACGCAGCCCCTCTGCTCCTAACTATCGGAAAAGGCGCCATGCCACAAACGACATTGCACAAACTAGAGGTTCATCAGATACCGGTCTTAAACGACAATTATGTCTATCTCGCTCACTGCCCCACCACCGGCGACACGGCCGTGATCGACCCAGCGGTCGCCGGGCCCGTGCTGGCGGAGGCAAAGCGGCTCGGGTGGCGGATCACCCATATTCTGAATACACATCATCATGGTGATCATGTCGGCGGTAATCTGGGGATCAAGGCTGCAACCGGCTGCACCATCGTCGGCCCCAAGGCCGACGCAGGACGCATTCCCGGCATTGATGTCGAAGTCGACGATGGCGACCACTACAGCCTTGGTGACGCCACGGCCCAGGTCTTCTTCGTTCCCGGCCATACCCGTGGGCACATCGCCTATTGGTTTGCAGACAGCGCGGCGCTTTTCTGTGGCGACACGCTATTTGCGCTGGGTTGCGGGCGGCTCTTCGAAGGATCTCCCCAGCAGATGTGGTCGTCGCTCTCCAAGCTCAGGCGCTTGCCGGACGACACGCGCGTGTTCTGCGCCCATGAATATACCCAGGCCAACGCCCGTTTTGCAGTGACGGTCGACCCGGCGAACCAAGCGCTCCACGACCGCAGCGCCGCAATCGACGCGGCGCGTGCACAAGGTAAGCCGACCGTGCCGTCCCTGCTGGGTGAGGAAAAAGCCACGAACCCTTTCCTGCGCGCCGATGAACGCAGTCTAGCCGATGGACTTGGATTGACAAACGCCGCGCCGGAGATTGTCTTTGCAGAGGTGCGCAAACGTAAGGATTCGTTCTGAGTTCTTCTACTAATTGCCTACGATGATCGCGCTTTGCCCAATACCTCCACGACCTTTGCGATTGCACTTGAAAGGAAATCACGTCCCATGAGCACGAACGCTTCGACCATGAAGTTGCGTTTCTCCCCGACCTCGCCTTATGTACGCAAGGTGATGGTCACCGCGACCGAAATCGGCTTGGCCGACTTGATTGAAAAGATCCCTACCAATACGCAAAATCCCGACGACCCGATCGGCAAGGTCAATCCGCTTGCCAAGGTGCCAACCTTGGAGTTGGAAGACGGGCGGATCTTGTTTGATTCTCCTGTCATCTGCGAGTACCTGGACAGCCTACACGACGGCCCGCGCGTGTTTCCGTCGGCCGGCGCGCCGCGCTGGCAGGCGCTCCAACAACAGGCTCTGGGGGATGGCATTCTCGACGCGGCGATCCTGGCCATGCTCGAAGGGAGGCGACCCGAGGAAAAGCGGTGGCAGCCCTGGGTCGATAAGCAGCTTCAAAAGGTGCGCAACGCCATCGCCCAACTCGAAGCCCAATCCGACGAACTCGCGGGCGGCGGCCTGACGATCGGTCAGATCACCGTAGCCTGCGCACTCGGATACATCGACTTCCGCTTTGCCGGTGAACAGTGGCAAGCCAGTCACCCACGACTTGCGGCGTGGTATCAGGGGTTCTCGGCACGACCCTCCATGGTGAACAACCAACCGCCCGAGGCTTGATCCTGGAGCTTTTAAAGTTGCCGGAGCCAGTCACCTAAACTTTTGAAATCATTGAATATAGCAACCGCGCCCAGGCTCGACAGATGTTGCGCCTGGGCGGTGCGTTCCGATCGATCCAAATGAGTGGCGCCGAGAAAACCGACGACCTGCATCCCGGCATTGCGCGCCGCTTGGACTCCCGTACCGCTGTCTTCGATCACCAAACAATTCTCCGGCGCAAAACCAAACATACCGGCGGCCAGAAGATGCAGATCGGGCGCCGGCTTAGGCTGCGGCACCTGCTCTGCGCTGAACAGACTCCGGGCCCCGAAAAAATCCAGTAAATCGACAATTTCGAGGGCGCGACGGAGGCGGTTTCGGCCAGAGTTGGAGGCAACGCAGCGTGGGCGCTGTTCGCTGCGCAAGAGTTCATGAATACCGGGCGGGGTCTTGAGCGATGTTTCAAACGCCTCCAGTGCCCGGTTCTGAACACGAAGCGGAAAATCCTTCGGGAGAGAAACCCTCGTCTCCTGGGTTACCTGATCGGCAATCTGCTGGTCGGTATATCCGGCAAAACGCTTTGCCACCTCGGCGCCTTCATACCGAAGGCCCCAACCGGCCAGTTCATCGGCAATGGCCTGACAGGCGAGCGTCTCGCTGTCGATCAGAACCCCATCGCAATCGAAGATGAGCAAACCGGGAGAAGGAACACCATGCACCATTACCGTGTCATCTCATCCCTGCTTGCCACGCCGCAGCAACATGTCCTTGGCTGCCAACGCTGCTCCAAAGACGATAAGTATCGTAGCCACTGCCAGGCTTAGGCTGGGCGATGCGAGCCCCGCTGCGACCAGCACGATCGTCGAGAGCAGAGGCGCCATGTACGACGAGGCGCCTAGCGTCTGGATGTGGCCATGCTTGGTCCCAAAATCCCAGAAGAAAAAAGCGATCCCCACCGGTCCCAGGCCCAATCCGACAATCGCCAGCCATTGCGTTGCCGTCGGCAGAACCGTTGGCTCGAACAGCAGATGGAAAAAAGCCCCCAAAACGGCAACAACCGCGCAGAATCCCGAAACGATCTCCGTAGGCACGGTTCCGAACCGCCGGTTGATGACGGAATAGCTTGACCAGATAAGTGCGCAGACCAGCGCGGCAATATAGCCCGTCATGTACTCGGTCTTGAAAGAAACCCGTCCGCCGTCGGTCACAAGGAGGGCTGCGCCCAGCAATCCCAGCAGCGCACCGGCAACATGAAACCACCGTAGTCTTTCACCCGGCAACATGGCCGAAAAAATGACGATCAGCAAAGGCCAGAGGTAGGCGATCAAACCAGCCTCGACCGGCGGTGCATTCTGCAAGGCGATGAAGTAAAAGAGGTGATAGCCGAACAAGCCTCCGACCCCAACTGCCCAAACGGGCCAAGGTTGCCGCAAAGCCGACAAGCCGGCGCGACCGCGGCGCAACAGGAAGCAAAGACTGACCAAAAAAGCGGTGGCAAAGGAAAGCGATAGAAGTTGAAACGGGGGAATAGCCCCCGCCGCTGCCGTAAAAAGCGCCAATAGCGCCCACAATAAAACCGCAAGAAACCCTACCAGCGTAGCCAATCTTTGGCGTCCGCCGACATGCTCCACACCTGCTGTCATCTGTATTCCCGAAATTGAGAAGTTGGTGCTTCCGATGCTTGCATCAACGCAAGCCCGACGCCGTGCAAATTTTCCTGTTGCGTCAGATCATGTATTGCCCGCCGTTCACCGTCAGGGTTGACCCGGTGATGAACCCAGCCTCGTCCGAGGCAAGAAAAACAACGCTGCGCGCAATCTCCTCCGGTTCGCCCAACCGGCCAACGGGAATTTGCGGCAGTATCTTGCTTTTCAAGACTTCCTCGGGAACCGCCCGCACCATCTCAGTGCCGATATAGCCGGGCGCAATAACGTTGACCGTAATGCCTTTGGCGGCGTTTTCCTGGGCCACCGCCTTGGTAAAGCCGGCAACCCCAGCCTTTGCCGCCGAATAGTTGGCTTGCCCGAACTGACCCTTCTGCCCATTGATCGACGAAATAGACACGATCCGGCCAAATCCGCGTTCGCGCATGCCCTCGATCACATTGCGGGTCATGTTGAACAAAGAATCGAGATTGGTGCTAACCACCGCACGCCACTGCTCCGGCGACATACGATGCAGCGTAGTGTCACGCGTGATGCCCGCGTTGTTGACCAAAATTTCAACCGGCCCGAGATCCGCTTCAACGGCAGCGAGCCCTTCCTTACAGGCATCGAAATCCGACACGTCCCACTTGTAGACCGAGATGCCCGTCTCTGCCTTAAAGCTGTTTGCAGCTTCATCGTTGCCCGCATAATTTGCGGCGACGCTGTAGCCTGCATCCTTGAGGCCGATGGAGATGGCTGCGCCTATTCCGCGCGTGCCACCCGTGACAACTGCTACTCGTCCCATATTTCATGACCTCCCTGGTTTGCTTCTTGATGCGAGCTTACCCTGAGAAACGATGAAAACACGGAAGCGCCCATCAGGCCAAGTGCGGTGACAATATCCGAGCAAAACAGCGCGCCCGTAAAAAAACGCGACGGCCACACCGGCCGCCGCGCCTTTTCCGTGTAGCACCTAGAGCGTCGTTCAGTCGCGCGCCACGCACATGGCAATACCCATGCCACCGCCGATGCACAGGGTCGCCAAGCCCTTCTTGGCGTCGCGGCGTTGCATTTCGTGCAGCAAAGTCACGAGAACCCGAGCGCCCGAAGCGCCGATCGGATGGCCGAGTGCAATCGCACCGCCGTTGACATTCACCTTTGCAGGATCCCAGCCCATATCCTTATTGACGGCCAAAGCCTGGGCCGCAAAAGCTTCGTTGGCTTCGATCAGGTCCAGATCGTCGGCAGTCCAACCCGCTTTCTCCAGCGCCAAGCGCGACGAGGGTATGGGGCCGGTACCCATGATCGCGGGATCGACGCCACAGGTCGCCCAGGAAACGATCCGGGCCAACGGCTGCACGCCGCGACGCGCGGCTTCGCCAGCCTCCATCAACACGACCGCGGCGGCACCATCGTTGATACCGCTGGCGTTGCCCGCGGTGACGGTGCCTTCCTTGTCGAAAGCCGGACGAAGCTTGGCAAGGCTTTCTGCCGTAGTGCCGTGCTTGGGATGCTCGTCGCTGTCGACGACGACATCGCCCTTGCGGCTGCTTATCACAACCGGAACGATCTCGTCGGCAAAGCGACCCGCCTTTTGTGCCGCTTCGGCTTTCTGCTGGGAAGAGGCGGCAAAAGCATCCTGCTCATCCCGGGTCAGTTGCCACTTGCGAGCAACATTCTCGGCTGTGTTGCCCATGTGGTAACCGTTGAACGCGTCCCAAAGACCATCGCGGATCATCGAATCGATGAACTTCACGTCACCCATCTTCGCACCGTTGCGCAGATGCGCCACGTGCGGTGCCTGGCTCATGGACTCCTGCCCACCAGCGACGACGACCTTGGCGTCTCCGCATTGAATGGCTTGCGAGCCCAGCGCCACCGTCCGAAGACCTGAACCGCAAAGCTGGTTGATCTGATAAGCCGTTTTTTCGACGGGAATACCCGCATGCACTGCAGCCTGACGCGCCGGATTCTGCCCGGCGCCAGCGGAAAGAATCTGGCCCAGCACAACTTCATCAACATCGCCAGCTTCGAGCTTGGCTCGGCTCAAGGCTTCTTTGATGACGGTGGTTCCAAGATAGGACGCCGGGACGCTGGAGAGCCCCCCATTGAAAGCGCCAACCGCCGTGCGAACGGCACTGGCAATCACGATATCGGCCATTGAGAAAGGACCTCCTATTTTTCATTTGCATGCGGGCCACGAGGGCGCGACCCTCCAGGTCGCAGGGAGGTCGTAGAAGACCCCAACCTCACGCTGCGATGCAACAATCCCCTCTGATATAGCCCGCCGCCACCCGGCCCGCAAGGTGAACCCGTGAAGCCGGAAACCGAAATCATGCAGATATTCGCATGACGAACTATGACTAGCTGCGCGCCGAAAGCCATTCGGCGAGCGGCTTCCAAATCCGCTCGGGCGCGCGTGCGGAAACCACCATGCCGATGTGCCCAAGCTTCGGCTGCTCGACTTGCGCGCCCGGCAAGGCGGCGGCCAGCGCCAGGGCGGATCGGGGCGGCACAATGCGGTCTTGCGCCGGAACCATGACCAGCGCCGGTAGGCGTAAATCCTCGGGCTTTACGGGGTGTCCCGCGATACGCCAGCGACCGCGCGCGGGTTCATTACGGCCATACCAACCGGACAAACATTCCCCAGCCACTTTCGCCGCCAGGGGAACACCGTCGTTCAACCAATCTTCCAGTGCGACAAATCGTCGAGCCTTCGGGCTGCCAGGCTCAAACTGCGCGAAGGCGAGGAATTTCCGCAGCACACCTGCCGGGTCGAGAAGCGCAAAATAGCTCTGGATCATATCCGTTGGCATCACGCCCATCGTCCTGAGCAAGGGCGCCATGACCTCGGCCTGCAGTCCCAAGAGCCGGGCTGCTTCAGGTTGCTCTGCGTGAAAATCCCATGGTGCGGCCATTAACACCAAGCTGGCGAAATCGCGACTGCGGCGCTGCGCCAGCGCCAAGGCCAAAAGCCCACCCATGCAGTAGCCCGCGAGATGCAGTGGTCCTTCCTGAATCTGCTTGAGCGCATCAAGCGCAGCTTCAAGACGACCGGCGACGTAGTCGGTCAGAGTGAAATCCTTCTCGCTTTCACCCGGCGCGCCCCAATCCATCACTGCTGGCTTGAAACCCTCGCGCGCCAACCAGCGTAGGAGGCTGGTTTCCCGTTCCAGATCAAGGACATAGAAGCGATTGACCAGCGATGGAACGAACAACACCGTCGGCGCGTCGGAAGGCGCGTCCGGGGCATAATCGAGCAAGCGGCTATTGCCCTCCTGCCAGATGACCGGCATTTCAGGTAACTCTCGGTGTTCGGGATAGGACCGGTAGGCCTCTACACCATCCAGAAACCGACCCATCCGTTCCCTGACTGCTTGGGCGAGCGCCGTTTGAAATACCTCAGGATCACATTTTTCCAGGGCTGCCCTTAGTGCCTGCTCGCTTGCTTCCTCTTGCGCCGGCTTTGCTGCCTGCAGACTGGCGCTCCAGCGTAGCGAGTCGCTTTTCCAGAGTGTCCAGGCGCTCAAGGATGAGCCCCAGAGCAGCGTCGCGGTCGCCAGATGCAGCGGCAACGGACGCGGTCCCTGGCGCTCTAGCGCCGGACGCAGTTGCTCCGTTCGGGGCATCGTCGTGTCCCGCCCGCCTTTCTTGTCGATCTGTGCTGGCCCGCGCCGCGCTCGTGCCATCCCCTTCACTTCCCTGGGATTTCCAGAATTCCATCATGCCCGCCATGCTCTGTTGCCACAACAACAAGGGCGAGGCGGCTTTCGCATCGGCATCGGAAACGACACCAAGGCCCGAGAGTCTCAGTAAGCTCAATGCTTGCGGGTCGCTGCAAGCCCGAGCCATCTGGTCTTCCCATAAGTCCAAGAAGCGGCGCGCCAGCGCAGCCTCTGCATTCGTGTCATCGTCGCTCTGTTTCATGGTGGCAACAATTATAGGTCTGGCGGCCATCATTGACCAAGGCGAATGATTTGAACCAACCGCGGCTTACCGTGATCGCC
Source organism: Limibacillus sp. MBR-115 (assembly GCF_040549425.1). Classification (NCBI taxonomy): domain Bacteria; kingdom Pseudomonadati; phylum Pseudomonadota; class Alphaproteobacteria; order Rhodospirillales; family Rhodovibrionaceae; genus Limibacillus; species Limibacillus sp. MBR-115. The sequence continues at coordinate 118,648 of NZ_JBEPTJ010000004.1, read as the reverse complement.
ATCGGGTCATTGGTCAAACATTGACATATCTTGACGCGGCGCAGCACAATCCTGTGTGCAATGCCAAAAAATTCAATGGATAGGGCGGGAAGTGTCCATGCAGAAGTCAAAACCGACGGAAGCGAAGACCGGTGACAAAACGACCGGCAAAAAGGATGACGAGATCGTCGTTATCAAAAAGTACGCCAACCGGCGCCTCTACAACACCGCGACCAGCAGCTACGTCACTCTCGACCACCTTTGCCAGATGGTCAAAGACGGCGTTGATTTCGTGGTTTACGACGCCAAGGCCGGCGACGACATCACGCGAAGCGTATTGACGCAAATCATCGTCGAGGAAGAATCGAAAGGCACAAATCTGCTGCCGATTTCGTTCCTGCGCCAGCTCATCGGATACTACGGCGATAACATGGAATGGATGGTGCCGCGCTATCTTGAGCACATGATGGCATCCCTGCAGAAGAATCAGGAGCAGATGCGCCAATCGATGCAGGACACTTTGGGCGGCATGTTTCCCTTTGGCAACATCGAGGAAATGAGCAAGCAGAACGTCGCCTTCTTCGAAAGCGCGATGAAAATGTTTTCTCCCTTCGCCGGCGACGAAAAGGAGCAGCAGGGCCAACCGCCCACAACGGATTCATCGGACGATTCGGATGGTCCGGACGATGACCAACTACAGCAACTCCGGCGTCAGGTAGAAGCGCTCCAGCAACAGCTTCAGTCGATCAGCCGCGGCAAGAAGTAGGGTGCGGCCAGGCGCGCTTCCCAGGCGGCAATGACCAGGAGGGCCGCGCCCCTTGTTGACTGCCCCCCCTTATCGCTTCGTACGCCCACTTGCCATAGCCATCCCACTGCTGGGTATTGGGCTACTCCTGACTTTACGCCCCGAGATCGATCTTTGGGTGGCCCGGCAGTTCTACCTGCCGGCCATAGACGGCTTTCCCTTTGCCTGGCAGCAGCCCTTCTTTACGGCAGAGGGGCAGGCCGAGATTGATCGCTGGGTCGCGCACCTGTTCGATTTCGGCTTTTTCTCTCTCAACATAACGAACTACCGGATGGATGACTTTCGCGCCGCCTTGTCGATTCCGGCTTACGTTCTTGCTGCGGCATGCGGCCTGTCTCTGCTTTGGTGCAGCATCAAAGGCCGTTATCTTTTCGGACTGGACCGTCCGGCGATCCTCTATCTGATAAGCAATGCCCTTCTGGGCGTGCTGTTGATCACCAACCTCTTCTTAAAGGAAATCTGGGGCCGTGCCCGTCCGCTGCATCTTGCCGAGCTCAGCCACTGGGAAAAGGACTTCTCGCCAGCCTGGATTTTATCGGATCAGTGCGAAAGCAACTGCTCTTTCATCTCAGGCGAGGCCAGTCTGGGATTTCTGTTCCTGGCGGTCGCCTTTCTGTTGCCGCCAGGTTGGCGGCGGGGGACCGGCATGGTTTGCGCAATTGCTTACGGGTCGTTGTTGAGTGCGGTTCGCATTCTGCAGGGCGGCCACTTCCTCAGCGATGTCTACTTCTCGTTCCTACTGATGTTGGGGCTTGCTTGGCTGTTGCATGGTCCGTTGGTGCGCCGGGATATTACCGCAACTTGGTTCAGGTCGTTCAGAAAAGGCTGACGATCATACGAATGCCGGTGATGATCAGAAACAAGGCAAACGCTTTTCGGAGATAGTTGACGTTGATGCTGTGGGCAATGCGCGCGCCCCAGGGCGCCGTCAGGACGGTCGCCGGCGCTATCAACAAGAATCCCAGCACATTGACGTAACCCAGGCTGAAGGGCGGAAGGTCGATACCCTGCCAGCCGCCATAGATAAATCCTGCGGTCGCCGGAACCGCGATCACCAACCCCAAAGCGGATGAGGTGCCGACGGCATTGCGGATCGGATAGCTGCACAGGCTCAACAGCGGCACCGCCAAAGTGCCGCCGCCAATACCCATCATTGATGAGAAACCGCCGATAATGAACCCAAACACCTGCCGCAACAGGCCCTTAGGTACCTCCGCGACCAGAGAGAAACCCTCCCGACGCAAAGCCATATTGGCGGCTACGATAAGGGCGACCGCTCCAAATATCGCCGACAGCACGGGTCCCTTGACGTAAGTGGCGAACGCCGTGCCGACAGCAACGCCGATCAAAACCGAAACGAGCAGGCTTTTCAGGAGCGTCCAGTCAACCGAACCGCGTCTACTGTGCGCTCTGGCCGAAGAAACCGATGTCGCCACAATCGTCGCCAGTGAAGTGGCCACGGCAACGTGCATTCGCTGCCCTTCAGCCACCCCCAACAACCCCAGCAGGTGAAACAGCACCGGTACGATGACGATGCCCCCGCCGACACCGAGCATCCCTGCGAGGACGCCTCCAAGCAGCCCCGTCCCCGTCATTGCCAGGACGAAAAGCGCCAGAAATGTCATCTCGGGCAGGGCGTCCAAAGGCAAGGGCTCCGCGCAGGGTGAAGTGAATTGGTATGACCAGAATGAATCAATGAGAAACGAAGTACCCAGACGAGTCAATCATCGGCAGATGCATTGAATACAGCCTGAGGACGGCAAGTGTGCAGATACGTCTCCGACGATTGCCCTTCTTCACCTTGGGCTTTGTTTGAAGTTTCGTCGGCTATCGCTATATCGTTAAACTATGGCAGAAAGTTACAAACGACCGCCCTTGGAGAAAACACCGGATGGGAAAATACGCCGGGTTGGAATCGAGATCGAATTTTCTGATGTAGACCTTGAGGCTTCGGGCAAGATCGTCCAACGGCTTTTCGGTGGCAGGTTGACCCATTCCGATCCGCACCGCTTCAAGGTTCTGGATACCCAGTTCGGGGATTTCCTGGTGGAGCTCGACTTCACCATAATTCACCTAGAGGACAGACCCGAACAAAGCGAACTGTCGCCGCTGCTCCAGGAGATTGAGGCGGAACTGGCGAAAACCGCCGGAGACATCGCGGCCCTCTGGCTGCCCCGAGAGATCGCCTGCCCGCCAATTCCCTTCGACAAACTCGACCGCCTGGAAACCTTGGTGACCGAATTGCGAAAAGCGGGAGCCACTGGTACGACCGGTCGCTGGTTTGCCGCTTACGGCATGCAGATCAATGCAGAACTCGCGCGACATGACGTTGCCTATCTCCTTCAGCACCTGCGCGCCTATCTTCTACTAAGCGCCTGGTTGCGCCAGAAAATCGATGTAAATTTAAAGCGACGCCTGACGCCCTTTATTGATCCCTTTTCCAACGCTTATATCTCCAAAGTCATAGATCCCGATTACGCTCCCGACCTCGGCGGCTTGATGGACGATTACATGGAAGCCAACCCCACCCGCAGCCGAGAATTAGATCTTTTGCCAATCTTTGGTCACTTCGATCCGGAACGAGTGAAACGCCGTCTGCCGAACGTCAAGGTCCGCAGCAGGCCGGCATTTCACTACCGATTACCGGATTCAAAAGTGGACAATCCCGAATGGAACTTGGCCCGTGAATGGAACTTCTGGTTGGAGGTTGAGCGTCTGGCTATGGATAGCGACCGACTGGCAAAACTGCAGACCGCATATATTGATCATCATGATCAGATCCTTTCCTTTGGATGGGCCGAAAAGGTCGATGAAATCTTGAGCGGATTATGACCCGTCGACCGATCATTGGTGTAACCACGTCGCGCCGCGGCGGGCGCTTCATGTGGTGGTTTAACCGCTTTTCGATCTGGCGAAACGGTGGGCGCGGCCTTCGCATTACCGCAGACAAGCGCGTTTCAATCGAAGATCTGGATGGTCTGATCGTCGGTGGTGGCGATGATATCGTACCATCACTCTATGGTGGCGCCCTGGATCCCGCAGTGCGTTTGGACCCGGAACGTGATCAACTGGAGCTCGATCTGCTTCGCGCCGCTGAGGATAGCGGGCTCCCGATACTCGGAATCTGCCGAGGCGCCCAGATGATCAACGTCGCCAGGGGCGGCAACCTACACGGCGACATCAAACTCGTTTATGATGACACGGGACGGCGACGAACCCCTCTCCCCCTTTTGACAATTGATATTGCCCCAGACAGCAGGCTTGCGGCAATTCTCAGAGTGACACGGTGCCGTGTTAACGCACTACACCGCCAAGCTGTAGACCGCCTGGGACACGGCTTGGCAATTGTCGCACACGACCAAAAAGGCGTTGTCCAGGCACTTGAAGGCCGGGGCCAAGCCTTTCTGTTCGGCGTTCAGTGGCACCCAGAATTCCTAATCTTCAATCCCGGACAACAGCGACTATACCGTCGCTTGATCCGAGCCGCCCGCAGCTATACCGCAGAACGGGTCAACCTGGGTCTGCCGTAGGCGCGGGCCGTGATCTGCGCCTCGACAAAAATCTCCTTGTCCCCGCGCAGTGTCGCTGCCTTGATTTCACGCTGCAACTCAACCTTGATCTCTGTCGCTCCGGCAGCTTCTGCTGCCTTGCGGGCACTTGCAGTGGCCACCGCGTCAGCGCGTTGCAGCGCCTTGTCGAGTTGCGTGAAGTCCTCGACTCCCAAAGCGCTGTGCAGGCGGAAACGGCCTTCCTCTGGCTGAGTCACGGAAACCAGGACCCGCTGGCTGACGCCACCGGCAACGGCGCCGACCGCATTACATACCTCCGCAAAACGCGGCACCACGTGACGCGTGCCAAGCCGCTTGGCGATTTCTTCGTAGTAGGTTGCGGCAGGTGCGCCGATGCCGACCAAAGGGCGTTGCAGTTTTACGGAAAATCCCAGCAAGCCGCCCACGCCGGGCGTTGCCAGCGCGCGGTTGATAAAACTCCGGGATTCCTCCTTTGCACCGGCCGCCAGCTTGGAAGCCGCCGGATTGCTCGACCGAAGTTCCTCGGACAAGGCCGCCAAGGCAATGGCTTCTCCTGACTGCAGGATGACCTGTTCGTAAACCATCGACGCAAAAGCCTCGGCGGACTCAGCAATCGCTTTACCGAAAGCATCCTCCCGGCGTGCCCAGAGCAAAGCGCCGAGGCGCGCAGCCTCCGCTTCCCAGGTGTTCTGTAGACCCAGAACATGCGCGGCGTCTGAAGGTGTGAAACAACTGAGAATGACCAACCCGCGGTCCACCAACTTGCGAAGCGATCCAATTGGGAACGCGCCGCCAAGTAGATTCCCCAGCGCCACCGGCCCGGTCGCCAGAGCGTCCCAGATGCTGCGCTCCAGCCGGGAAAGCGCGCCCTCTCCGCCCGGTGGCAGGCTACGGACCCTCAGGGCAAAGCGGCCATCGTTCTCGCTGGGCCAGGGACGCTCGGCCTGCTCGCGCAGAACCGGCAGCACGCCAGGATGCTCCAGCGCCAAAAGACTGAGCGGCTGAGCTCGGCGCGGACCCAGCACGGGCCGTAACCGGTCATCAAGCCTAAACTCGCTGTCGCCGCCAAGTCCGACGGTATGGACCGCCACCGCTTCGACCATGGTGCGGTAACCACCGACGCGCGCGCCATCTGGATCAAGCAGCGGCTGGCCGTTCTGGAGAACCGCGATATCGGTCGTGGTGCCGCCGATATCGGAGACCACAATATCGCCCTCGCCGGAAAGAAAGCGCGCGCCGACCACACTGGCCGCCGGACCGGAAAGTATTGTTTCCACCGGCTTTTCAAGCGCCGTTTCCGCAGCGATCAGGGAACCATCACCCTTGACCACCATCAGGGGCGCCGCGATTTCACGCGCTTCCAACATACCCTGCACGGCGCGTATGAGCTGTTCGATCATGGGAATGAGGCGCGCATTCAAAAGTGCCGTCAGCGCCCGGCGCGGTGCGTCCAGCGCTCCGGAAAGGTCGTGCCCGCAAGTAACCGGCAGGCCCGTTTTATCACGCAATAGGTCCCGAACGCGCAGTTCATGCTCCGGGTTGCGCACGGCAAAGTAGCTACAGACCGCGAAGGCCGCGGCGCGTCCTTCAATCTTCCGAACCCCTTCCAGCAACTGGGCTTCATCGAGCGCCGCGCGTGGGCTACCGTCATGGTTGTGGCCGCCGGTAATAAACAACACCGGGTCGCCCGCCAAAGCGGCCCCCAGACCGGCGCGGTCGAGCATCTTCTCGTCTTGCCCGATCATGACCAGCGCCACCGGGAACCCGTGATTCTCAACGATGGCATTGGTGGCCAGGGTGGTCGAAAGCGCCACGAACCCGATGGCGCGATGCGTTCCGGGCTCCAGCTGAGCAAGAGCGGCATCGCTCGCCTCGGTTACGGAACGGGAGAGATTGTCCTTACGCGTGAGCGCCTTGGCGCTGGCAATCACCCGCTCGCGTTCATCGTCGAAGACGACGGCATCGGTGTAGGTTCCGCCCGTATCAATTCCCAGCAGCAGCGCCATGAAGCACGTCTCCCCTGGAGCGGTCCGTTCCGAGGCCGCCCTTAAATCCGGACAGAAGGTGTGCACCCAGGAATCGCCCCAGGCAAGGTCTTTGTTGCCGCAGAGTAAAGCCAATCCGCAGATCGGCAAAATGAGGGCTTCCAGTCCAGTGGGTTTCGGGATTATAGGAGCGCTTTAACCTCTGTGATTCCTCATTCTCGAAACGGTGACCCAACATGCAGTCCTTCACTTTGATCGGGATTCTAGCCGGGAGTTGCACCACCCTCGCCTTCTTACCCCAGGCGGTCAAAGCCTGGCGATCACGCTCCACCCGCGATCTTTCGCTATCCATGTTCCTAATATTCGTGACCGGCGTGCTTTTATGGCTGACGTACGGGCTCATGATCGGGGACTTGCCGATAATCCTTGCTAACAGCATGACCCTGCTGCTCGCCGGATCGATCCTGCTGTGCAAACTAATTTACCGTTGAAGTCCCGCGTTCAACTGATAGCCCTCAGCCATGACCCGCAACAGATCATAGTCCGCTTCAGCCCGGTAGATAGAGCCCTCGCCGCTCAGGAACGATTGGTACAGCGTGAAACGCTCGACCTGGAAAGGCGCGCTGCGGAACAGGGCGTTGCGGGTTATGAAATCCTGTATCTCCGGCATTGCCGAACCGCCGCCGCGAAAGCGCGCCAACGTGATGTGCGGTCGGAATTTGCGCGGTTCGGGGTGCAACCCCGCCCGGACCGACGCCGATTCAATCTTGTCGCGTAGGTGATTGAGGGCGCCGTTGGGTTCCACCCCCGCCCAAAGAGACCTGGTTTTGCTGCGGTCGCCGAAGGCACCGACACCACGTAGCGAAAGCTCAAAGCCTGGCGCAAAGATGCGGGTCAGCAGGCTGTGCAGGTCATCGGCCTGCCCGCCGTCGATCTCACCCAGAAAACGCAGGGTTATGTGGAAGTTCTCCGGGCGGACCCAACGCGCGCCGGGAATTCCGTTGCAGAGAATGGCAAGATCGTCACGCAGGTCTTCAGGTATATCCAGGGCGACGAAGAGGCGCATGACGAATCCCTCCTTGATGCTCCGATAAGCATGACATCTGGTGCCAGCGAATCAAGCATCTCGACGTCGCCCGGAAAAATACCCTCAGGGGCAGGGATAGGTATGATCTTTGTGGGCTTCTTCCAGCTCAGCCAGCAATTCCTTGGAAAGCTTGAGTGTTGCGGCCTTCAGGTCGTGCTCAAGCTGTTCAACGGAGGTTGCCCCGATGATGGAACTGGTGACGAAGGGGCGGCTGATTACCCAGGCGTGGGCCATATGAACGGGGTCTAAACCATGCCGTGCGGCGATTTCGCAATAGGTACGAACCGCCGAGTCGGCGCGCGCGCCCCTATAGCGCGTGTTGCCTGGGAACAGGGTGAAGCGAGCGCCCGCGGGCAGCTTCCCGTCGAGATACTTACCTGACAGCGCCCCCGCGGCCAGCGGCGCATAAGCCAACAACCCGCAGTCCTCGCGAATCGCCACCTCGGCCAACCCGACTTCGAAACTGCGGTTCAAAAGGCTGTAGGGGTTCTGGATAGAAGCCATACGCGGCCCCAAGCCCTGATCGGACAGCGCCAGATAGCGCATCAAGCCCCAAGCCGTTTCGTTTGAAACGCCAATGTGCCGTATTTTTCCGGCTTTTACCTGCTCGTCGAGAGCTTCCAGGGTTTCAGCCAACGGGGTCATAGTTTCATCGGGTTTGTGGACGAATCCCAGGCGGCCAAAGGCATTGGTCGCGCGGTCGGGCCAGTGAAGCTGGTAGAGGTCGATATAGTCCGTCTGCAAACGCTTCAGGCTCGCATCCACAGCGGCGCTGATATTCTTGCGATCAAGCCGTTGGTTGCCGTCGCGGATATAGGGAAAGCGAGGGCCGGGGCCCACGACCTTCGTCGCCAGGATCACCTTGTCCCGCTGCTTGCGAGCGGCAAACCAAGTGCCGATGATCTCCTCGGTACGCCCGTAAGTCGCGGCTCGAGGATCAACCGGGTACATCTCCGCAACGTCGAAAAAATTAATGCCGCGTTCGAGCGCCAGATCCATTTGCGCATGCCCTTCGGCCTCGCTGTTCTGTTCTCCCCAGGTCATGGTCCCCAGGCAAACCGCACTGACCTCAAGGCCGCTACGGCCGAGCTTTCTCATCTCCATTTGATAGCTACTCCCCGATCAGGAAATCCAACGGCCGCAAGCTTGTCAGAGCAAGAGCGTGAGCACGCCGGTATAGGCATAAAGTCGGTCATTAGAAATCTCCCCCCCGGCATAGAAACCAACCAGCGGGAAATCTCCCAAAACCTCTCGAACAAGTTTCAACTCTTCGGAATTAACGCCAAAAAGATGCGGACCCCGAGCCGAGCAGGAAACATAGATTCCGGCTTTTGGCACACCTTCGATACGGCTTTCAATTCCCTCCAGCATGCGGCACAGGTCGCGCACGGCCGATTGCGGGTCGCGGCGAGCGAAAAAGACCCGTTGCCCGACCGTCACTTCCTCGCCAACCGCCACGAGCCCCGAATTCGGGTCGAGCCCAACGAGATTGCGAACGAGGTAATCACCGGTGTCGCTGCCGGAAATCGGAAAGCCCACCGTTATGTATCCCGCAAGCCGCCGAGGGTCGCGCATCAAGAGTTCGCCAACCGTCTCGCGCAGCACCTCGTAGGCAGGCCGGCCATCCAACGTTTCGATGACATTCTGGTCTGCTGCTGTAATGACATGGCTATCGCCCAACGCCGTGCATCCCTGGCTCAACGCCGTCGCCGCCAAAACCCGCGAGCCAAAGAATACGCCGCTCAAACCACCTGTCACCGCCCCACCTGCGGCCTGCGGTTGGCTTGGGCTTCGGCTCGCAGTCAATCCGCCAACCAAAAAGCAGCCGCTGACCTGACTGAGCGCCGGAATCATGTCGGCAATGTGCGGATTTGTCGGATCGGCATGCACCAGCGCCAGTGTCGGGTGTTTATCCCCAAGCCACGCGCCATGCTTGGTTTCAAGTTCAGAAAGGCTGTCGACCAACGGCCCGAAAACGCGAAAATCCTCTTCCGGCAGGCGTCCGATCAGCAACACAAGAGCGGGCTGATCGTGAGCCTCCCATCCGCTTGCCGCCACCCCGACACCAACCGTGCCAAGCCAGTTGTCAACCGATGTTCTAGACCGCAAGGCAACCAGGATATCGTCCCAGTCCTTCGCCAGTTCGTCAGTCGCATAGATGAACCCGATGTTCGCTTGGTCAGGCAAGCGCCCGATCTCCGCCAGTGCAGCGCTTAGACAAGCGCTCCAGTCGGCACCTTGCCCCCGCCCTGCCACGAACACCGATTCGATTCCCGTTGGCCCATCCGTCATCAAGGCGCCTCTCGGAGTTGATCGAGCAAACCCGTCACACTGGGCAGGATTGCTTCGACAATCCGCGCCACGCCATCGGCGTTGGGATGCAAACCGTCGGATTGATTCAGCGGCGGCACCGCCGCCACGCCTTCAAGGAAAAAGGGATAGAGCGGCACTTGGTAGGTTTCGGCCAGCGCCGGGTAGAGCGCGTTGAACGCGTCGACGTAATCAGCTCCAAGCCCCGGCTGCGCGCGCATACCGGCGAGCAGTATCTCTATGTCGCGGGCCTGCAATGCCTCGATAATGGCGGAAAGATTGGCCTTTGCCTCGGCAGGATCGATGCCGCGAAGCATATCGTTGGCGCCCAACAGCAAAAGCACCGCATCTGGACTCTCCGCCAGACTCCAGTCCAGCCGTGCACGACCGCCCGCCGTCGTCTCGCCGGAATTGCCGGCGTTGATGACGGTCACGTCGTATCCGGCTTCATCCAGGGCATCCTGAAGCTGATCCGGAAAGGTTTCACCGGGACCCAAGCCATAGCCATGGATCAAGGAATCGCCGTACGCCATCAACCGCAACGGCTTCGCAGCAGCCTGGGGCAATGCCATTGCCAGGACCGTCAGTGCCAACAGCAATGCCGCAAACAGTCGGTCGGGAAAAAACTTGTGCGTACTAAAATTCATATTTCAGATCATTTGCTGGGCTATGGGCGCCCACAGATATCGGCGTTGAAGCCGCCAGGGTCAAGTCACTGCAAATCTTCGCGCGGCAGGGTGCCGTAGAAATCGCTCCGCATCAGCCAGCCGTCATAACCCGCAACCTCGGCCCTGCACCAGCCACCGTCACAGCCCTTGAGCTCACCGATGACGCCGCCTTCCAGCCAAGCCACCAGGGCCGCACTCTCCGAAGGCTCCCGTCGCAAGGCGACCTGGTCGCCCTGGACGCGAAGGGTGCGGCGGCCGCTCAGCATGGATTGGTGAACCCAGCCCAGCGTGCCCTCCCAATCGCGGACCCGCCGCCAGGTTTCAAATTCATCGACGATTTCAACGGGCAGCCCTTGCCGCCGGTAAACCCACTCGATCGGATAGCGCACACCGGGGCCGGTGCGCAGGTTGACTTCATCTGATCGAAAGGAGGCAAACCGGGGCAGTGGAAGACCGGTCCGGCCCGGCCGCTCGATTTCGCGGGTCTCGCTGCCCGCCTGCTGGGCCAGGCCCTCGGCGTAGGTGGAAAACAACAGACCGAAGCAGAAAAGCGCGTTTAAAACGACTTGCCTTCCTCTTCTGCCCGTCATACGTCAAACCCTCTCCACCCCGTCGGCAGGGATCGCTACTCAAGCCCGCACCGCGACTCGGACGACCTTCACGGCCAGCCGATCTTCTGCTGTCGCAGGGTTTGGTGCTCGCGTCAACACTATCGGCCACTTTGAAGAGACTGCTAGCCCCCTCATCATTCTGGACTTACACGAAGGCTGCTTGTGTTAATCTGGACAAAGGCCATAGGGTCTTGCTAAGGGACCGCCAGCGCCACGCAAGTTCGCTTTGTCGCCGTCCTATCCGTCGGCCGTCCTGAAGGGAGAAAAGAATGGCTCCATCGAAGAAGCCTCTGGTCATTGTCACTCGCCGTCTTCCAGACGTCATCGAGACGCGGATGATGGAGCTGTTCGACACGAAACTGAACCTGGACGACAAACCTTTGAGCCAGGCGCAACTCGTGGAGGCGGTGAAGACTGCCGAAATCCTGGTGCCGACCGTGACCGACCGCATTGACGCCGCCGTCCTGTCGCAGGCCGGGCCAAAGCTTCGGCTGATCGCCTCCTTCGGCACCGGCGTCGACCATATCGACATCAAAACGGCGCGCCAGCGTGGCATCACCGTGACCAATACCCCCGGTGTCCTGACGGAGGACACCGCAGATATGACCATGGCGCTGATCCTTGCCGTGCCGCGCCGCCTGACCGAAGGCGAGCGTCTGCTGCGCGACGGTGAATGGAGCGGCTGGGGACCCACCCACATGCTGGGCAACCGCATCTGGGGCAAACGTCTGGGGATCATCGGCATGGGCCGCATCGGCACCGCCGTGGCGCGCCGGGCCAAGGGCTTCGGGCTATCGATCCACTATCATAACCGCCGCCGGGTCCACCCGGACCTCGAGGCCGAGTTGGAGGCGACCTATTGGGACAGCCTGGACCAGATGCTGGCCCGCATGGACATTATCTCGATCAACTGCCCGCATACCCCCGCGACCTACCATCTGCTGTCGGCACGGCGCCTGAAGCTGCTGCAGCCGCAGGCCTACATCGTCAACACCAGCCGTGGCGAGGTCATGGACGAGAACGCCCTGACCCGCATGTTGGACCGGGGCGAACTGGCGGGCGCCGGGCTCGATGTCTTCGAGCACGAACCGGCGGTCAATCCCAAGCTCTTGAAGATGGACAATGTGATCCTGCTGCCGCACATGGGCTCGGCCACCATCGAGGGGCGTATCGCCATGGGCGAAAAGGTGATCATCAACATCAAGACCTTTGCCGACGGCCACACGCCGCCCGACCGGGTCCTGGAGACAATGTTCTAGGGAAAGAACTGTAGCTCGACCTTCGTGCCTGTCAGCTCTCGCAGACGGCGTCTTCGGGGCGGTAGCGGGCCGGGTCCAGGCTGGTGATGCGCGCCTGCGGGCCGCAGAGCAGGCAGGCCGGGTCGGGCTTGGCGCGGATCACCCGGAAGCTGGTCGAAAGGGCGTCGTAGAGCAGCAAGCGACCCGAAAGAGTGTCGCCCGCGCCGGTAATCTCCTTGATGACCTCGGTGGCTTGCAGGCTGCCCATCACGCCCGGCAGACTGGCCAGCACCCCGACATCGGCGCAGGACTGCTTGGGATCACGCTCCGGCTGCTCGCCAAAGAGACAGCGGTAGCAAGGATGCGCCTCCTCCCCTTCGTGACGCTGATGCGCTTTGAAGGTCGAAAGCTGTCCATCGAAGCGCATGATTGCAGCCGATACCAGAGTCTTCCCGGCCAGATAGCAGGCATCGTTAACCAGGAAGCGGGTGGCGAAGTTGTCCGATCCGTCGGCCACCAGATCATAGCCAGCGACAATCTCGCCCGCGTTCTCCGCCGTCAGGCGCGTCTTGTGCAGCGTCACCTCGATCTCCGGATTGATCGCGGCCAGGCGCTCACGGGCACTGTCGCCCTTGTGGCTGCCCACGGCGGGTGTGTCGTGCAGAACCTGGCGCTGCAGGTTCGACAGATCGACGCTATCGTCCTCGACGACGCCCAAACGGCCAACACCGGCGGCAGCCAGATAGAGCAGCAGCGGCGAGCCAAGACCACCCGCGCCGACGATCAGCACGCTGGCACTCAGCAAACGCGCCTGCCCCTCGTCACCGATCTCCGGCAACACCAGGTGGCGGGCATAGCGTTCGATCTGTGGGTCGGTAAAATCTTCGATCATGGTGCTAGATGTAGGATGCTTTTCCCGGTCGTGCAAAGTTTCTTCGCTGCTGGGTTTCCTCAGCGCTGGCTGGTCTGCCAATTCGGGTTGATCCAGGGTTCCTGATTGGCAGACGGCAAGGGCTCGCGGTCCAGAATATGATCGCTCGCCTTCTCGCCGACCATGATTGAGGGGCCATTCAGGTTGCCGTTCGTGATCCTTGGAAAGATCGAGGAATCGGCAACGTAGAGTCCTTCGACGCCTATGACCCTGCATTCCGGGTCAACCACGGCGTTCACATCGTCTGCAGCGCCCATGCGGCAGGTGCCACAGGGGTGATAGGCGCTCTCCACGGCCTCGCGGATGAAATCGTCCAGCGCGGCATCCTCCTGAACGGCAACGCCCGGTGTGATCTCGCGGCCCACATAAGGCGCGAAAGCGGGTTGTGAGAATATCTCCCGCGTCATGCGGATGGAGGTTCGGAAATCCTCCCAATCCTGCGGCGAGGACATGTAGTTGAACTGAATTCTCGGCGCATCGCGGTGATCGCCGGAGCGCAGACGCACCCAGCCGCGCGAGGGCGAACGCATGGGACCAACATGGGCCTGGAAGCCGTGCGCCTTGGCGGGCGCCTTGCCGTCGTAGCGAATGGCGACCGGCAGGAAATGATACTGAATATCAGGGTACTTGACCCCTGCCTTGGAGCGGACGAAGGCTGCCGACTCAAAATGGTTGGTCGCTCCCAGGCCGTTTTTGAACAGCAGCCAACGCAGACCGATCATACCCTTGGAAATCAGGTTCAGGTGCTTATACAGCGTGATGGGCTGCAGGCATTCCATCTGCAGGTAAAGTTCCAGGTGATCCTGCAGGTTTTCTCCAACGCCCGGGCGGTCGGCGATAACCTCGACCCCCTGTTCGCGGAGTTGCGCGGCCGGACCTATGCCCGACAGCATGAGAATCTTCGGCGAGTTGATCGAGGACGCCGCCAGTATGACGGCGCGCCGGGCGTGATAACGCTCGATGCGGCCACCCCGGTCGACCTCAACGCCAACGGCGCGTTTGCCATCGAAGAGAATGCGGCGAACCATCGTACGCGTACGCATTTCCAGATTGGCGCGCGCACGCACCGGTTTCAGGTAGGCGTTGGCCGCGGACCAGCGGCGCCCCTTCCAGATTGTCATCTCCATGGCGCCGAAGCCTTCCTGCTGGGCGCCGTTGTAATCTTCCGTGACAGGATACCCCGCCTGCCGGCCCGCCTCTATAAAGGCACTGTAAAGCGGATTTTTCTGCTTCCCGCGGCTGACATGCAAGGGGCCGTCGCTGCCGCGCCACCCCTCCTGGCCGCCGTGAGAATTCTCCAGACGTTTGAAATAGGGCAGCACATCTCGGTAACCCCATCCCTTGGCGCCCATCTCCTCCCAAGCATCGTAATCGCAGGCGTGACCGCGTACGTACACCATTCCGTTTATGGAGGAAGACCCACCAATCACCTTGCCGCGCGGGCAAGCCAAACTGCGCCCACCCAGATGAGGCTCCGGCTCCGACCAGTAACCCCAGTCGTAGGTGCGCATATTCATGGGATAGGAGAGCGCTGCCGGCATCTGGATGAAAGGACCGAAGTCGCTGCCGCCGTATTCCAGCACCAAGACGCTGTTGGCTCCATCTTCCGACAGGCGGTTGGCCATGGCCGAACCGGCGGACCCGGCGCCGACGATGATGAAGTCGCTCTCGTCGGTGTAGGATCTAGGCAATCTCATGTCTCCCGATCAGGCGAAAAATCAAACCTTCGGCCCAGGCAATGGCGTCCGCTGGATCGGGTATCCGTCCAGCGAGTGCGTAGCGCAGCCAGAGGCCGTCGATAATGGCTGCCGCCCCGATCGCGCAAGCGCGCGCTTCTTCGGGCGGCAGATAGGCACGAAAAGCATAGGCGAAGTTACGCGCCAAGCGTATCTGATAAATCTGCAACAGCCGGCGGGCATTAGGGCCGGTCTGGGCTTGCAGATAGAAGGCCAACCAAGCCGATATCAAGGTTTTTGTGAACTG
Source organism: Limibacillus sp. MBR-115 (assembly GCF_040549425.1). Lineage (NCBI taxonomy): Bacteria > Pseudomonadati > Pseudomonadota > Alphaproteobacteria > Rhodospirillales > Rhodovibrionaceae > Limibacillus > Limibacillus sp. MBR-115. The sequence continues at coordinate 103,521 of NZ_JBEPTJ010000004.1, read as the reverse complement.
GGTGTCGCCGAAATTGGCGGCAATGATGGCTCGGATTCGCTCATCGGGTGTGGTCGCCTTAGCCAGACGCTGGCGTAGCTCCAGCCCCAGCGAATCCAACAACTGGCGCATAGTGGCAGCCAGCAATTGCTCTTTGCTGCCGAAGTAGTGATGCGCCAGTCCGTAGGACAGCCCCGCACGCTTCGCGATCTCGCCAATGGTGACGCCGCAAAAGCCGCGATCGTGTATTGCCTCGATGGTTGCGGCGATCAGTTGCCGCCGACGGATCGGCTCCATTCCCACCTTTGGCATGATCGCACGGCCCCGCGGAAAGTTGAACAATTGATCAACAAAAATACCCGGCCCACCACAAAATGCAAGCCGCCCGCCGTGCTATACCTCAGGAATCAACGTCAGCCCGGACCCGTATTCCCACTGTCAGCGAACGATGACGTTCTTGAAGCGCCAGGGCTCGTCCCGGTCCACATCCTCCGGGAACAATGCTTCGCGGCCCTTGAGCGGCGTCCAGTCGCTGTACTGTCCGATCACCGGACCGAGGTAAGGCATTTGAATCTCCAAGACCCGGTCAAAGTCCATCTCGTCGGGCTCGACGACACCACGGCGCGGGTTCTCCAAAGCCCAGACCATGCCTGCAAGGACGGCCGAGGTCACTTGCAGCCCGGTTGCGTTTTGGTAGGGCGCCAGTTCACGCGCGTCCTCGATGGAAAGCTGCGAACCGTACCAGTAGGCATTCTTCGCATGGCCGTAGAGCAGCACGCCTAGCTCGTCCATACCCTGAATGATCTCGTCATTGAGCAAGCGGAAGCGGCTCTGAGGCTCCAGGCCATTGCCCTGCATCTCGTGCAGCGACAGGATTGCGTCGTCGCAGGGGTGATAGGCGTAGTGGCAAGTCGGGCGATAGCGCAGCGAGCCGTCGGCGTTCTTGATCGTGAAGTAATCGGCAATCGAGATCGCTTCCGAGTGGGTGATCAGATAGCCGATGATAGAGCCCGCGGCCGGCGTCCAGGTTCTGACGCGGGTGGTGCAGCCGGGACGATTCAGATAGATGGCGGCCTTCTCGCCGAACGCATGCTCTCCACCGTCGAAGGGAAGGTCGCCCTCGAAGCTACCCCAACCAAGCTCGGTCGGCTGCAAACCCTCGGAGATGAAACCGTCAATGGACCAGGTGTTATGGAACACGTCCTTTGGCTTGGGTTGCCCCGTGACCTGGGTATCGCGCTCCGCGATGTGTATGCCCTTCACGCCCAGGCGTTCCGCCAACGCGCCCCAGCCAGCGCGGGTTCTGGGGACGTCGGTGGCCACGTCGAGATCCTTGGCCAAATTGAGCAAGGCCTGCTTGACCAAATGGCTGACCATGCCCGGATTCGCGCCGTGGGTCAGAACGGCTGTCGGGCTGTCCGTCCCCAGTTCGGCGCGGAGCGCCAAGGCCGTCTCACGCAAGGCGTAGTTGGAACGCTCGGATGGTGATAGCGAGGGATCCGTATAGCCGCCCGGCCATGGTTCGATGCAGGTATCGATGTAAAGCGCGTCTTTCGTTGCGGCATAGCGGATCAAGTCGAGCGATGACACCTCGACCGAGAGATTGACGAGGAAACCACCGGGCTTGGTGAACAACGGATCGAGCGTTGCGGCCAAATTGTCCGGCGTGATGGCAGTCTTGACGAAAGTAACGCCAAGCGCCTCGGCCTCCGGGCGTCCGCTATCGTCCGGCGAAATCACGGTAACGCGTTTCGGGTCCACGGCGATATGACGTAGGATCAGCGGCAGGCTTCCCTTACCGATCGAGCCAAAACCGATCATCACCATGTCGCCATCGAAGCTGGCATGAATGGGCCAGTTAGCCATAGCAAAACTCCCTCTCGTCTCGATCAAGTCTCAAAATTCGATAAAACACGGAACCGGGCCGACAACCCGGCCCGGTTCACTCTAGCACTAAATTGATTGCGGATCAGGCGACCGCGCGCTGCTCGAAAAAGAGGGGCGCTGCGGGGCGCACCATCCCGGAAAGACCACGCAACCAGCCGGGCCGCAACTCCAGGCCCAAGAAGCGATTGCGCTCGACCGGCCCCGGCAGGGTCAACGAGCGTGTGGGCAGCGTGGAGAAGCCAAAGCGTCCGTAATAAGACGCGCAGCCGACCAGAAGGATCGCCCCGTGACCCTTGGCGCGCGCACGCCGCAAAGCCACCTCCATCAAGCCGATTCCAAAACCCTCACCCCGCCGCTCGGACCGAACGGCCAGCGGCCCCAGCAACAAGGCTGAGCGGTGCGGTTCACCGACCGCTATGTCCCACAAGGTGACGCTGCCAATCAAAGCGTCGTTCTCCCAGGCGGCCAATGCCAGGCCGTCAGCCGGGAGGCGACCGCTGCGCAGCCGATGAACGGTCTTGCGCGTATGACTGCCGTTGAACACGTCCTGCAGAAGTGCGGCGACAGCAATAGCGTCCTGGGGACGCTGTTCAATGATTCTCATCATAACAGGATCCTCCTTCCGGGAGTTAGATACAGACAGTTCTAAGCGGCTGAAAACCGTTAAAGGCCACGGATGAATAGGTTGAGGTATAAGCGCCCGTAGCACCGATCAGCAGCAGATCTCCGATCTCCAGGCTGACGGGCAGCGCATAGGGTCGCTTCTCATAGAGCACATCCGCCGAATCGCAGGTAGGACCGGCAAGAATGGCGCCCTCCGTTTCGGCACCGTCGCAGGGTGTCTCAATCGGATAGCGAATCGCCTCGTCCATCGTTTCGGCAAGCCCGCCGAACTTTCCGATGTCGAGATATATCCAACGCTGCGTCTCAGCATCGCTTTTACGGCTGATCAGGAGAATTTCGCTACGGATCATGCCAGCGTTTCCGACCATGCCACGGCCTGGCTCGATAATGGTCTCGGGCAACCGGTTGCCGAAATGACGGCTGAGCGCATCACGAATCGCAAAGCCGTAGCGTTCGGCATTCGGCACGTCCCTGGTGTAGCGGGTTGGGAAACCGCCGCCCAGGTTTACCATGCGCAGATTGACGCCCAGGCGCTCCAGGCGGCGGAAAATCTGACCGACCGTTGCCAAGGCGGCGTCCCAGGCCATGGTATTGGCCTGCTGGGAGCCGACATGAAAGGAAACGCCGTAAGGATCGAGGCCCAGTTCGGCGGCGCGGAGCATCAAACGCTCGGCCATCCGGGGCTCGCAACCGAACTTACGCGACAGCGGCCACTCGGCGCCCTCGCCGTCACAAAGAATGCGACAGAAGACCTTGGCGCCTGGTGCTTGACGCGCAAGCTTCTCCAGTTCGGCATCGCTGTCGAAGGCAAAAAGCCGAACACCCAACTGGTAGGCGCGGGCGATATCGCTTTCCCGCTTGATCGTATTGCCAAACGAGATGCGCTCGGCTGAAGCACCGGCGGCCTGAGCCATGCGGATCTCTTGCAGCGAAGCTGTATCGAAACAGCTTCCCAGGCTGGCCAGCAGAGACAGGATCTCGGGCGCTGGGTTGGCCTTCACGGCATAGAAAATCCGGCTATCCGGCAATGCACGCGCAAACCCGAGGTAGTTCTGGCGAACCACGTCGAGATCAATAACCAGGGTCGGCTCCTCATGCGGGAGAGCCTTGAAATAGTCACGGATACGATCCGTCATGACCCACACTCCTCCTTCAAGCGAACGAAAGGGAATGTTTGCGTCACGTGGCCGATATCCAGGTTCATAAGCATCCGCAAGCCGCTCAGGCAGGCAGATTATCATGACCCTTCATCGGTCTTACGGAATGTCTTTGAAAAGTGTCATTCCGCACGGCTATGGCAAACAGTAAGCGCCTCTTCAGTGACCCCGGCGGTTGGACTCGCCGGCAGAGACCAAAAAAGCCGTCTTACGTCGTTGCTTTAAGCTGGGGGGAACCGATGATCCGATCCCGCGACTAGGCCCAACCACAGGCACGTGCGATTGACGACAACGAATGCGGATATAAGACCAATGAATCCACGGTGCAAGAAAAATTTTGCACAAACTTCAAATCGCATGATCGACAGCGTTAACAGCAGGTTCGCCGGCGTCTTGCACAAGCCCGCAGGCCGGGGCGATTTGGTCGCGGTCCATGGGCGCATCCACGAGGTTCGGGGGCCACCCCGTCTCTAGACGCTGCGGTCAGGTCGCCAACGGACTCAAGGCCGCCGTTTCCCGGAGATGCAGAGGGGTTGTAGCTTTGCTATGCACTTGCATTGTCGAGTTGGGGCGCTAGGCTCACGCCCGATCCGCAAGCGGCGCGTGGGCAGGGTTGGCCCCGGCCGGACGCGAGAAAACAGGGGAACGACCGAAATGAAAAAAGCTATCGTTGCAGGCCTGATTGCTGGTTCGCTTTGGGGCATGGGGCAGCCGACGGACACGAGTGCTGCGGAGACAACGCTGCGCTACGCGCACTTCATGCCAGCCGGATCCTGGCAGAATCAAATTATCTTCGAGGACTGGGCACGAAGCGTGGAACAGGCGTCCGGCGGCGAACTGGAGGTGAAGGTTTTCCCGGCACAGACCCTGGGCAAAGCGCCCGCGGGCTACGACAACGCCAAGAACGGCATTGCCGAGATCGCCTGGACGGTACAGGGCTATACTGCGAATCGTTTTCCGCTGAGCCAAATCGTCGAGCTTCCTGGGCTGTTCAAGACAGCGGAGGAAGGCTCCTGCGCGTTCCAGAAGCTCTACGACAGCGGTGTGCTGGATTCGGAGTACGAGGACACCAAGGTGCTCTATGTGCATGTGCATGGCCCCGGCCATCTGCACACGCGCGATAAAGCGGTCACCAGCCTGGACGACCTGAAGGGCCTGAAGATTCGCCGCCCGACGACGGTGATCGGTAAACTGTTGGAGGAGCTGGGTGCGGAACCCGTAGGAATGCCCGCCCCCGGAATCTACGAGGCGACTCAACGCGGAACCATCGATGGCTTCATGCTGCCTTGGGAAGCAGTAAAGGGTTTTCGTGTAGACGAGGTTGCGCCCAATCACACGGAGATCGGCCTCTACTCCCTGGCTTTCGTTGCGACCATGAACAAGGCGGCCTACGACCGGCTTGGTGCCGCGGGCAAAGCGGCGATCGATGCCAATTCCGGGATGAAATGGGCGGTGATCGCCGGACGGGGTTATGATCAGGGCGATATTGTCGGGCGTGAGGCAGCTGCGGCAAGCGGCACGATTTACCAGCTCTCCGACACGCAAACCACCGCCTGGGAAGAGGCGGGTCAACGGGTTACGGAATCCTATCTGACCGAATTGGAGGCCCAAGGGCTTCCGGCACGCCAGACCTACGCGGATTTCAAAGGCTATGTCGCCGACTGCCGTGCCATGATCGCCAATTGAATACGGGACCGCGCCGGTGGCGCGGTAAAGGAAGGCCATGCCGCGCCTCGTTGCGATCAGTGTTGCTCTGTCCTCGGCAGCCCTTGGTTTCCTGCTGCTAGTGGTCGCTGCCAGCATTCTGGCGCGTATCCTTTACGATAGCAGTGGCGGCGCCATAGACCTGCTGATTCCTGGCGCGATCGAGGCCGCCAGCTATGCGCTTCTCGTTCTGATTTTCGCAGCACTGCCACTTGCTGCCGGTGAAGGCTTGATCAGGGTGGAGTTCCTGACGGCGCGTTTGCCCCTGGCGCTACGCCAGTTTATGGACCGGCTATGGCTGATCCTGGCCGGTTGTGTGGGTGGTCTGATGGCCTGGAATTTCGCCTGGGAGACCTTGACCGCGCTACAGCGGGGCGATGCGACTCAAGATATGCAGATACCGCTCTTCCTCTTCTATGGCTTCATAACCATCACCTCCGCCGCTTTTGCACTCGCTGCCGTGCTTCGCGCCGTGACACGCCACCATCAAGCGGAGTCGAGTTGATGAGCCCCGAGGCTATCGGATTCCTGGCAATCGGCATTTTACTTTTGCTGATCGTGCTGCGTTGTCCGGTGGCGCTGGCAATGATCCTGACCGGTGCGGGCGGGTTTGCCGCGATCGTCGGCTGGCAGCCAGCGGTCTCGCTCTTCATGACAGGTCCCTTCGAAGTGGCGAGCAACTACTCGTTCACCATGATTCCCTTGTTTCTCCTGATGGGGAATCTGGCCGCCCAGACTGGACTCTCCAAGGACCTTTTCGCAGCAGCCCGGCGCTTGATGGGCGGCTGGCGGGGCAGCCTCGCCTTGGCTTCGGTGACCGCCAGTGCGGGCTTTGCCGCGGTCTCCGGCTCATCCCTTGCCACCGCCGCCACGATGGGTCGGGTGGCGCTACCGGAGATGAAGCGCCAGGGCTACAGCAACCGCTTGGCAAGCGGCAGTCTGGCCGCCGGCGGCACACTGGGCATCATGATCCCACCCAGCATAGCGCTGTTGCTCTATGCCCTGATCACCGAGCAGTCGGTCGGCGCCTTGTTCCTGGCGGGCGTTCTGCCCGGACTACTCGCCTTCGCGCTCTACCTGCTGGTCATCGTCCTGCATTTAAAACTGCACCCTGAAGATGCGGGACGCCCGGAGGCGCTACAGGACGAACCTCTGTGGCCCTTGCTATGGCGCGCCTCCCCAGTGGCCTTACTCTTCGCAACCGTCATGGGCGGTCTTTACGGCGGCATTTTCACGCCGACCGAGGCCGCTGGCGCCGGCGCCATGCTGACCCTGTTGGTCGCTTTGGCGCGGGGGCTGAAACGGCAAGCTTTCGCGCAAGCTCTGCGCGATACCGTCGTCACCTCAGCCGCTCTTTTCCTGATCATCATCGGCGCGGAGATTTTCGGATTCCTGCTGTCGGTCTCCCAGTTGTCCTTCGGCATGGTCGAGCTGATCCGCGAATGGGGCCTGGCTCCCTGGCAGGTACTGATCGTCATTCTGGTCTTCTACGTGATATTCGGCTGCTTCATGGACAGCTTGGCCATGATCCTGCTGACCGTGCCGATCTTTTATCCCTTGATCCTGGAAAGCGGTTTCGATCCGGTCTGGTTCGGCATTGTCGCCGTGGTGACGGTTGAATTGGGGCTCATCACGCCGCCGGTGGGCATGAATCTCTTCGTCATCCGAAGCGTTGCGCCGGATATCGCCATGCAAGACATCATGCGCGGCGTCCTGCCCTTCGTCGGTATTGACCTCTTGCGGTTGGCGATCCTGGCCGCATTCCCGGCCATCTCGCTCTGGCTACCAAAGCTCCTGGGCGCTTACTAGTGCTCCTTGAGGTAATCCAGGAGTAAGGTCACTGCTTGTTCAGGCGAGAGGTCCGCGGTTTCCAGACGCATTTCCGGTTGTTCCGGCGGCTCGTAGCCGCTGTCTATGCCGGTGAAGTTCTTGATCTCGCCGCGTCTGGCCTTGGCGTAGAGGCCTTTGGGATCGCGCGCCTCGCAAAGCGCCAGCGGCGTATCCACGAAGACTTCCAGGAACTCGCCCTCATCAAAGAGCGAACGTGCCAAATCACGTTCCGACCGGTAGGGCGAGATAAAGGAAACCAGCACAATCAATCCCGCATCGACCATCAATCGAGATACTTCGGCAACCCGGCGTATGTTCTCAACACGGTCCGTCTCCGTGAAGCCTAGGTCTCGGTTGAGACCATGGCGCACATTGTCGCCGTCCAGCAGGTAGGTGTGTTTGCCCAGGGACTGCAATCGCTTTTCCAGAAGGTTTGCGATGGTCGACTTGCCCGACCCTGAAAGGCCCGTGAACCATAAGCAACGCGCCGTTTGATTCTTTAATGTAGCGCGGGATTCCTTCGATACGTCGAGCGCCTGCCAATGAATATTGGATGCACGGCGCAAGGCGAAGTCGATCATGCCCGCACCGACCGTGTCATTGGTCATACGATCGATCATGATGAACGCACCGAGCGTCCGGTTCTGCTGATACGGTTCGAAGACCACCGGGCGATCGAAGGAAATATTGACCACCGCGATCTCGTTCAACTCGACCGCCTTGCCCGCCAGGTGCGCGCCGGAATTGACGTCGATCAGATGCTTGATATCGGTCACCGTGCCGGTCACCTGTTTCGTGCCGATCTTCACCGTGTAGGCCCGCCCCGGCATCAAGTGATGCTCGGCCATCCATAGTAGTTTTACCTCGAACTGATCGGCGGCCTGCGGCGGTTGCGCGGCGGCCGCGATCACGTCGCCGCGGCTGACATCGACTTCGTCGGTCAAGGTCAGGGTCACGGATTGATCGGCGCCCGCCTCGTCCAGTTCACCGTCGAAGGTCACGATTGAGCGCACCCTGCTCTCCACCCCGGAAGGAAGCACGCGAATCGAGTCGCCGCAGCGAACGGTCCCTCCGGCGATACGCCCGGAAAACCCGCGAAAATCGAGGTTTGGTCGGTTGACCCACTGCACCGGCATGCAGAATTTCTGCGCTAGGGCCGCATCCGCGACCGGGACCGTTTCCAGGTAGCTGAGCAAGGTCGGCCCGTTGTACCAGGGCATCTTCTGGCTGGGCTGCACGACGTTTTCGCCGTCCAGCGCCGAGACCGGCACACAAAGGATATCCGCAAAGCCAAGATCTGCGACAGCAGTCCGGTACTCCTGCTCGATCTTCTCGAAGACCGAGACGTCGTAGCCGACCAAATCCATCTTGTTGATGGCCACGACCACATGGCGGATGCCGACCAACGAGACAATACGGCTGTGCCTGCGGGTTTGGGTCAGAACGCCCTTGCGAGCATCGATCAGAATGACGGCGACGGACGCCGTGGAAGCCCCGGTCGCCATGTTACGGGTGTACTGCTCGTGCCCCGGTGTGTCGGCGACGATGAACTTACGGGCATCGGTGGAAAAAAACCGGTAAGCCACGTCAATGGTTATACCCTGCTCGCGCTCGGCCTGCAGGCCATCGACCAGTAAGGCCAGATCGAGTTTTTCGCCCTGGGTGCCGACTTTCTTGGAATCCGCCTCCAGCGTGGCAAGCTGATCCTCGAAAATCAGCTTTGACTCATAGAGCAGACGCCCAATCAAGGTGGACTTCCCGTCGTCGACGCTGCCGCAGGTGATAAACCGCAGCAAATCCTTGTCGTCCTGAGCCTTCAGGTATTCTTCCACTGTTTCCGCGGTCAGCACCTCGGGGCTTGGGCTATCCGGCGCCGTCATCAGAAGTAGCCCTCCTGCTTTTTGCGTTCCATGGAGCCGGCGCCGTCATGATCGATCACCCGTCCGCTGCGCTCGGAGGTCTTGGCCGCCAGCGTTTCCGCCACGATCTCCGCCAAGGAGCGCGCGGGGCTTTCAATGGCACCGGTCAAGGGGTAGCACCCGAGCGTTCGGAAACGCACAAGCCGCATCTGCGGCGTTTCGCCTTCGGCCAAGGGCAGCCGCTCGTCATCAACCATGATGAGTGCGCCGTCGCGCTCGACCACCGGTCGTTCATCGGCGAAGTAAAGCGGCACGATGGGAATTTCTTCCCGGTAGATGTACTGCCAGATATCCAGTTCGGTCCAGTTCGACAGGGGAAAAACACGAATGCTCTCGCCCTTTTTGATGCGCGTGTTGTAGAGGTTCCAGAGCTCCGGCCGTTGACGCTTGGGGTCCCAACGGTGGCCGGGCGCACGGAAGGAGAAAATACGTTCCTTGGCACGCGACTTTTCCTCGTCGCGCCGTGCGCCGCCGAACGCGGCATCAAAGCCGTGCAGGTCAAGCGCCTGTTTCAGCGCTTCGGTTTTCATAATGTCCGTATAGACCGCCGAGCCGTGGGTGAAAGGTGTAACGCCCTGCTTGCGGCCCTCTTCGTTCGTGTAGGTGATCAACTTCATGCCTACCTCAGCCACCGTCCTGTCGCGAAAGGCGATCATTTCGCGGAACTTCCAAGTGGTATCGATGTGCATGAGCGGGAAGGGCGGCACCGACGGATGGAACGCCTTGCGGGCCAGATGAAGCATGACCGAGGAATCTTTCCCGATCGAATAGAGCATCACGGGATTGCGGCACTCCGCCACAACCTCACGCATGATTTCGATGCTTTCCGCCTCAAGGCGATCAAGATGGGTCAATCTAGGCATCGTCCTGCAGCCCCCGCAGCGTCGCGGCCCCCACTGGTTATTGTCTGTTCTGTCCGAATCCAGCCGAATTCGATCATTCGGTCTCGCGGGCTTACCTGCGGCTTCATATAAGAGATTGCCGCAGAGTTCAAACCTTAGCTGCGTTGAGGGTCAACAGGTGTTGATCGCAATAGCGGGGAGGATTCCCGGGACCGCTACGTAGAGTGTTACAATTGCGATCCTCTTCCAATGTGAATCCTGCGGGCCTATTTTGCAGTAGATGGAGATTCAGAAACGAATGAACATAACGAAGCTGCAGCGGTTCTTTTTTGCTCCAATCGCCGTCACCCTATCCCTATTGGTGACGCCGGTTATCGCTGCCGAACCCACGGGTTTCCGCCTGTCATACGATATCTACGTGGCAGGCATATACAGCATGAAAGCCGACCTTCTGGTCGCTATGGACCGCGAATCCTATAGCGTCGAATTGCATATGGAAAAGGATGGGTTGCCGGCCTTTTTCTCACCTATGTTCACTGTTGACGCCACCGCCCGCGGTTCGCGCGATGAAGAGCGCTTCAAACCACATTATTTCCGCACCGAGTACCGCAAAGAGAAGAAGTTCCGTTGGTCGGAGGTATCTCACGGCGAAGACGCGTCTGCGTTGATGGCTTCGCCGGACCCGGTCCAGGATGATGAGCGCGAGGCCATAGCGGAGGACTTGCGGCGCCAAAGTTTCGACCCGTTGAGTAGCTTTGCCTGGATGCTGGAACGCGCCGAAAACCGCAACGACTGCACCGCCAGAGAGCTGGTGTTCGACGGGCGCAGACTTTACGACATGACCATTGAACATTTGCCCGAGAAAGGTTCCGACGGCAGTTTCTTCTGTGAAATGCGGCTCGATTGGATGGCCGGGTTCACCGACAAGGAACGGCGCCAAGCCCCCTATCCGGACGGCTTGAAGTTCACATTGGTCCGTGCTTATGACGGCGGGCCCATCATTCCACGCCTGATCGAAGCGAAGATCGGTATGGGTGATGTGCGCGTCGAACTGGATAAGGTTTCCAGGCTTTCCCCCGAGCAGGTCGCCGAGCGCCTGCCAAGTCAGTAACTCCGCGTCTCAATAACCGTCCCGGGCATTTGCGAATGAACCGGTCCTGCGGCATGATGGCCGCCAGCAAACCGAACTCGCCCGATACCAAGGATACTCGCTTTTTATGCGCCACCTCCTGAAGGTTTTCTTCAAGTCTCCGGACGCCAATCCCTGGACGGTCTTGATCGCGCTGGTTCTGGCGTCCTTTGCCGAGGGACTCGGCATGGCGAGCTTCCTGCCCTTGCTGTCGGTGGCGATGAACCAGAGCGCCGAGGGATCGCTTGCCTATGATCTGATTTCGGGTCTACTTGGTTCCATCGGATTGAGCGTCAACCTGATGAACCTGTTGTCGCTCATTGTCGTGGCGGTCATCCTCAAGGCGACTCTGACAATTGTCGCCATGAATCATGTGGCGCATGCGGTGGCCCGTGTTTCGACCGGTCTGCGGGCGCGCTTGTTGAAGAACGTCATGGCCGCGCGTTGGTCCTATTTCACGTCACAGCCGGTTGGCCGGATGGCGAACGCCGTCAGCGTCGACGCAACGCAGGCGGGGCAGAGTTATTTCATGGCCGCGCGGGTCATGGCGGAGTCGATACGCGCGCTGGTGCTGATTATCGTCGCCCTTACGATTTCGTGGGAGGCCGCTCTTTACGCCATCATCGTCGGTGTCAGCATCGCTGGGTCCTTGAACTTCCTGGTACGCCTTTCAAAAAAGGCGGGTTACCGGCAGCAAAAGCGTACGGCCGAGCTTGTGATCCACCTCAGCGATGCGCTCAACAATATGAAACCCCTCAAAGCCATGGCCAAACACGAAGGCCTTGAGAGGTTGTTCACCGATCGCATCGCTCAGCTGCAAAAAGCCCTCCATCGACAAGTCATTTCCAACGTCGCCCGCACCTCTGCCGAGGAGGTCTTGATCGTCCTGGTCATGACGATCAGTTTCTTCATCGCCACGGACGTCATGGGTTCGCCGGTAACGCCCTTGTTGGTCGTCGGCGTCATCTTGATCCAGACCCTGGGCGCGGTCGGTAAAGTGCAGCAGTATTTCCAGAAGTCAGTTGTGTTCGAAGCGGCGCACGTTGCCGTGCAGAGCCTCATAAAAGAAGCGCGCAAAGAACAGGAAAGCAACCAAGGGCGCGGCGTCCCGTCGCTCAATCAGAGCATAGAGCTGGACAAGGTATCCTTCGGCCACAAGGACCTGCCGATCCTCAAGGATTTCTCGGCGCGCATCGTAGCCAACCGAATCTATGTGCTGACCGGCCCCTCAGGCGCCGGCAAGACCTCGATCATCGACCTGATCCTGGGGTTGCACCGGCCGCAAAGCGGTCAGGTTCTTCTCGATGGCCGGTCATTGGAAGATCTGGATCTGCACCAGTGGCGCGGCATGGTCGGGTACGTACCCCAGGAACTAGCTCTGTTCCATGACACCGTGCGCGCCAACGTCACGCTGGGCGACCCGCGCATCAGCGAGGTCGATGTGGAGGAGAGCCTGAAAGTCGCGGGGGCCTGGGACTACGTAACCAAGCTTCCGGAGGGCCTGGACACCGTGGTAGGCGAACGCGGCACCCGTCTATCGGGTGGCCAGCGTCAGCGGGTCGCGCTTGCCAGAGCCCTTGCGCTGAAGCCCAAGCTCCTGCTTCTCGACGAGGTGACCAGCGCGCTCGATCCGAAATCGGAACAGGATATCTGCAAGCGCATCCGCGCGTTGGCAGGACAGGTGACGATCATTGCCGTCACTCACCGACCCGCTCTGCTGGCGGTCGCCGACGAAGTCTGGCATCTGGACAGCGGCCGGATCACGTCCAGCACCTCTGAAACCGCCAAAAGTCCGGTCGATCAAAAGGCCTAACTGAGCAAATTATTGCTTAATGACCAGAGATTGGGCGGTCGGAAGAGAAAGTACCGCCTCTGGCTTGTCGGCGAAGAATTCATCCACCGCTTTCTTCGCGCCCGGACAGTTGGCGGACCCGTAATCGTCACAAAGAATCATGCCGCCAGGACTGGTCCGGGGATAGAAGAACGCCAGTGCGTCCAAAGTCGGCTCGTAAAGATCCACATCGACATGGACGAGGGAGAAACGCTTACCCTCTACATCGGGGAAACGCTCTGGAATCCAGCCCTTGTGAACCTCGATGTGTCCGGCGTAATCACGCAGATTGTCGCGGAAGGTGGCTTCGGCCACGGCCAATTCGCCGCTTTCCCAAACATGCTGGGATTCTTTGGCGACGTCGTGCTCTCCAGGTTCCGATAAACCCGCAAAAGAGTCGAACGCGTGAAGCGTCTTATCGCCGTCCCGGCCCATACCCGCGGCGATAAAAAGAGTCGAAGCGCCGAAACGCACACCGCACTCGGCGATGTCCCCGGGCAAATGCCTTGTTTTGCGGCTGGCTTCCAGCAGGACATAACAGCGGTCGTAGGGAATGTGTACGATCTCGCGTTCCTCGATGACTTTCTGCACCGCAAGAAACTCAGAATCCGTCTGCCAGATGATGTGACGGCGATAGATGTTGAAGCCGTACCGCCGCGCGATGCGCTTCAACCGGCTATAGGCGAAGCGTCTGCGCCGGTTCCAAAGGAAGCCGCCCTTCGGGTCCTTGACGAACCTGTTGCTCATGAATACCGGCTCCCTTTCCCCTGCGCCCATTCCGGCGCACGTGAGCCAGCCTTAACTGCTTTCAATGTTAATCGTCAAGGTTCGACGCAACTTATCCGGATCATCGCCAGTCATTGGCCAGACCGCATGCCAGGAAAAATCCGTTTTGATGAATACGAGGCACTGGTTTCTCTGGAAGGGGAAGGTTCTGACGCGCTCCACCTCGTCGAAATCCAGATAGTTGTTGACCCGATTGAAAGCCCGGCTGCGATCCTTTGGCCAAACCATCGAGGTGCCGCCGCCCCAGCTCTCGTCCCACTCACCCTCATCAAGCATTGGGATCACCATGGTGATCAACTTTTTCGCATGATCGCTGTGCGGCAGGATATTGCCGCCTGTAATGGGCATGGCGGAGAATTCAAACCGTGCCTTCAGGCGGGGAAAATGAGGCACCGGGTTGCCACGTTTGATGGCGCGGAGCTTGAGATAGAGTCGTTCGCGCAAAGCGGGCATGGGAAACCCCAGGTCGATGTTGTGCCGCAACAACATCGCCAGCGCCCCCTCGATGAACTTGGGTGATTTGATATAGGCATGAAACCGTCGCCAGGGCGGCGTTTCACGAATGAAACGGTTGTACTCGGCAGGATTGTTCACTTGCGACAGCGAGTACTTGCCACCCTTATCGGGCTTGAAGCGCATCTTGTCCGCGGAGGGAAAGCTCGCAACCAGCGCACGATACTCCGCCTCAGGCAACGCCGGTCGCGTCACGCCGATTGGATAAGGCTCGTATGCAAGCTCCATGTTGTCATAGTTCAGCATCGCCGTTTCTCTTGCGTCCTTGCGCTCAAGCTGCCTGACGCTGAGCGCCAGTACCGTCTTGCAGGCGACGCCGCTTGCCTATCCTGGTTTTCTCAATCGTGCAGAGCGTCCAATGAACCCCCGGTTTGCGACGCGCCGCGGTTTCAAGTTGGCCGGCCCACCATTCCGGACTAAGCAGCGTGCAGTGCGCGTTCTCGCCATTGGGCAGCGTTTTGCGGGCTGGATAGCAAGCGGCAACCACATAGACGAACTTGCGGGCCGCGCCGAATATCTCATCCAGCACCCAACCGATATCCTCTTCGGGAATGTGTTCCAGGACATCCGTGGAGATAACCCCGTCGAATGGACCCTCATAAGGATCGGAAAAGGGTTTGTACCCTGGGTCATAGCAAGTCACCGTCACGCCTGGAAGCTGCGCGTGTCGCCGCAGACGGCTGCTGTCGGGTTCACCTGGCAAGCGGTCGTAGAACAGCGCCTTGCCACAACCATAGTCAAGCAGGCTCGAAGCACCGTGCCTGCCGCAAAGCTTGCCGATATCGGCGAGATGCCGGGCCAGCGACTTGCCGCTGAAGGTCTGCTGCGGCTCCAACTCCAGAGTCTGTTCGCCCTGCTCGTGAAGGATACGGTACTGCTCCAGCATCTCCGTGAAACGACGGCTGGGGCGTTCCTTCGTGAAGGGCGTGTATCCGGCTTCATCGGCGGCGCGCTCAAGCGCGAACCAAACTTCACCGTCGGGGTGCGGTTTATAGAGCAATTGATCGGGAAACGGCTGCCAAGGCTGGGTCTGCAAGGTCGTGAAGTGGAAGCACTTCGACTTGCCCTGCTCGAACTCCTCATCGCGCGCATTCCATTCGCCGGGAAGCTGGCCCCAGAGGTTGTTGCCATGGGTGATATCGCGAAAGTAACGATGCTTACGGCCCGCCTTGGCTTCGTCAATCGACCAGAACGTCGCCATTTTCTCGCAATCGATCAGCAGAACCGATGTCTCACGCCCGGTAATGCCGAGAATCCCCGCGCCGTCCATCTCCAGATCGAACAGCTCGGCCGGGTCCGACAGATAGACCTGATCGACATCATTGTAGATCGCACGACCTTGACCGCCGGCCATCGCGGGAATCGCGTAACGGTAATTCGTGAAGCCGGTCTTCCAGCCGCGCCGGTCGTACCCCTTCAGATCCTTCATGATGTAAATTTCGTAGACCCGGGCCGGATCGCGGACTTGCTTGACCGACCAGATAAAGACTCGCTCGGCGCGGTATTGTGAAGGCTCGGTACCGAGAAAAATTCTAACGGGTGGTTTGCTGCTCGGGGGCACGCCTGGATCGACGTCGAAACGCACAACCTCGGGAAAATCGCGGATGCCCTCCGGGCGATCCCGATCCTTGCGAAACCAGAAGCCCGGCTTGCGGTGGTGCCAGTAGGTCTTGAACTGCGCTTCTTTCTTGAACTCGTCGGCCACGGCCAATTCACGTCTGCCTTATCGGCAGGCGGCTCCAATCTGAAATCCGTCTATCGGTTTTAGCTTATAGAATATGGAAGCGCCCGTCGCCAATGCTAGATGGTGCGTCCGGCTTGTGTCACATCAACTTGCGCCCGGTATTCTTCCCAAGCTTCCTTCAATACCTTGCTGACAATTGTCAGCTCACCCGGATAGCGGGCCAGCAGTTGCAGAATGAAGGCTTGCTCCTTCTCGCGGCTGTGCCCGGGCGAATAGGCGTTGGCTGTCGTTTTGTCCCCCGGATAGCTGCCTTCGGGATGCTGGAACAGGTCGACGCCTGCGACAATCAATCGCTGAGGGCGCAAGGCGACCGCTGTCGCCAGCATGCAAGCGCCATTCGTTGGGCGCAAATGTTCCCAATCGAAGTCCCAAAGCAATGGTGTCGTATCGCCAACATGGAAAAACCGGCTGGCGGGCAACAGTGGGTTGAACACGCGTTCGCGTACCAGACGCGATTCAGCACCTCGCGACTGCAAGCCGAAAATAGCCTGCCGAACAACCCTGAGACTTTGCTTGGCACCGGTGAAGACCACATCAGGCTGCGCGAGAAAGCCGCGTTCCAGCCACGAATGATTGACTCGGAACAGAGCATCGTAGGACATATCCTTCAACGATGGGTCTTCCGACGAAGGTCCGTTGCCCAGACAGAGGATCGTCTGCGGCGCGCCGAGAATTCCTGACAGTTCCTCCAACCCGCGATACCGCTTCATCCGCCATGCAAGGCGTTCATTCCATTGATCGCGTTCGGTCAGATTGAGCAGTTTCCCGGCCAGCCCCTTGCGCGATGCGGAGCCTGATGCTTTCAGATCGCGGGCCATGATGGCCTGTAATCGGGCGACGCAAGCCTCTGCATCCAACGGCTCCAGCGGCGGGCTCTGGTCCGATCGGGCTTGCGCAGGCGTCGCGCCAATCAGGAAAACCCGCTCCAGCAGTCTTTTCAGGCTATCTGGAAAGGCGTCACCCGGCGTCGTAGGTCCGGCTACGCCAACCAGCGAAATGCCCCGTGCGCGAAGCCCGTCTACCAAGCGGCCGTCGGGGCGACCGGGGCCTTCCAGAAAAACCGCGGCCCGCAGCCTCAAGCGCGGCAGAAAAAGCTTAAGTGATAGCGCATTGCCAAACGGCGCGGGGACTATCCGCGCTGACGGGAACCGTGTTTCAAGCCAATCAGCCAGGGTCGCGGCCTGCCCGCCATTCCCTCCCGGCGAAACGGTCAGGAGGACCGCCAACCGCGTGTCGCGCCCTGAGAGTCCCTCGATCAATGGCGCCGCGCGCTCGAAGTCATCCCGGCTTGCGCCGAAGAACCAAATTGCCCGTTCGTCCAGCGGTTTTGGGAACCCCAACCGAGAAGCAATGTCCTTGCAACCTTTATGCATCATCGGACCCTTCGCCGAATCGCACATCCTCGCCGAGTAATTTCCAGACCTGATCGGAAACATCCGCAAACGCGCTTGAAGGCCTTGGCGCCGCCAGATTGATCTTACCGGCGAACAACTCGCCCCGCCCTTCCGCCTTCAGCAGCCGGTGCATCAAGTCCAGATCGCGCAGCGGCGTCATCCAGCCGTGTCCGATCAGAAATCTGACACATGTGGCCAGCGGGCCGCGACCTTCGGCCCTGCGCGTCAGACTCGCAATCATTCGCTGTTTAGCCGTCAAGGGTCGCGGCTCCAATGGATAGATCGTCAGCGGCTTCTCGGTGGCAACCGCCTCGGCCAGCATCGACTCGCTCTCGCCCGTGACGACAAGGCAATCGGCCGCGGCGAGGTAGGCGAGATAGGGATTATCTGCGGCATCAGGTCGCCAAAGATGAAGGTGTGCGTCGGGCGCGGCCTCTCGAATCGCATGGATTGCGGATTCTGGCGTGCGGCGGCTCGTGACGATTGCCAGACTTAATTCGGCTTTCTTTGCGGCGGAAGTAACTGCGGCGGCCATCGTGCCCGCAAAGGTCGCCGTCAGGCGATGCTGTGCGGTCGGGCCGCCTATGAGGAACAGGGCGCGCGGCGACGGCAATTCACGGAGGGGGTCGCCAATCCGCGCCAATTCGGCCTCCAGCAAGGCCGCATGCACTTGCGTCGGCGGCGACACGATGGTGCGCCGATGCGCGTGGGGGGGAAGCTGAAAATGCGCGCAGACCAGGGCTAGGTCGACATCCGCCATGCCGTTGGCGGCCTTGCGCCCCAACAGAACGATTCGGGTGCGACCGCCGCTTTGCTTCTTGATCCACCGCGCCGGTGGCACCGACCGGCGTCCCATGGCGATCACCAAATCCGGCCAAGGTGCTTGCAATGGCGCGCTCTTGTCGGTGTCGACAGATAGCAAGCTGCCGCCCAATAAGGGGTTGGGCAGCTTGTTGAGCCAGGAAAAAACCATTGGCTTTTCCACGCCAGTCACGCCCAGCAGACGCGCCAGGCCGCGCACCTGGGTACGATGACCCGGGCGGTCGTCTAGTAACAGCCACACTTTTGGTTCGGATATCTTCGACCTTTGCGCGACTTTACCTCTTGGCGTCTCTGGTGCCGACATTTCGTTCCTACGGCCGTCCTTGCAAGCAACTAAGCGGGTGTCCAACCGATAGGCCCCGTGGTATGCCGCCCCCGACCTTTTTCCACAAGCAAATGGGCGGTATAAAAAGCGTCTTGGAGGCGATAAAACTCCAGAAGAAGGCCTCCGGGCCACACGACCCTTAGGCTCTTCATTGGGCCGCTAACATCACAGAATCGCTTTATTATGCCAACACTTGTTCTCATACGTCACGGCGCCACACGTTGGGGTCAGGAAAATCGCTTCGCGGGTTGGGGCGATACACCGCTCAGCGTGGCTGGGTGGACAGAGGCGCGGAAAGCCGCCCAAACCCTGCGGCGCGCGAACCTGGAGTTCGATGTCGCTTACTGTTCGCGGCTGCTACGGGCGCGGGAAACCCTGGAGGCGATTACCGAAACGATGGCGGCTGAATCGCTGCCGGTCGTTGTCGATTGGCGGCTCAACGAACGCCACTACGGACAACTACAAGAAGTGACGCGTCCCGCCGCAATTGCAGAGCACGGAAATGCGCAGGTCGTGGCTTGGCGGCGCGACTACCATGCGGTGCCGCCGCTACTGGAAGACGATGATCCGCGGTGGCTGGAGCAGGTCGCGCGTTTCGCCGACATCGACCCGACGCGCCTACCCAGGGGTGAGAGCCTGGGCGACGCCGCTGCGCGGGTGCGGCCAGTGTTCGAGGAGGAGATCGGCCCGGCTCTAAAGGCCGGGAAACGCGTACTGGTGGTGGCCCATACCAGTTCCATACGCGGGCTGGCCCGGGTGATCGAGAACCTAGACGATGAAGCCAGTGCGGCCTTTCGTATTGCCACCGCCATCCCCCGAATCTATCAACTGGACGACGACTTAACCCCCCAATCGTCGCAGGATCTAGCCGGCGGCGGGCGGGCGGGTGTCCGCTATTGGGCCAACAAGTTGAAACCACGCGGGCTCGGCCGTTTCTGACGTGGACGCCCTGGACTGCTTAGCGATGAACCAAGACCTGACCTAGCCTTGCTGAAAGGGCCCATGGAGACTATCTTTACGGCAGATTCTCAATACAGGAGAGCAGCAGAGTGGAAATCCGCTGGGGCGTCTGGTCGGCGCGCAAGTATTTTTTGGACAAGATGACGCTGGGCGACCTAGTGCGGGCCTACTTCACCTACTATGCCATCATGGCCTATCTGCTGCTGGCGGTCCTTTCAATCATTGCCGCCGTCGCCTGGAACCAAGATACCGTCATGTCGCTGTTCGCCGCGGCCCTGGTGGTGCCCGTCTACCCCTTCATCTGGTACCTGCTGCACCGCTTCGTGCTGCACGGCCGCTATCTTTACAAAAGCGCCGCGACCGCCAGCCTGTGGAAGCGCATTCATTTCGATCACCATCAGGACCCCAACGATTTAGGCATTCTGTTCGGTGCGCTCTACACGACGCTACCGACCATTTTGGTCGTGACCTTGCCGATCGGTTGGGTCTTGGCCGGACCGGGCGGCGCCGCGGCGGCCTTGGCGTCAGGGCTCATCACCACCTGCTTTTACGAGTTCTGCCATTGCATTCAGCACCTACCTTTCAAACCCGAATATGAATGGTTGAAGCAGATTAAGAAGTTGCACCTGGCTCACCACTTCCATAACGAGCAGGGCAATTTCGGCATCACGAATTTTGCCGCCGACAAGATGCTCGGCACCTATTACGCCCGTCCCAAGGACATCGCCCGAAGCGCAACCGTCTTCAACCTGGGCTATACCGCCCAAGAGGCGGAGCGTTATCCGTGGGTTGCGCGCCTCTCGCCGGAGCGACGGGACGAGGCGCCCCGCAAGACGGATACTCCAGAAGCGGCGTAGAGCACTTTTGATGCCACACAGCGAGATCAGCGTCGTTCCCGTCGCAAACCGCCGCGACCTGAAGCGCTTTGTTCGGTTGCCCGCACGCATCATGGCGTCGGACCCAAACTACATTCCCCAACTCACATTGGAGCGGTTGCTGAACCTCAGCCCGAAGCACAACCCCTATTTCGAGCACGCCGAAGCGGCCTTCTGGCTTGCTTATCGCGGGGAAGATTGCGTCGGTCGAATCAGCGCCCAGATCGATAGCATTTATCTGGAACGCTACCAAGACTGGACCGGACACTTCGGGTTTCTCGACGCTGTCGACGACCCGGCGGTATTTGCAGCGCTTTTCGAGACCGCGGAGTCCTGGCTTAAGCAACGCGGGATGAAACGGGCGCTAGGCCCCTTCAGCCTATCCATCAACGAGGAAACCGGTTTGTTGATCGACGGGTTCGACACGCCGCCATACGTCATGATGGGACACGCCCAGCCTTATTACGGCCCCCGGGTTGAAGAGCAAGGCTACGGTAAGGCCAAGGACATAGTGGCCTATGCCCATGGGTCTTTGAATTCGCGTCCCCCGCTCACCGACAAGCTGGTGAACAGAGCGCTGCGCGGGGTCGACGTGGAGTTCCGCGCCATTGATTGGAAGAACTTCGAACGCGATCTAAATCTCATCGTCGATATCTTCAACGACGCCTGGTCCGGCAACTGGGGATTCGTCCCCATGACCGAGTCCGAAATCAGCAACCTCGCTAAAACCATAAAGCCGATCATCACTCCCGAATTCGGCTGCATTGCCGAGATAGACGGAGAAGCAGCGGCCATGGTGGTGACGCTTCCCAACATTAACGAAGCAATTCGCGATTTCGGCGGACGGCTCTTCCCGTTCAACTGGGTAAAGCTGCTGTGGCGGCTGAAGGTTTCCGGTGTGGAATCCGTGCGCATGCCTTTGATGGGCGTGCGTCAAAAGTATCAATCTACAAATCTCGGCGCGGCTCTTGCGCTAGGTATCATCGAGAATGTCCGCATTTTCCATCAAGGTCGAGGCAACGTTAATGCCGAGCTTGGCTGGGTGCTGGAAGACAACCACGGGACTCATAAGATCATCGAGGCGATGGGTGCTGAAATCTACAAGACCTACCGGGTTTACGAGAAGGACTTGCTGTGACCAGCGCCACGGAGAAACTCGCGGCCATCGTCTTGGCCGGACGCCGCAGGAGCGGCGATCCACTCGCCAATGCTCTCGGATTACCCGACAAATGGATGGTGGAAATCGGCGGCAAGCAAATGCTGTCACGAGTCTTGAATGCGTTACACGAAAGTGAGCGCTTCAACCAAATTCTGGTGGTCAGCGATGCCCCGGAAGCGGTGCGCGAGAGCGAGACGGCCCAGCGGATCAATGCGCTCGGGCAACTCCGGATTCTGACGCCAGCGGGAAGCCCCGCCAGCAGCGTGCTGGAGGCTCTCGCAAAGCTCCCCGAGGAAACCGGGGTTCTGCTGACGACCGCCGACCACGCTTTGCTCCAGGCCGGTCAGATCAAGGCGTTCCTGGACGGCGCGCCTGAAGATGCCGATTTCGTGGCCGCGCTGGCCGATGTGGAAGCCTTGCAGCGCCGCTTCCCCGAGGTCAAGAGAACGGCTTGGCGTTTCAGTGACCAAAAGGTAGCAGGCTGCAATCTTTTCCTGATGCGCGGGAAGCCTGCTCGAAATCTGCTGACGCTTTGGCGGAGTGTCGAGGCAGACCGGAAGCGGCCCTTACGCATTCTGCGGCGCTTTGGGCTGGGCCTGTTGTTATCTTATCTGCTGGGAAGGCTCTCTTTGCAGCGGGCACTGGATCGTTTGAGCAAGCTCGCCGATTGCAAGATCGCTGCTTTTCACCACCCGGATCCCCTGGTCGGTATCGATGTCGATACGCTCGAGGATTTAAAGCTGGTGGAATCCATTCTGACTCAAGGCCAGGCCGACAACATCTCCTGAGCCCGCCGGTGATCCTGCGGATAATCCACCTCGCACCACTCGAGACCCGCAATAAGCCGGGTCTGGATATCGATTTCCGAGGAAAGCGCGTGGATCGCCGAGAGGTACCAGCGCCGCAGGCCTTCACCGTCGCGCATCCAGTCCTCTAGCATCTGCACGAAGCGATCGGAGCCGGATTTACGGAAGAAAAGAAACCCTATGGACTCGGCCTGGGTCTGCTCCGCAGTCAGCGTTTTACCGATGGCAATCAACCGGGTGCCGTCGAGCCCGACCTTCATGTCATCCTCGTCGTACTGAGCCTTCTGATCGATGGCCAAGGTAATCGGCGCGTCGGGGCTGGTGACCACCCGCGCGGCAAGATCGCGGTGGAACAATGTATCGCCGTTGATCAAGAATACGTCGCCCTGAAGCTCAGAGCGCGCCATCCAGCAACTCGCTAGATTGTCGGCCACTGAATAAAAGGGATTGAAAAGGCTACGCAGCTTGACCTGCGGGTAGCGCGGCGCCAAGTCTTCAAGAGACTTATCGAAAAGTTCGCTATTGTACCCCGTCACGAAAACAATTTCCGTTACGCCATTAGCCGCAAGAGAATCGACCTGCCACGCAAAAAGCGGACGGCCCTGGATATCAAGCAACGCTTTTGGGGTATTCTCGGTCAGAGGCAACAACCTCTTGCCCTGACCGGCGGACAGGATCACTGCTTTCAACGTCCGAAAACCTCTGTTCAGGATAAAAGTGGGATGGTCTTCAATGAGCACAAAGCCCTATCATCACAATGGCATATTTGAACGCAAACCGCCACGGCCCAATGTATCTTCTAGCACATCTGTCTGACCCACACGTCCCGCCTCTGCCACAGCCCGGTTGGCGCGAGCTCGCCAGCAAGCGGGTTCTCGGCTATCTATCGTGGCAACGGCGACGGCGGCACATACATCGGCGCGACGTTCTGGATCGGATCTGCGCGGACCTGGCGGCACAGAACCCCGACCACATTGCCGTCACCGGTGACATTACCAATATTTCCCTACCCGCCGAGTTCCGACAGGCCCGGCGTTGGCTCGATGGCCTGGGTCCGCCAGAGACGGTGTCTCTGGTTCCCGGCAATCATGACGCCTATATCGATCTTTCCTGGGCCGATGGCTGGGGCCATTGGGCCGGATACATGCAAAGTGACAAGGATCCGGGCTCTAAAACGCGCTCAAGCACGTTCCCCTTCATTCGAAAGCGGGGACCTCTTGCCTTGATTGGCCTCTCCAGCGCCGTCGCCACAGCGCCGGGTTTGGCGTCCGGGCGTCTGGGTCCGGAACAGCTTGCCGGCCTGGAACGGCTCCTTGCCGATGCCCGATCGGCCGGTCTGATCAGGGTGGTGTTACTCCATCATCCGCCCTTGGCGGAGGCGGCCTCGGGTCGCAAAGGCCTCGACGACCGACAGGCCTTTGCGGAGGTTGTTGCCCGCGCCGGGGCCGAACTCGTGCTGCACGGGCATAATCACCGTTTCGTCAATCTCACTTTGCCGGGCCCGGATCCGTCGTGCCCGGTTCCCGTTATTGGCGTACCCTCCGCTTCGGCTCTGCCCTATCGCGACCGCCCTGCAGCCCACTATAATCTCTACCGCTTCTACAGCGAGGGGGGACATTGGTACTTGGAAACACGCCAAAGGGGGCTGAATGAGGCGGGAGAAATCGTTGAAATGCCGCAACACTCGCCCAAAAGCATAATTCTGGGTTAAAAGACGCAACAGATCGATCACCTACCGCCTGGTGTAACCAGGGGACTCTGGCAGCCCGAACCTGCAACCAAAAAAGGTAATAGCCATATGAATCCGACAATCGAGAAGTTCGGCTACCCCGATAGCTTGGTTGCCGACTATGCCAACTGGGTGGTTCTGCTACGCCCGGCGCAGGCTACGCTTGGCGCGCTTGTGTTAGCCCACAAATCCAAGGCACAGGCCTTCTCCGACATCAATAAAGAGTCCTTCATGGAACTCGCCCGGGCCGTATCGGACATCGAGACCGCCTTGCGTGCCTTTCGCCCCTATCAGAAGATCAACTACCTGATGCTTATGATGGTGGATCGGGAGGTGCATTTTCACGTGCTGCCGCGCTACGATTCGCCGCAACAGTTTGGCGGCACGACCTTCGCCGATAGCGGTTGGCCCGCAGTGCCGAACCTTGGGAGTGCACCGGATATTGAACCGCACACGCGACAGGCGCTTCTCACAGCATTGAAAGATTGCTGGCCCGCTTGACGGGCAAGCGCGCAGGGCCCTCTATGAAACAGTTGGACTTTTATCTCTTCAGGCTCCTTGCCGCACCATTGGGTGCGACGATGGGCGTTGCCCTGCTCGCCTTGCTTGTCGAACGCATGCTGCGCGTGATGGACTTGGTGCTCGATGCGCATGGCTCGCTCGGATCGGTCCTCAAACTGTTGGCTTTCCTGGCGCCCCATTACATTGGCCTCGCCTTGCCGTTGGCGTTTTTTTTAGCCATCTACGTAGCCTTCAACAATCTTCACAGAAACAACGAGTTGGACGCGCTTTTCTCGGGCGGGGTTAGTCTTTCCAGGTTGACCCGTCCCATGCTGATGATCGCGGTGCTCGTATCTCTCTTAACGCTCACGGTCTTCAACTATCTGCAGCCATACGGTCGGTATGCTTACCGGGCAGCGGTCCACGCCATCACCTACACCTCGCAACTTGCCTATGTTCAAGAAGGCGTGTTCAGAACCTACAAGGGAACCACCTTCATCGCAGAACAGGTATCCAGCGACGGGCAATTTTTCAGGAAGGTCTTCATCTTCTCCGATCGCGACGATCAACCGGTGTCCTTGGTCACGGCGCGTGAAGGGCATCTGGTATCAAAGCGCGACGAGAATGTGCTGCTGCTCCGCCTTTTCGACGGTTTGAGGATCGAGCGAAAAATCTCCAACGGTCTGATTCAGCCTGGCCAAACCAGCAGCGCACTTCACTTTGATGAAACGCGCTGGGTCATACCTATGCAGGAGTATCTGGGATTCCGCGGACGCGGCGAAGACGAGCGGGAGATGACACTTCTTGAGCTGTGGAGGGGGCTCAGCTCCCCCGACACAACTGCGACAAAAGGTGAAATCATAGCCGAGCTTCATGAACGCTTTGTGCGGAGCCTGACCATCTTCATACTCCCTTTCCTGGCCATTCCCCTGGCCATGGGCGGACGCCGTGTGCGGCAGGGCCAAGGGTTGATCGTCGGCTTCGTGATCCTTGTCATCCAGCACGAGTTGTTGAGCCTTGGCGGTGACCTTGTGGAACAGGGGCTGGCCTCGCCCTGGGTGGCCCAATGGGGTTCTCTGGTGCTTCTCGTCACGGTCGCCGCGACTCTGTTTTACAGCGCAGCCTTCAAGGTTCGTCAATCGGAAGGCCGGTTCTTCGATTTGCCTAGCAGGAGGAGAACGCGGCGCATCATCGTTATGGAAGCCGGAGGACGGACACAGTGACCATATTGTCCGGCTACATCGGCCGCCTCCTGCTGATACGGTTCTTGGCGCTTTCCATTGGCCTTGTGCTCTTTGCCCTGGCTTTCGACCTTTTGGAAAATGCTGATGCCGTTGTCGCCAGCACCCGTGTGAATTCACCCCTTTTGAATTATGCACTCTACCGATCGGCAACCCTCGCCTCACGCCTGTTGCCGGTCGCGGCTCTGTTGGCTGCGATCCTTTCCTTCGTGACCATTATCCGGCACAGCGAGCTTGTGGCCCTGTGGAACTCTGGTTTGTCGCCTTTCAGGCAATTTGGAATTTTGCTGCCGGCCGCGGCCGTGCTCGCCATAGTCCAGTACGGCGTCGACAATCAGCTCATGCCGCCGGCTGCCGACGCACTTCGGAAGTGGGGTATCGCTGAGTTCCAACCGGCGCCGCTGCCGACTGACGACAAGGGGCGGCTGTGGGTGCGTAGCGGCAACGATATCGTCAGCTTGCGCTATGATCCCAAGCAGCCGGGCCTCATCACGGATTTGCATATTTTCCGACGGGACGATTCCGGGAAGTTGATCCTGGAAGTAGAATCCGCAATTGCCCGCAAGACCTTTGCCGGATGGCAGTTGAAGGACGCTATCGTTCGTCCTGTCGGCGAGGTGGGGGAAATGACGCGGGGCAGCACCTATGCGTGGCAAGCGGATATCCAGTTGCAAGATATCGAACTGCTGCGCCAGCCGGCTCCCGAGTTACCGCTGGAGGCGTTGCAGCGAATCTCCTCGGCGGATGGCTTTGGCGTCCGCCCCGGTTATATTTTCGAAACCTGGCGGCAGTTCCGCTTCGTGCAGATACTTAATCCGATCCTGTTGGTCTTGTTGGTTGCCGCGGTAGCCCAGCGCTTTCGACGCCGGGGGACCGCGGTATGGCTCATCGTGAACAGCGTATTGGTCGGGTTCTTTTATCAGATTCTAAGCGCGGCAGCGGTTTCCCTGGGGGAAGCAGGATTGCTGCCGGCGATGGCAGCCGCCTGGATTCCACCTTCGGCCCTGACTTGTGGCATTCTTGCCTATGCGATTCGGCTGGAGTGACAGCAAGACCCGCAGCCGATACTTCTATCCCCGCTTCCATAAACCGATGATGGATTACGCTTAGAGATATGACCGAGGGAACCCCAGAAACAACCGTTCTGTTCGTGGGTCGCAGCAATGTACCGCTCTGGACGCTGACGCCACGTGCCCATCTGGAGCGCGCCTTTCGCAAACTGGGCGCGGCAACCTTCGCCAACGCGAGCGAGGTCACGATGTCGAGCGACGCCGGGGATGGCCCCTATATCGCTCTTTGGGACGATTGTGCATTCGACCCGCCGGTTATTCGCGCCTTGTTGCAGGAACCCGGGCCCTTCCTGTTGATTGACGACAGCGGTGCCGGTTTGGCAGCGAAAAGCAACAAGGCAAATGAAGCCGCTGCGGCTCTCGATGACCCGGCGGTCGGCCTGCCCGCTTGGCGTGTCGCCGACCTCGGGAGCGATTACTGGCATGACCTGCGCAAACGGGCCGAACCCCTGGCGCTGCGTGTAACGGAAGCTAACCGACGCGCGGTGGAGTGGCGGCTTTTCATGGGGACATACAAAGGCGTTACCGATGTCGTTACCAAGCACGTCTGGCCCTGGCCTGCTTTCCATGTGACAAAATTCTGCGCCCGTATGGGACTGACGCCCAACATGGTGACGCTGGTTAGCTTGATCATGGTGCTGGCCGCGATGCTCCTTTTTGCGGAAGGTGCCTGGCTACTAGGGCTGCTGGCCGCCTGGATCATGACTTTCCTGGATACCGTCGACGGCAAACTGGCGCGAATCACTTACCAGTACAGCAAGTGGGGCAACGTCTTCGACCACAGTATCGACCTGATACACCCGCCCTTTTGGTACTTGGCATGGGCTTGGGGCGTGCAGGCGGGGCCCCATAGCCTGGAGCCCTCTGTCTACTACGCCAGCCTGGTCGTCATATTCGCCGGATACATCATCCAGCGCCTGATCGAAGGGCTGTTCATCGCGCTCTTCAAGCTGGAGGTTCATGTCTGGCGGCCATTCGACAGCTTCTTCCGTCTGATCACCGCGCGCCGCAACCCCAATCTCCTGCTGCTGACCGCCTCGGCGCTGGTCGGTCGCGAGGACCTTGGCTTGCTGGCCGTTGCGATTTGGACAGCACTGTCTCTCGCAGTGCACCTGCTGCAACTCGGGCAGGCCGCGGCCGCAACGGCCAAAGGTCAAGGTCTGACATCATGGCTGACCAAGCCGCAAAATCGATGAACCGCTTCGGGCTGGTCGTCAACCCACACAGCCAGCGCAACAAGCGCGGTCTTCCTGCGCTCAGGGAGGCCGTGCAGAGTTATGGCGATCTGATCGACTATGTGGAGTTAGACGGGATCGAGGCTCTGGGTCGCACGTTACGGCGTTTCGCCGACGCAGGCTTGCCGCTCGTTGCGATCGCCGGAGGTGACGGTACCGTCGTCGCCAGCATGACCGAGTACCTTGTTCGCCAGCCTGACCTACCGCGCCCGGCCATCGCCATTTTATCCGCCGGCATGACGAACATGACCGCTGCCGACATTGGCCTCAAAGGCAAGGCCGATAAAGCGCTTGCCCGCCTTGTGAAGCGGTTTCAGCGAGGTGAGGCGCTCTGGCGCAGCGAAACGTTGAGACGCAGCCCGATCGTAGTTTCCGGTGGTGGCATGGGCCCGCCCCAGGCGGGTTTCTTTCTCGGCGGCGCCGGAATCTATCAAGGCATAGAATATTGCCGAGACCGTGTGCACACCCTAGGCTTGGAGGCGGGTTGGGCCAATGCCGCCACCATGGCAAGCCTTTTGGTTCAGCAGATGATCGGCGGTCGCTTGCTAAAAGGCCAGAACGTCGACTGGCGTTGGGATGGAGGCGAGAAGCAAAGCGACTCGCTCTCGGTCGTGGTCGCGACTACTCTGGACAGGTTGGTGGTCGGAACCCGACCCTTTTGGAACCAGCCGCGCGATCCGAGCCAACGAAGCGGCTTCAGCGTGACCCTGGTCCAGAAACCCGGAGCGGCGTTTTGGTGGTCGTTGCCGCGGTTGCTTTTCGGGAAGGCCGACCGCAAGCTGAATCCCAAGGGGTGCCATAGCGGGGAAGCAAGAGTTTTGGAACTTTGGATGGACAGTCCCTTTACCATCGACGGACAGCTTTTCGATTGCCATGCGACCGAGCCTCTGAAGGTCGAGTTGGGGCATAGTTTCGAGTTTGTCAGGATCTGAGCGATGCCCCACGGTGAAGCTCGTACCAACCTCTTAAGGCCAATTCTGGAGCGCGAAGCCGAGGCTCCGGATTCTGAGGCCTTGCGGCTTCTTGTCGAGAAGGCCCGTAGCCGCCACCCCGGGGCCATGGCCGTGCTTTTCTACGGTAGCTGCCTGCGCGACGGAATCACCGAGGACCGCATGGCGGACCTTTATGTGGTCGTGCGGAGTTACCGTGAGGCTCACCGCAACCCCGTTTCAGCTCTTTTCAATGCCCTGCTGCCGCCTAATGTCTACTATCTGGAGGCAGGCAATGCCGCGCAAACGTTTCGCGCCAAGTACGCCGTCGTTTCGATGAATCAGCTTCACAGCCGCGTCAAGGGCAGCGCTTTGCATCCCTATTTCTGGGCGCGCTTTTCCCAACCGACCGCCATCGCCTGGCACGACAGCGACGACACGAGGGATACCTGTCTGAAGATTTTTGAGCGCGCGCAACAGACCATGTTGGCGGCCGCGCTGCCGACGGTTCTCGCAGAAACCAGCGACCAGATTTGGCTCCACGCGCTGAAGCAAACCTATGCGACGGAGCTACGGGCCGAGAATGCACTGCGGGGCGCCGATATTCTTGCAACCGACCCAGAGCGCTACCGACTGACCGGGGAACTGTTTCTCAAGTCGGTCGAAGGCTCGTGGCGCAAGCCAGTATGGTTCGGCAGAAGCCTCTGGTGGATGCGCCGCGCCATTGGCAAGCCGCTGTCTGTCCTGCGCCTTATGAAAGCAGCCTTCACCTTTGCCGGCGGCGCGACCTATCTGGCCTGGAAGGTAGAGCGGCATTCCGGCGTGCGGATACCGCTCACGGAATGGCAGAAGCGCCACCCGATCCTGGCCGGGATACCGCTTGCCATAAAACTCTACCGTCAGGGCGCTTTACGCTGATTGGCAACCCTGCCAATTACGAAGCCGTGGCGGCCATCTCTTCATCGCTGAACACTTCCGACCGGGTCCGCACGAAGGCGTCGATAGCCTCGTCGATCTGCCGGGCTTCATGGGCAGAAGAGACACTGCACCGCATCAAACAAACGCCCTTGGGCGTGCCGGGAGGCACGGCCAGGTTCACATAAATTCCGTTCTCTAGCAGGCGGTTCCAGAAAGCCACCGCCGTCGCTTCGTCGGGCATGCGGACCGCGACAATCGGGCTCAACTCCGAGATGACCTCGAAACCCGCGTCCTTCAAACCGTGGAAAAGGTGCCGCGCGTTTTCCCAGATTCTTGTCCTCAGGCTCGGATCCTTGCGCATGCAATCCAGTGCCGCATGAACCGAGGCAATGGAAGCCGGCGACGGCGAAGCCGTGAACATGTATGGACGGCTGGCAAAACGCAATACATCGAACATCGGATGATCCGACGCCCCAAATCCGCCGATCGCGCCAAGGCTCTTGGAGAAGGTTCCCGCGACGAAATCGACATCCTTTTCGACGCCGTAGTGTTCGGCAGCGCCACGGCCGTGGTCACCATACATGCCAAACGAATGGGCTTCGTCCACCAGCAGCCAGCCACCGTGCTTTTTCTTGACCTCGACGAATTCCTTCAAGGGAGCCGTGTCACCGAGCATCGAATAAAGTCCTTCCGTGACCACAAGCTTGCAGCCTTCGAAGTCGGCAAAGCGTGACATGCGCTTGTCGAGGTCTTCCGTGTCATTGTGGCGGAAGCGGATCAGCGTTGCACCGCTGAGCTTGCAACCGTCATAGATGCTGGCGTGAGAATCGGCATCAAGAAAGATCACATCCTTGGGTCCGGCGAGGCCGACGATGACACCGAAATTCGCCTGATATCCGGTGCTGAACACGATGGCCGACTTGCGATTCAGGTATTCGGCAATGGATTTCTCCAACGCCTCGTGCTCCGCATAACTGCCGTTGGCGATGCGCGAACCGGTGGTTCCGGTGCCATGGCTCTTCAGCATCTCGGTTGCTGCGGCAATGCAATCCTCGTTGAAGGTCAACCCAAGATAGTTGTTGGTGCCCAATAGGATGGTCCGGCGGCCGTCAACTTTGGCTTCGGTAGCCGAGTAGATATCCTCCAGACAGACCCCAAAAGGATTCTTGCCTCCTGAAGTCGCAGCCTGGAAACGCTCCAGCAGCGGTGCGTATTTATCGAAGATATCCATGATTATTTTCCCCCCGCCATACGGTCCTCAACCACAGCCACAAGGTCGGAAACCGTTTCCACCTCGCCGACCATGTTCATCGGAATATCGATCTCGAAGCGATCCTCGATCTCCATAACGAGATCCATAGCCGTCACGCTGTCGAGATTCAGGTCTTCATTTAGCTTCGTTCCTGGCGCGATGTCGCGCCCATCCGGATTGAACTCCGTCAGAATCTCCAGAATGATGCCAAAAATTTTCTTATCCAACGTTCGATCCATCCTGTTTAAAAAGCCAAGCCCCCAGATGGGTACACCTGGCCAAATTCATCCCTTAACGTTCTTCGACCCGCTGTTTCAACAGGCCCTGATCCTTGTACCAACGCCGGGCTTGCGCCAAGCCGTCCCGCAAGCCCACTGCAGGGCGCCAATCCAGTCCATCAAGCGAGGCTGGCGTGCTCACCCACTCTGGTTGCGCCATCTCGCACAGTTTGCCCGGAGAAAGAATCTCCGCCTGGCGGCGCAACTTCGCGAGGGCTTGCGCGACAACCGCCACCGGTCCAATCAACCAACCGGGCACCGGCAGAAAACGAACGCGGCGTCCAGCGGCGGCACCTGCGGCCTGGGCAAACTCCTCCCAGCTATATCCGCCCTTACGCCCGTCATCGCATTCAATCGGCGTCGCATCCCTGCGGTCCGATTCCAACACCAACGCTGCCAGCAGCTTCGCCAGATCAGTAACATAGATCACTGAAAAGCGCTGATCACGCGGCACGGGTAAGGCCAGAAAACCTCTTTCCGCCTGCCTGAAGAACGGCAGCGTCGCCGTGTCACCGGGACCGTAAACAGCCGGGGGACGGACGATACTGACATTCAGCGCGCTTTCACTGGCCCTCTGTTCACCCGCCCGCTTGCTGGCGGCATAAGGTGACACCTCGGGGCGGCGCGCCGCCAGCGACGACACAAGGACCAATCGCTTCACGGCCGCGTTGGTCGCTGCCGTCACAACGGCCTGCGTCCCCTCCGCATTGACCTTTTGAAACTCCGCATTGCTTAGAGCTTTAACCAGTCCGGCACAGTGAACCACACCATCCACCCCAGATAGGAAAGGAATCAATGCATCACTGCTGGAGATATCACCGGCCACGACGCTAAGATTCTCAAACTCCGCTAGCATTTCCGGCTTTCGGGCCAGTGCCCTCACCGCAACACCCTGACTCAGCAGCTCCGCCACAACCGCCCGGCCAACAAATCCCGTTGCTCCGGTAACAGCGATCACGGTCATGGGCTATCTCCCATGTCCGTCTTCCCTCCGGTCCGGTCAGCTAGCCAGCGCGGTCCGCTTCGCAGAACCGCCGGCGTCCTCGTCATCTCGGTTGAGAACGGCGATCTGCCCGCTAAGTAGTTTGGTCAGCGTGCCCGCGCGGCTGAGCTTGCCCGATGACGTTCGGACCAGACTGCGGGGCGTCGTAATAACGACCTCGCTTTTCAGCCCGGCGGCCTGATAGACCGTGCTATGGATCTGCTTCTCCAAGAGCGCAATCTCTTCGGCGGCCTTAACCCGCGCCTCAACCACCACCACAACGTTCTCGGAACCATCGCGTGACGGCATCGAGACAGCTGCCACGCCGCTACCCTTGACGCCTTCCAACTGCTCGACAGCCCACTCGATATCCTGCGGCCAGATGTTGCGGCCATTCTGGATAATCAAATCCTTGCCGCGGCCCGAGATCACAAGCTCTCCGTCGAGTAGATAACCGAGATCGCCGGTATCCAACCAACCATCATCGCCCAGGACTTCGGCAGACGCTTCCGCCTCGCCGAAGTAACCGGCCATGACGCTTGGACCCTTGGCGAAAACACGCCCTATCTCGCCTTCCACACAACGCGTTCCATCGTCGGCACGAACCTCGAGC
Source organism: Limibacillus sp. MBR-115 (assembly GCF_040549425.1). Classification (NCBI taxonomy): domain Bacteria; kingdom Pseudomonadati; phylum Pseudomonadota; class Alphaproteobacteria; order Rhodospirillales; family Rhodovibrionaceae; genus Limibacillus; species Limibacillus sp. MBR-115. The sequence goes on along the minus strand of NZ_JBEPTJ010000004.1, from coordinate 70,487 downwards.
TCGTGGCCAGGCATGGGCTTTCCGCAAATCGCGAACTCCCGGTGCAAGCCGGAATAATTGGCGTCTCGCTGGTCTGGAGCCAGCTCCGAGCGGCGATGGGTTCGTACGCCGCGGCCAAGGCCAGAAAAAGTGACAGCCAGAGTCGATTCCGCCAACCCATAGGATGGCAAGAAAGCCTTCTCGTCAAACCCGAAAGGCGCAAAGACCTCGGCGAACTTGGCCAGCACCGCCGGCCGGATCATTTCACCGCCGATACCGGCGATCCGCCAATGCGACAGGTCCGCTTCCTCGATACCGCGTCGCTCCATTTTGCGCACGCAGAGATCATACCCGAATGTCGGGCTGAAGGAGATAGTGCCACGGCGTTCCGACATGAGCGTAAGCCACACCAGTGGCCGCCGCGCGAAGCTGGAGGCCGAGAGGTAATCGAGCGAAAGCTGCGTCAGCATCGGCGTGATGCAGAAGCCGACCAACCCCATATCGTGGTAAAGCGGCAACCAGGAAACGGCATGGTCTCCGTCACGCACCTGAAGCGCATGACCGCCAATTCCACGCGCATTGCTGGTGACACTGAGCTGTGTCCCCAATACGCCCTTGGGAAAGGCCGTGCTGCCGGAAGAATATTGAATGTAGCAGGGGTCATCCTTGCCGAACGGTGCCAAGCTACCTTTCTTGCGGCTGAGCGCATAGAAATCCTCAGGCGGGCCGGCGAAGGGAATCTCGAGCATGCTCGCGGCCTCGCGAACCTGGGCAATCCAGTCGTCCGATGCCACGACACCGCGCACACCGGCGGCCTTCATCATGTTGCGTAGGCTGACAATGTAAGCGTCATGGGCGCCAAGATGGACATTCATCGGCAGGGGAACGGGAATGACGCCGGCGTACTGACAGCCAAAGAAAAACACCGGAAAATCCGGTGTGGTCTCGGCGACGATCGCCAACCGGTCACCGTGTCTGAAGCCGTTGGCATTGAGGCGCAGCGCCAAGTCCACGGCACGGTCACGCAGTTCACGGTAGCTGAGGATGCCCGTCAGACGACCCAGCGAGTCGAAGAAGCTGATGCCCTTCGCGCCCTGAGCCGCGTAGTCGAGGCCTTCCCACAAGGTTTCGAAATCTGCAAGCCGAAGCGGCAAACCATCCGAATCGCGCATCAAAGGAGTCATTGAGTTGCTCGAGTCCATCTTTGAAAGCCGTCACCTATATTGTTTGCGACGAGCGGCATTACTTATTCTGGCTAATTCCCACCAAGTCTTACGGCCGCCGGGTTCAAGTCATCCCGCTAGCCGGCGCTGCCATTTCCGTGGTTAACCGCAATTACCGGGGTTTGATCCGCGAACAACGAACGCACCCCCAAGTCACCGGATCAACAGGCACTTAAAGAGTCGCATGCGGCATGCCTCATATCAACAAGGCTACGTTCAGTTTTTGTTACAGACTGTATCAATCCGCCAAAGCATGTCTCGGATTGTTTCGGCTTTCATTTGGATCAATGCATCGCCTGCCAATCCGCGCAGCGCCCCAAGGGAACGCCCAGGGGAACGCCCAGGGGAACGCCCCAAGGAACGGCCCATTAGAAACGCTCAAGCCAGGGTCGCAGGGCGATTTCGTTGGCCCACGCACTTCGATCCTGCTTCAAGGTCTGCCAGTAGGTGAGCGCAATTGCATGTGGATCAAGCAAACTATCGGGCTTATCGGCCGGGTTCTCTCGTCCTGGATTTCGAATTGCGCCGTCGATGACGAAATGGGCGACGTGAATACCTTGCGGTTGCACTTCCCGCGCCAGGCTTTCGGCCAGGCCGCGAAGGGCGAACTTTCCCATGGCGAACGGCGCGGACTGCGGATAACCCTTCACACTGGCCGATGCCCCGGTGAACAGAATCGCTCCCTGGCCTTGCGGCAGCATGCGCCGCACGGCTTGCTGCGATACCAGAAAGCCGCCATAGGCTGTGATCTTCAATGCGGCTAAAACCGCATCGGCGTCCAACTCGGCAATCGGACCTCGCTGCCGGGCGCTAGGATTGTAGACCACAACGTCGGGAGCGCCGCCCGGTGTGTTGTCCAGCGCCTCGAAGAGAGCGTTCACCGACGACGCGTCAGAGGCATCGCAAGCGTAGGCCGTGGCGCCGATCTCGTCGCAAAGCGCGGTCAGCTTACTGGTATTCCGGGCAGCAAGAGAAAGCCGCAGTCCCTTGTCACGGAACAGACGCGCAAGTGAGGCCGACAGCCCCTCTCCCGCACCAATGATCAAAGCGTGATGGTATTCTGGAATCATGACAGGGGTCCTAGATGATCTGTTGAAGAGGTGGCTCTCACGAACGACCCTAGCGCAGCCTTCCCCTACCCGAAAAGTCTTCTCGCCATAGGCGACCCGTCAATTCTTAGTTAGGCTGCCCCTTCGACTCGAGCAGAAAAGGCTGGATATGGCGACGAAGAAACTACTGGTAGTTGCTCATGCACCATCACCGAATACGCAGCGCCTGCGCGACGCAGTGCTGGCCGGAGCGCGTCATCCTGATATCGAGGGGGTCGACGTTGCCTGCCTGGCACCCTTGGATGCGGGGCCCGAGGATGTGCTCAAAGCAAATGCCATCATACTGGGAACCACGGAGAACCTTGGTTACATGAGCGGCGCGATGAAGGATTTCTTTGATCGCAGCTATTATCCCTGCCTCGAAAAGACCCAAGGGTTACCCTATGCCCTTTTCATCCGCGCCGGACACGACGGCACCGGCACAAGGCGTGCGATCGAAAGTATCACAACAGGCCTGCGCTGGCGGCAGATAAGAGAACCCCTGCTTTGCCGCGGCGCTTACCAGGAGAGTTTCCAGACCGACTGCGAAGAGTTGGGAATGCTGGTGGCGGCGGGCCTGGAAGCCGGAATCTTCTAATCGACATTAGTCCCGAGGCGCGTGCCACAGCCCTTCGCGTTCCAGGTCGACCATCGTGTCCTCGATCCCCGCACGCAAGATTCCCACCATCGTGTCGATCTGCCGTTCGCGAATGACCAGCGGCGGCGACATCACGCACATATTGTAGACCGGTCGAACGATCAGACCCTTCTCCTGGCAGTGCGCATCAATCCTTCCCCCCACCTCGGAATCGAGCTTTAGGGGGTTCTTGGCCTTGCGGTCGGCGACACAATCCACGCAGCCGACCAACCCCGCACCACGCACGTCACCCACCAGCGCCAAGGCATCGAGTTCGGCGAGTTTATCCTGGAAGTAGGGCGTGATATCGCGCACATGCTCCAGAATTCCCTCCTTCTCGATGACGTCCATGTTGGCCATGGCCGCCGCGCAGGAAACCGGGTGCCCGGAATAGGTATAGCCGTTGGAATAGACCGCGCCCTTGGCGTCGCTGCCACTGACCTCGGCCATCACCTTCTGGGAAACCGCCATGCCGCCCAACGGCACGTAACCCGAAGTAATACCCTTGGCGAAGGTAATGATGTCCGGAGTGATGCCGAACACCTCCTCGGACGCAAACCAGTGCCCAAGGCGCCCAAACGCCGTTACCACCTCGTCGGCGATGTAGAGAATTTCGTGCTTGCGGCAGAGTTCGAGCGTGCGCTTGTGATAGCCCTCCGGCGGCACCACTACGCCGCCGGAAGCCAGGATCGGTTCGGCTATAAAGGCAGCAATCTTATCTGCGCCCTTCTCCAGAATCGTGGATTCCATCTCCGCAATCAGGAAGTCGCAAAACTGCGCTTCGGTCATCCCATCCGGCCGCCGGTAAACCAGCGGAGATGAAAGGTGATGCACGAGGTTACCGGCAAAATCGAGAAAAACCTTGTCACGTTCCTTGCCAGAGCACGACGCCGATAGATAGGTGCTTCCGTGATAGGCCGATTGCCGCGATAGGATTAGCTTCTTTTCCGGACGGCCCAGGTAATTGTTGTAGAACTGCACGAAACGCAGAGCAGAATCGACCGCCGTAGAACCGCCGGTCGTAAAGAAGATATGATTCAGGTCTCCCGGCGTCTTGTCAGCAATTCGCGCCGCCAGTTCGGCTGCCGGACCGGAGGTCGTGTACCAGGGTGAATTGTAGGCGAGCTGCATGGCCTGATTGGCCATGGCTTCGGCAATCTCGCGGCAACCGTAGCCGACCTGAACGCACCACATGCCCGCCGGCGCGTCGATCAGCTTGTTCCCTTCCGAATCATACAGGTAGATGTTCTCGGCCCGGTCGAGCACCGTGCGCGCGGATTGTCCCAGATGCTCCAGGGACTCCCACGGTTGCAAAAGGTGCCGCTTCGCAAGCGCCTCGATCTCATCGCCTGGCGCGGGTCCATTGTCTCCCGATCCGGGTTCCCGCGTCCAAACGCCCTTCGTCATGATCTGCTCCTCTTTTCCCGCAAAAGCGGGTCCTCAACCTCCTGGTATCCTGTCACAGAAGCCTTGTCCGGTCCAGCTTTAATTGATCAATCGTTCAGCCAATATAAGTTATGATCGCAGCGACTCCCTCAAGGATTTAGCCAAGCGATCGCAGGCTCCTGCCATAGTTTCTTCCGGAACGGCCGCATAACCCATTAGCAAACCTTGCCGGGCAGGAGCCTCGAGATAATACCGGCTAAGCGCGTCGACGGAGATTCCCGCTCGCGCAGCGGCGGCAACTGCTTGCTGATCATTCATGCGCCCGGTCAAGGCTGCACCAAGCCCGGCCACTAAATGCAAACCGGCCTCATCCGGTTTGATCTCCAGAAGGTCCGCCAATCGCTCCCCGGCGATCCGCAGCAAGGCCGCCTGCCGCTCACCGTAGAGCTTACGCATGCGCCGCAGGTGGGTCGCGAAGTGCCCCTCGCCTATGAACGCCGCCAGCGCCGGCTGCGTTATGGCGGAAGAGTGATCGTCGAGCGCATGGCGCGCGGCCACGAAGCGCTCGGCGAGATCGGCGGGCACGACGAGATAGCCCAGCCGCAGCGAAGGGAAGAGAGTTTTGGAAAAGCTACCGATGTAGAGCACCCGCCCAGCGCCCCCGCGCTGCGGGCTATCCAAAGATTGCAGTGCCGCCAGCGGCCGTCCTGCATAACGGTACTCACTGTCGTAGTCGTCCTCAATGATCCACGCCGTGTTCTGTCGCGCCCAGTCCAGAAGCTCCAGCCTGCGCGACAACGACATAACAACCGATAAAGGGTAGTGGTGGGACGGCGAAACCACCGCCATCCGCGCCTTGGGCGCACGCAGGCGGCCCGCCGCGACCGACAGACCCTCGGCATCGACGGCAACCGGACGGCCGACTGCGGCGGCGGCAGTCAAAGGCCCGCGCAAACCCGGATACCCAGGATCCTCGATCCAAACTTCGTCGCCTGGCGAAAGCAAGAGCTGAGCCGCCAGCGCCAAGGCCTGTTGTGCGCCCGTCGTGATGATGATTTGCTCCGCCGTGCAGTCAAGGTTGCGCGCCCGAATTAGATGCGCTGCCAGCGCTTCGCGCAGCGCGGGAAGCCCTGCGGGATGACCATGCATGAAAAGCGACGGCGGCGGGCGGCGCCAAGTACGCGTAAGAAGCTTACTCCAAAGATCAAAAGGGAAATGCTCAGGATCGGCCAAGCCGGGCAAAAAGGCGCGGTGGCGCGCCTGAGCAACCGCCGCGAGCGGGCGGCTGGCCGCCAGGACCGCTCCGCGCGGTGAAAGGGACCGCGGCGCCACCGCCTTCCGGGCATTGTTCGATGGCTGCGGCCGCGCGACCAGCAACTCTTCCGGCAAGATCTTCGAGACGAAACTGCCCGCGCCGACTTGACGGTCGAGGTATCCCTCCGCATGGAGTTGATCGAATGCCGTGACCACCGTGTTGCGCGAACAGGCCAATTCTTCGGCCAGTGCGCGGCTGGACGGCAGGCGGCTGCCGGGCGGCAAGCGCCCTTCTAATACAGCCTCCCGCAGCGCAAGATAAAGACGCTGATAAACGGGGCCGTCGTATCGACCAAGGTCGAACTGTAGTATTGGCGCCGCATTGACGCGCTTGGCCATCGATCCAACCCTCGCAAAATGGACCTGCTATAGGACCATATTTACGCCGATGGACCAATCCATTCGCTTACCCGCTCTGGTTTGAATTTGCGTCAGCCTTCGGGCCGCTCCAACCCGTTTGCCTTTCGCCGGGCACGGATTTCCTCGGGCCAAGTGGATTTGATGTAGTCCAAGATTGCCCATATCTCGTCGTCGCTCAGCTTATCGCCAAATCCGATCATGTCGGACTTGTAGCCGGACACCAGTGCCTCGATCCCCAGCTTGGTGATCTCAAAATTCTGCTGATCGCTATGGTGCCAAGTATGCCCGGAGACGTCATGCGGCGGTGCCGGGAGCTTGCCGTCCGGCTTCCGTTGTTTCCAGTTCGGCTGACCTTCCAGATTGCTTCCGTGACATGATGCACAATTCTGTTGGTAAAGCGTGGCGCCATCGCTCGCGGCAAAGGCACTTGTGCTGGTCAAAAGAACGGGGATAGCCGCCAAGAAAAGATTTCTCATGTGCAGAGGATTGTATCGACTTCGCACTTTGGTCAATGGTCAAAATGGCGCAGGATTTGGGTTCCGGCTTGGGCTTGGGAAAGCGCTAAAGCAACAGGTCAGAAGTCGTAGCAAATACCCTTCTTTTCCCAATCGCCGTAACGAGTTGGCTCCGGACCTTCGGGGCCCTGACGCTCGACAGGGCGTTCTTGTGCGGCGGCGTCTTGCTTCCGGCGGCGCGCTTCGGCCTCTTGTTTTGCACGCTCCGCCGCCTCAGCAATGCGGCGTTGACGCTGGTCGCGTGGCAGAGGACTCGACCCGACGGTCGCTGCCCTGCGGCCTTGCGGTTGATGAACTTTGTACGACTCGGTCATGACGCAAATATGGCGATTCCGGAGGCTTTCGCCAAGTCTTGAAGCAACCCGCGTTCTACCCAATCTCTAGGCTCTGTTTTTACTGTGTCAACCGCTAGGTGGTCTAAATTCGATGAGGTTGTTTCGCACGGGTATGCTGCTTGCGGCACTGACCGCAATTTTCATGCTGGCCGGTTTTCTGATCGGCGGCCAGGGCGGCATGATCATCGCTCTGTTGGTCGCCGCTGCAACCAATTTCTTCGCCTACTGGAACGCCGACAAAGTTGTGCTCCGGATGTACAAGGCGCGCGAGGTGACAGCCGCTGAATCACCGGCGCTCCATGCCATTGTCTCCCAGTTAGCCGCCAACGCGGGCTTGCCGATGCCCAAGGTTTATATCATCGACAACCCGCAGCCCAATGCCTTTGCCACCGGGCGCAATCCGCAGAATGCGGCCGTGGCGGCCACCACGGGCTTGCTCAATACGCTCAATCAGGAGGAAGTGGCCGGCGTCATGGCGCACGAACTGGCGCATGTCAAAAACCGCGACACCCTCACCATGACCCTGACGGCCACGGTGGCGGGCGCCATCTCCATGCTGGCCAACATGGGTTTGTGGTTTGGCGCATTCGGAGGCGGAAACCGTAACAACCCGCTGGGTATCGTCGGCGTCTTGCTGATGGCGTTCTTGGCGCCCATAGCCGCCATGCTCGTGCAGATGGCCATTTCGCGCACCCGCGAGTATGAAGCCGACCGCATCGGCGCGGAGATTTGCGGCCGGCCTCTATGGCTGGCCAGCGCATTGGAGAAGATGCAGGTGAGCGCCAGCCGAATCGACAACGTGACCGCAGAGCGCAATCCGGCAAGCGCCTCGCTGTTCATCATCAATCCGCTACACGCCCAGAAGGTCGATAGTCTGTTTTCCACCCATCCAAACACGGCAAACCGCATCACCAAGCTACGGGAGATGGCCGCGGGAATGGGTCAAGGGCAGACCCGCAGCCCCTGGCGCTGAGCATTTCTTCAAATGGAGAGGCTAAAAATCCAGATCGGCATAATGGGCGGGCGGTAACAGCCCGGGAATGCGGTCGGCCAGCAGCGGCTGCACGCTTGGCCGCGATTTGACGCGTGCATACCAGTCCTTGGCCGCCTCATGTTTCTCCCAAGGCACATCGCCCAGATAATCCAGGCAGGAAAGTTGCGAGGCCGCGGCGACATCGGCGAGGCTGAAGTGGTCCCCTGCCAGCCATTTCCGCCGCTCCGACAACCAGGCAATATAGTCCAAATGATAGTGTATGTTCGCGTGACCCGCGCGGATGGCCGCCGCTTCCGGCGCGCCCAGCCTCAGGAAGCGCTTCATCACCTTTTCCTCGACCAGGTTGTCCGTCACTTCCTGGCGAAACTTGACGTCAAACCACTGCGCCACGCGGCGCACTTCGGCCCGGTCCAGAGGGTCGCTGCCGCCAAGAAGAGACGGCTCCGGGAAGGCCTCCTCCAAATACTCCGTGATGACGTTTTGCCCGGGAAGGGAAATGCCGTTCTCTTCAATCAGAACCGGTAATTCGCCGGAGGGCGAGAGGCGCAGGAATTCTTCCCGTCGTTCCCAAAGCTTCTCGACCTTCATCTGAAAGTCGAGGCCCTTTTCCTTCAACAGGATACGGATTTTGCGGCTGCCTGAATCAAGCCAGAGGTGATAGAGCGTTCGCATGGGTCCAGACTATAACGTTCGGCGGCAGGACAGCCTATCGCCAGGGGGTTCGAACGTGTGACATTCGTCCACTGGTTTGCGTCAGCCGACCGCAAAGGTCAAGAGACCTGCCGGGCAAGCTGTTCATTGGCTTGAAATTGCCTCGGTTTCATGAATGTCTGCGGCCGCCCTAAAGCCACAGCTTCCTAATTCTGCCGCAATGCTCTAGATACTGCGGGTCATGGCGTTGGTGCGTTCCTTGGCGACGGTGGGGGGCTGGACGGCGGCGAGTCGCTTCCTGGGCTTTCTACGCGACGTTTTGCTGGCTGGTGTCCTGGGCGACGGCCCGGTCGCCGACGCCTTTTTTGTCGCCTTCAAGTTACCGAACTTCTTTCGCAGGCTCTTTGCCGAGGGCGCCTTCAACGCCGCGTTCGTACCGCTTTTCTCCCGCCGCCTGGAACAAGAGGGCGAAACCAGCGCCAAGGCCTTTGCCGAGGACAGCCTGTCCGCGCTGCTGATTTTGCTGCTGGCGGTGACGGTTCCCGCACTGATCTTCATGCCCGGATTGGTGACTGTGATCGCTCCGGGATTCCTGGACGACGCCGACAAATTCGAACAGACCGTGACACTGTCGCGGATCACTTTTTTCTATCTCCTGTTCATGAGTCTCGCCGCGCTGATCGGCGGGATACTAAACTCGCTGTATCGATTTACGGCCGCGGCCGCCGCGCCGGTCCTGTTAAACCTCTGTTTCCTGGTTACGCTGACCGGCGTTCTTCCTTTCCTAAGCCCTGAACAGACGGGACCCGCCCTTGCCTATACCGTGACCCTGGCAGGGCTTGCGCAGTTTCTGATGGTCTATGTGGTGGCCGCCAAGCACGGCATGGCGCTGCGCCTGCCGCGGCCACGTTTGACGCCCGGCGTCAAACGGCTCTTTAGCTTGATGGGACCGGGAATCCTCTCCGGTGGTGCGGTACAGATCAACATCATGGTCGGCACGATTGTTGCCTCACTGCAAGCCGGCGCCGTGTCCTGGCTCTACTACGCAGACCGGGTGTACCAGTTGCCGCTGGGGTTGATCGGCGTGGCGCTGGGCGTTGTCTTGCTGCCCGAGCTGTCGCGAAAACTGCGCGCGGGTAATAGAGACGCCGCGCTGCATTCTTTCAACCGGGGCCTGGAGATGGCGCTGCTGCTCACCCTGCCCGCCACCATTGCCTTGCTGATCGTACCTTTGCCGATCGTCGTGGCCTTGTTCGAGCGCGGCGCCTTCGACCGTCAGGCAAGCGATGCCGCCGCCGCCGCGCTTGCCGCCTATGCGAGCGGCCTTCCGGCATTCATCCTCGTCAAGCCCTTCCAGGCCGCCTTCTTTGCCCAGGAAGACACCGTAACGCCGTTGAAGATGGCGAGCGTCTCGGTGATCGCCAACATTGTGCTGTGCGTCGGTTTGTTTTTCTGGTTGGGGCATGTTGGCATCGCACTGGCGACTTCCCTGGCCGCCTGGCTGCATGTTGCCCTGTTGATCCTATCCCTCAAAGGCCGTGACTTCTTCCACCTTGATCTGCGCCTGAAGCAGCGGATGCCACGAATGATTGTCGCCAGCCTTGTCATGGGCGCGTTGCTCTACGGGCTGTCGATACCGCTCCTCCCCTGGTTGGACGACGGTATCGCCCTGCAGGCCGCATCCCTGGCGATTCTCGTTGCCTGCGGCATGATTTCCTATTTTGGGCTGGCGCTGGCGACCGGTGCGTTTTCGGCGAGGGATTTTAAGGTTTTGTTCCGGCGTAACCCTTGACCGGAGGTTGCCCTTGGGGCGATAACCCCAGCGCCCTGAATGCAGCAAACTTAGCCCTCTTCAGACAACCTCGAACCGACAGGCATCAGGGACCAGGAAACGATAATGAACCGTATTTTTTCCGGCGTGCAGCCGACTGGCAATCTTCATCTCGGCAACTACCTGGGCGCGATTCGTAATTTCGTGACTCTTCAGGACGACTACGAAAGCATTTTTTGTGTCGTCGATATGCACGCGATTACGGTTTGGCAAAACCCCGAAGAACTGCGCCGCCATACGCGCGAAGTGACCGCGGCTTATCTGGCCGCCGGGATCGACCCGACGCAGAGCATCATCTTCAACCAGAGCCAGGTTGCAGCACACGCGGAACTGGCTTGGATTTTCAACTGCGTCGCGCGCATCGGTTGGTTGAACCGTATGACCCAGTTCAAGGAAAAAGCCGGGAAACACAAGGAAAACGCCAGTGCGGGCCTCTATGTTTACCCAAACCTGATGGCGGCGGACATCCTGGTTTACAAAGCCACCCACGTTCCGGTCGGGGAAGACCAGAAGCAACACCTGGAACTTGCGCGCGATATTGCGCAGAAATTCAACAACGACTTCGGCCGCGATTTCTTTCCGTTAACCGAGCCTTTGATTCTGGGCAGTGCGACACGTGTCATGTCCCTGCGCGACGGTACTCGCAAGATGAGCAAGTCCGAGGCTTCGGACATGAGCCGCATCAATATGACCGACGATGCCGACGCCATTGCACAGAAGGTGCGCAAGGCGAAGACCGATACCGAAGCGATGCCTGGCCTGGAAGCCCTGGACGATAGCGGCCGCGTTTCCGAGGCGGCCCGCAAAGCCCGGCCCGAGGCTTTCAACCTGATCGGCATCTATGCGGCCCTGGCGGATCAATCGTTGCCGGACGTCCTGAGCGAATTCGCCGGACAACCGTTTTCCGGCTTCAAGAAAGCGCTCACCGACCTCGCCGTCGAAAAGCTCGGTCCGATCGGAGCAGAAATGAAGCGCCTGATGGCCAGCCCCGATCATGTGGATGCGGTTCTGCGGGACGGTGGCGAGCGCGCACGGGCGCTGGCTATGCCAATCTTGAAAGAGGTTTATGATTTAGTTGGGTTTTTGCGCCCCTAAGGCATTCTCTTTGGAAAACCTCGTAAAAACCTGGTGAATTTGGTCATGGCCCGTTGCTAGGCGCGGCGAAACGGCGTTAAGGTTTCTCAGAGATCATTGCGGGCCGCGGGGGGCGACTCGCGGGTCTCGCTAACCGCCAGCGCGGGCCCTGCCAGAAGACAATGCAGATATACCTACCCATTGCCGAGATCTCGCTGGATATCTTCCTGCTTCTTGGCCTGGGCGGGATTGTTGGTTTTTTATCCGGGTTGTTTGGCGTCGGCGGCGGGTTTCTCATGACTCCCCTGCTGCTTTTCATCGGCGTGCCGCCGGCAGTCGCCGTGGCGACGCAGGCCAATCAGGTCGTCGCTTCATCCGTCTCCGGCGTTCTGGCGCATTGGAAGCGCGGCAACGTCGATTTCAAGATGGGCATGGTCTTGCTGGTCGGCGGTTTTGCGGGCTCTACTTTGGGTGTCGCGCTGTTTAGCCTGCTCCGCCAGGTTGGTCAGATTGATCTCGTCATCAACCTCGTCTATGTCATCTTCCTGGGCACGATCGGCGGGTTGATGTTTTGGGAAAGCGTGCGTGCTCTGCTGCGCCGGCGACGCAGTCCCGGCCAACGCCGAAAGCTGCATCAACACACCTGGATTCATGGGCTGCCCTTGAAGATGCGATTCCGCAAATCGCGTCTTTACATCAGCGCGCTCCTGCCTCTGGCGGCTGGTTTCGTTGTCGGCGTGCTCGCTGCCATCATGGGCGTGGGCGGCGGTTTCGTCCTGGTCCCGGCAATGATCTACCTCCTTGGCATGCCGACGTCGGTCGTTATCGGAACCTCCCTGTTTCAGATTATCTTCGTCGCCGCCAACGTGACCTTGCTTCAGGCCACACAGAACCAGACCGTCGACATTGTAATGGCATTACTGCTATTGACCGGAAGCGTGATCGGCGCGCAGTTCGGCAGTCGTCTGGTATCGCGCATACCCGCTGACACGCTGCGCATTCTGCTTGCCGGAATGGTGCTTTTGGTGTGCGGCAAGCTCTTCGTTGATCTCTTTGCAAGGCCTTCTTCGATCTATGTGCTCGAGGTGCTGTCGTGAGGAGACAACATTTCCTGACAATCACAGCGATGCTGGCCTTGTTGATGATCGGCCCCTCCGCTTCGCGCTCGACGGCACCGTTGATTGTCGACCTCTCCAGCCACCTGGTCGCCATCACCACGGATTTCAGCGGTAGCGATACCCTGCTATTCGGCGCGGTCGAGGAAGAGGGAGATATAATCGTTGTGATCAAGGGCCCCCCAAACAACGTGGCGGTCTATCGGAAATCCAGAGTGTTGGGTGTATGGGCAAACACTGCGCGGCAGACCTTTGAGGGCGTGCCCAGCTTTCTTCACATTGCTTCCTCGGCACCGATTGAGGAAATCGCACCGCCTAGGTTGCAGGTGCGCCACCAACTAAACCTGAACGCACTGATACGCGATCTACCAACCGCCAAGGCGTCGCCCAACATCGCCGCCCAATGGAAAACCGCCTTGATCGAGGCCATGCAGAACGAGAAACTTTACCCCAAGACAGTGGGCAAGGTGCGCTTCGTCGGCGGCAAGCTATTCAGAACCAACGTCAGTTTTCCATCGACCGTCCCGACCGGAAGCTACCTGATTCAGATTTACCTGCTACGCGATGGCGAGATGATCAGCGCCCTTTCGACTCCCTTGATCGTCAGCCGGGTCGGTATGGAGGCCGACATCTATTTTCTGGCCAAGCAGCATTCGTTATTTTACGGCCTGGGCGCTATTTTGATTGCACTCTTTGCCGGATGGTTTGCCCAGGTTATCTTCCGACGCAACTAGTTGGGCGCAACAAACAAGAGCTACAAATTGCCCGGCCTTTGGGGAGGCCCTAACAAGAGGACCAAGTCATGAGCGAAACGGAACGCGATCCAGCGCTGCCGCCGCTTCCGCCAGCAACGGATCAACCGCGCATCTTCCTCGCGGTGGTCGACGAATCCGCCGAGATGAATTTAGCCCTATATTACGCTTGCCTTCGGGCACGGCGCACGGGTGGCCGGGTAGCCCTGCTACAGGTGATCGAACCCGGCGAATTCCAGCACTGGATGTCGGTCGGCAACCTGATGCGCGATGAAGCTCGGCAGGAGGCGGAAAAGCGCTTGCAGCGCTGGGCGGGAGAGGTACAGAAACTCACCAACCAAATGCCGATCCTGTACCTGCGCGACGGCAACCGCCGCGATGAACTGCTGGCCTTGCTAGACGAGGATCCCAGCATCTCGATTTTGGTTTTGGCGGCCAGCACGAGCGGCAGCGGCCCAGGGCCACTGGTCAGCGCCCTTACCGGCAAGTTCCTCAGCCGCCTCCGGGTTCCCTTGACGCTGGTTCCGGACAATCTGACCGAGGAGGAATTGGCGTCTATTACCTAGCCCGCTGTAACAGCCGCCGAGCGCGCCAAAAGACCCCAAACTCAGAAGTGTTGAAGTTGAGAACGTTTCATCCCATTTTAGGCATTCCAGCCAAGCAGTGACGCTTGACGCGGTTTTGCGCGGCCAGTTGATTTCTAGGAGTTTCCGAGACGATGTTCATCCAGACCGAACAGACCCCTAACCCAGCAACGCTGAAGTTCCTGCCCGGGCGAGCGGTCATGGTGGAAGGTACCGTTGATTTTCGCGACTTGGCTGCGGCCGAACGGTCACCCCTGGCCCAGCGCTTGTTTCAAGTCGAGGGTGTCGAGGGTGTTTTCCTGGGCGCGGATTTCATTTCTATCACCAAAGCCGATGATCGGGAGTGGTACCTGCTAAAGCCCGCTATCCTGGGAATCGTCATGGAGCACTTCACCGCGGGACGCCCAGTAATCCTAGAGACCGCCGCAGATGCCGACGCGGCTGACAGCGACGCGGGCGAAGATGATGAAGTGGTCGGACAGATCAAGGAACTGCTGAACACACGGGTCCGACCGGCTGTTGCACAGGATGGCGGCGATATCATCTTCCGCAGCTTCGAAAACGGGGTCGTTTCTTTGACCATGCAAGGCGCTTGCCAGGGTTGCCCCAGTTCTACAGCCACGCTGAAGATGGGAATTGAGAATATGCTTCGTCACTACATCCCAGAGGTGGTCGAAGTTCGCGCCGTTCCCTGAGCGCCCCCTCCCCGGCACCGGATCAAACAGCCTAATCGATTCCCAGCGTGTTAACATCGGCTCGCGGTTTGGCTTGTGATCCGATGTTCATTAACAAAGAGGGAGCCTCCACATGGCTGAAGCACTTACCGATACAGGGCTTGACCTGTTGTTCCGCAGTGCGCGGACCTACACGGCCTGGCTCGACAAGCCGGTCAGCGATGGGACGCTTCGAGATATCTATGATTTGCTCCGTTGGGGACCCACAAGCGCAAATTGCAGCCCGCTTCGAATCGTCTACATAAAGAGTTTGGAGGCCAAGGAGCGGTTGCGGCCACACCTTTCAGCGGGCAACGTGGACAAAACGATGGCGGCTCCGGCCACCGCGATTCTGGCACAGGACATGGCATTCTATGACCAGTTCCCCCGACTGTTTCCACATCGCGACCTCCGCTCCAGCTTTCTCGGCAAGGACGATCTTATTCGCGATACTGCGTTTCGAAACAGCTCGCTCCAAGGCGGGTATTTCATCTTGGCAGCACGCGCTTTGGGGCTGGATTGCGGCCCCATGTCGGGCTTCAACAACAAGACATTGGATGCAGAATTCTTTCCCAATCGCCCCTTCAAGTCGAACTTCATTTGCAACCTCGGTTATGGTGACAAAGACAAGCTGCGTCCGAGAGGCCCACGCCTGGAGTTCGACGAGGCTTGCAATGTTCTTTGACGCCTCTCCTTAGCGTTCTATCCCGCCCTTCAATGGATCATCCATGGCCGACAACCTCCGCATTCTAGCCTTTGACACTTCCGGCAACTCCTGTGCCGCGGCGGTCCTGGAGGGCGACCGGATTCTGGCGGCAGAGCAGCAGCTTATGGAACGCGGGCAAGCCGAACGCCTCGTGCCCATGATCGAGACCGTGTTGGAAACGGCAAAGCTTTCGCATGACCAGCTTGACGCTCTGGCGGTCACGACCGGCCCAGGAGCCTTTACCGGCGTACGCATCGGCCTTGCTACGGCGCGCGGCTACGGCCTTGCGCTTGGCCTGCCGCAGATCGGCGCATCCAGTCTTGAGGTGTTGGCTGCCGCCACCACGCCAGCCGAACGGCGCGACCGGGCGCTTTTGATTTTGATAGATGCCAAACGCCGGGATTTCTTCGCGCAGCTTTTCGACGAAAACCTGATACCTATGGGCAATCCCTTCTCGGCGTCCTCGGAAACGTTGGTCGCACAGCTTCCAGCCATGCCTCTATTGATCACAGGTAGTGGCTGCGACCAAGCAGAGCCCGCGCTCGACCGCCATCCCTTCGACATCCGAAGGTCAGCTGCGCCGTCCTACTGCCAGGCCGTGATCCTGGCGCGGTTGGCAGCAACCCGGTATTCGACAAACAATGGCAAGACACAACCAGCGCCGCTTTACCTGCGCTCCCCGGATGTGACGCTGCCGCCGAAAGACCCCCGGAAAACGGAAAAATGACCGCTGCAAGAGCACAAGCCGGGTTGCAGCGCCTTGACGGCCTTCACGCAGCCATCCTTTCCGACCTGCAACAGGCTGTCTTTCCGCAATCACCCTGGAGCGTGGCCGACTGTGTCAGCTTGATTTCTCACCCCGGCACCTTCGGATGGCTCCTACTCGACAACCAAACCCAACCCTGCGCGTTCTTGCTAGCGCGGCAAACGCTGAACGAAGTTGAGATTCTAACCTTCGGGGTTACGGCTGGCAGCCGCCGGTTAGGACACGGCTCAAGGCTCCTCGCGGCCTTGCTCGAAGATGCTCAACAACGAAAATTCAATACGGTCGTGCTTGAAGTTGCGGCAAGCAATGACGCGGCGATAGGACTATACAGGAAGATCGGATTTGTTCCCGTTGGAACGCGGCCACGTTACTACCGAACAGAAAACTCAAACGAAGACGCTTTGCTATTACGACTTCATATCGAAGAGGAACGTTTGTAGAATTACAGCTTGTAGTTTATTACAAAAACTACAGAAAAAAGCGCCTCTCCTCTAACTACTCCCAATTATCAAATAATATTTAAACAAAATGGTCTTGCGTATTAACAGTACGTCTCTATATATGCAGGCAATTCTATAAAACTGGGGACTGCATTCAAAATGAACGACAACGCAAAAAACACTGATATTCTGGCCCTGACCAGCAACATCGTAGCGGCCCACGTATCGAATAATTCGGTGGCGCTATCGGATTTGCCCCAAGTTATCAGGGAAGTTTATCAGACTCTTTCAGTTCTCGGCGGCGTTGCGCCGGCGCAAGAGGAAAGGCCGGCACCTGCGGTACCTGTCAAGCGCTCGATTACGCCGGATTACATCGTTTGCTTGGAAGATGGGAAGAAGCTGAAAATGCTTAAGCGCCATCTGAAAACGGCTTACAACATGTCACCCGAAGAGTACCGGGAAAAATGGGGTTTGCCGGCGGATTATCCGATGGTTGCCCCCAACTACGCCAAGCAGCGCAGTAAGCTGGCCAAGCAGATCGGTTTGGGAACACGCAATCGCCGCGGTTGACCCTGAGGTCATAAGCAAAGCGCTGCTTATAGGTATGCGGTCGCTGGCTCCTTCGGCTTGAGTTGATCACTATGGACGTGATCTGGCGGGCCGAAGACCTACTGCGCCGTTGATCGGCAGTAGGCTCGCCGCGCCCTATCGGTTATAGTGACCCAGGAAAAAAGTAGGCAATCAGGGAGTCGTCACAGCGCATGCCTTCGCGGCTAGAACGTCTTTGCGCAAAAAAGGGACTCAAGATGACCGAACAGCGGCGCATCATCGCGCGTGCGCTGTCGGAATCGGACGACCATCCGGACGTCGAGCTTCTTTATCAACGCGCCATCAAGATCGATCCGAAGATCTCTATCGCTACGGTCTATCGGACCGTGAAGCTATTCGAGGAAGCCAACATTCTCGACCGCCACGATTTTGGCGACGGTCGGGCGCGCTATGAAGAGCGGCCGGAAGAGCACCATGATCATTTGATCGATATGAATAGCGGTGAAGTCATAGAGTTCACCAACGAAGAGATTGAGAAATTGCAGGAAGCCGTCGCCCGGTCTCTGGGATACAGGCTGATCGGTCATCGGTTGGAACTTCTGGGTGTTAAGCTGAAGGATCCGAAGTGACGGACGTTGGCGTGCCGGGAATAGACATGCACCCACAGTCGCGAGCGCTTGGCGCAAGGCGGGCAAGCCGCAGGCGCGAGGTACCGGAGCGGGAAGCGGAAGCTTCGCAAAAGGACAGTTAGATGGTTGCTGTGGAAAGCAAAGGAACAAAACCCATCGACGTCAGGACTGGAGACCTGTCTATCCGTCTTGCTGAGACGCAAGAGGAGGTCGAGGCCGCCCAGGCGCTACGCTATCGTGTGTTTTGCGACGAAATGCATGCAAAACCGACGGAAGAAATGCGGCGGACGGGCCGAGAATTTGACCGATTTGACCCCTTTTGCGACCACGTGCTTGTCATGGACGCGGGACTAGGCAAGGGCGCGGAGGCCGTCGTCGGCACCTACCGGCTGATGCGGCGGGCGGGCGCGGCGCGGGCCGGCAGCTTTTACACCAGCGGCGAATACGATATCGCGCCGCTCCTCAAGTATCCGGGCGAGATCTTGGAGCTTGGACGTTCTTGCGTCGCCAAGGAGTATCGTACGGGACCAATCATGCAGATGTTGTGGCGAGGAATCGCCGAATATGTCCATTACTACGATATCGAGGTTATGTTCGGCTGTGCCAGCCTGCATGGCACCAACCCTGATGAGATGACCCAGCAGCTATCCTATCTCTATCACCATCATCTTGCGCCGCCGGCCCTGCGAACACGCGCCGTGAAGGACCGTTTTGTCGACATGAACCGTTTAGCCATAGGCGATCTGGACCGGCGCCGGGCGCTGGTTTCCCTGCCGCCCCTGATCAAAGGGTATCTCCGTCTCGGCGCTTTTGTCGGTGATGGAGCCGTGGTCGACCATGAATTCAATACCACTGACGTCTGCATTATCGTGAAAACCGATTTAGTAACAGAACGCTACTTGAAGCACTACTCGCCACGAGAAGAGACCGGCAAAGCCTGAACCCTCATGGAACGCACCCTTTTCTCGCCCTCGCTATCTTTTTTCCGGCTCTTGGTCTTCGCCTGCCTAACCTTGCCATTGATGGCGGTGCAACTCATCGCCGTGACCTTCAACCTTTCGCTGCAGCGCAACCTTCCTTTTTGGTACCACAAGCGGGTCTGCCGTCTGATCGGAATACGCATACAACGCAGAGGCCGCATCTCTCGGAGCCAGCCGACGCTCTTCGTTTGCAATCACATATCCTATTTCGACATCAACATACTTGGATCATTGGTCAAGGCCTCCTTCGTGGCCAAGGCGGAAGTCGCCCGCTGGCCCTTCTTCGGCTGGCTCGCAAAACTACAGCGTTCGGTTTTTGTCGAGCGCAAGCGAGGTCAAGCCGCCAACCATCGGGACTCCATCGGCGGTCGGCTGGAAAGCGGCGACAATCTGATTCTGTTTCCTGAAGGCACCAGTAGCGACGGCAACTGCGTTCTCCCCTTCAAGTCCGCACTTTTCGCCGTCGCCACGTTGAAACCGCGCGGCGAGCCTTTGACGGTGCAGCCCGTATCGATCGCCTACACCCATCTGGACGGTATGCCCATGGGGCGGGCGCTTCGCCCTTTTTACGCATGGTATGGCGACATGGAGCTCGGCAGTCACCTGTGGCAGGCACTGGGCCTTGGCCGAGTGACCGTCGTCGTACAGTTCCACCCGCCGGTCACGCTAGAAGCCTATGGCACACGCAAGGCCCTTGCGGATCATTGTTATCGGAAGGTAAGCGAAGGCGTTGCCAGCGCACTCGCCGGGCGCCCGCAACATCACCAGGATTTGGCGGCAGCGCCCGCGGGCGGCAGCGAAACGCCGGTGACCGAGGGCACCTGATTGAAATGCATCAGTAAAGTGGCGCCGGGGCCCGTGGAGTGCTAATCTTGTCATCAGAGTCACTTGAAAAGGAATCGGGACCAGCCTTGATCCGCAGCGCCTCGACTGCCAATAAAGCACCCCTGGAGCTTCGCCAGAGCCGAAGCCTGGAGGTAAAGAGGCAAACGTGACCAAAAAACTTTTCATCAAGACCTACGGCTGCCAAATGAACGTGTACGATTCCGTGCGTATGGCGGATGTATTGGCGCCACTCGGCTACCGGCCTACAGAACAAGCCGATGATGCCGACATGATCATCCTCAACACCTGCCATATTCGAGAGAAGGCCGCCGAAAAGGTGTACTCGGAATTGGGGCGCTTGAGGCAGCTACAGGAAAAACGAACACAAGAGGGCGGACGCCTGTTGCTGGGCGTCGCCGGGTGCGTCGCTCAAGCTGAAGGCGAGGAGATGCTTCGCCGCGCGCCACAAGTCGATCTAGTGTTCGGGCCGCAAACGTATCACCGCTTGCCCGAGATGGTGACCCGTGTGTTGGGGCGCGTATCCGGCGCGAGCGGCTTGGTGGACACCGATTTCCCGGCCGAAAGTAAGTTCGATGCGTTGCCCGAAGAGGCTGCGAGCCAGGGTGCTGCGGCCTTCCTGACCATTCAGGAAGGTTGCGATAAGTTTTGCACCTTTTGCGTCGTGCCCTACACCCGCGGGGCCGAGTTTTCCCGACCGGTAAGCAGCCTTTTGGACGAAGCGAAGAAAATGGTGGCGACCGGTGCGGCGGAGATCACGCTCCTGGGGCAGAATGTGAACGCATTCCATGGTGAGGGGCCGGACGGCAAGACATGGGGACTCGGCCGATTGCTGCGCGCCCTGGCCGAGATCGACGGATTGGCCCGACTGCGCTATACCACCTCGCATCCTCGCGACATGGACGATGAACTGATTGAGGCCCACCGCGACCTCGGTGTGCTGATGCCGTTCCTTCACCTGCCTGTCCAGTCTGGGTCGGATCGCATTTTGGACGCCATGAACCGACGTCATACTGCCGAGGACTATTTACGGATCATAGACCGCCTGCGCGGCGCTCGGCCGGATATCGCCCTTTCGTCGGATTTCATCGTTGGCTTCCCCGGCGAACGGGACCAGGATTTCGCCGACACGCTCAAACTTGTCACGGAAGTCGGTTACGCTCAGGCTTATTCGTTCAAGTACAGCCCGCGCCCGGGCACGCCGGCGGCGGCTGTCGAGGACCAGGTGGATGAGACTGTGAAAGCGGAACGCCTAGCCATGTTGCAACAGTTGCTTAACGCCCAACAGCTGGCGTTCAATCAGGGCAGCGTAGGCCGCGTAGTACCGCTTCTGCTTGAGCGGAAGGGAAAATTTCCAGGCCAATTGGTTGGGCGCAGCCCACATATGCAATCGGTCCATGTTCAGGCGCCCGATCGCCTGTTGGGGAAAATTGTCCAGGTTGAGATCGAAGGGGCACACGCCAATTCGCTCTCGGGACGGGTTCAGACGGATATCTTCACCAGCGACCATGATATGGCCGCGCCATCCAGGGAGATACGAACAGCGTGAGTCTTTCCGGCAGACGCGCTTCGGTCGACGCAGAACGGCCGCTCCTCCTCCAATTCGACGACAATCAGCTCGTCCCGATGCTATTCGGGCGCCACGACGAGAATCTGGCACGCTTGGAAGAACATCTGGGCGTGACCCTGGTCAGTCGGGGAAATCGCATCGCCGTATCCGGCGAGAGTGAAGCGGTCGAGCGGGCCGGGCGGGCATTGCGTTCACTGTGGGAGCGCCTACAACGCGGGCTGGAGGTGTCACCCGCCGAAGTGGATGCGGCCGCAAGATTATCCGCGGCAGCGGGAGGCGATCCTTCAAACGACATCGGAATCGCCGCCGTCCCGACAGCGGAAAGCGACGAGGCCGTCATCCGCACCCGCAAGCGCACCATCACCGCACGGTCACCCGGTCAACGCACCTATCTGGAAGCACTCCGCCGGCATGAGCTCGTGTTCGCCATAGGGCCTGCGGGCACAGGCAAGACCTACCTTGCCGTTGCCATGGCGGTTGATTGTCTGCTTCAGGGGTCGGTGGATCGCATCATTCTTTCCCGACCGGCCGTCGAGGCAGGAGAGCGTCTCGGCTTCCTTCCAGGCGACTTAAAGGAGAAGGTCGACCCTTACTTGCGGCCGCTTTACGACGCGCTTTTCGACCTACTGCCCGCCGAACAGGTTGAAAGACGAATGGCCGCACACGAAATTGAAATCGCACCGCTCGCGTTCATGCGGGGGCGCACTTTGTCGAACGCCTTCGTCATCCTTGATGAAGCGCAGAATACGACACCGGTGCAGATGAAGATGTTCTTGACCCGAATGGGTGAACATAGCCGTATGGCGGTCACGGGCGACATGACCCAGATCGACCTGCCAAGCGGCACGCCATCGGGGTTACGCGACGCCGCGGGTTTGCTGGCTGGGCTAAAAGGCGTGTCCTTCGTTCAGTTCACGGATCAAGACGTCGTGCGCCACAATCTGGTGACCCGCATCGTACAGGCCTATCAAGCCCGCGACGCGGGTGACCCACAGAATGAAGGCGATCTCTTCGATAGGGAATTGAAGCCCTGAAGAAGCGGTCTTTTGAAACGGTAATGAACGACGACCCTGATAGTAGTATCGACAGCCCCGTGCTCCTGGAACTGGACATCGTGTTCCATAGCGGTGACTGGCAGGCAAAGATTGGTTCTGTCGAAGAGGACGCCAAACAGGCGGTGACGGAGACGCTCTGGACCGAGCAACGGATATCGGACAGCCAGCAGGTCGCCGCGGAAATTTGCATCTGTTTGGCAGATGACCCCTTCCTGCAGGATCTCAACGCCCGTTACCGAGGCAAGGACCAACCCACGAACGTGCTGTCCTTTCCGCAATTCGACCTCCACGCCCAGGATGCACCACCGAGTATGCCACTGGGCGCGGGGCCGCTGCTGCTTGGCGACATCGTCCTTTCGCTGGATACATTGCAGCGCGAAGCCGCCGCCGATGGTAAGGCGTTGCGCGACCATTTCCTGCATCTCGTGGTGCACGGAACCTTGCACCTTCTGGGTCACGATCACGAAGCACCCGAACAAGCGACGGCAATGGAAAGCTTGGAGCGCCGCATACTGGCGCGACTGGGCGTGTCCGACCCCTACCTGGACGAGTCTGAGCCTGCGGCCCTGGCGGCAAGGAATGTGATGTGATGACTGACGGCAGCGATCCGGATTCGTTTAAGCGGTTTCGCGACTGTAGTCCGCGCAGCGCAGACTGCGGTCCCAGCTCCGGTCAACAGAACGGCAACTCGAACGGTCTCACGACTTGGCAGCGCCTGCGCGCAAAAATTCGCGGATTCCTGGGGCTACGCAACGGTGATTCGACACTGCGCGAATCCATCGAAACGATACTCGAGGAAAGCGAACTGCATAGCAGTGGCGAAGACGACACCCCCATAAGCGACCACGAAAGAGTCATGCTGCTGAACACGCTGAAGCTTCGGCATCTGACGGCCTACGACGTTATGGTTCCGCGGGCGGATATCGTCGCGGTCGAGGCCGGCACCAGCCTCGACTCGCTGTTGAAGCTGATGGCTGAAAAGGGCCACTCTCGCTTACCTGTTTATCGGGAGACCTTGGACGAGGTCATCGGCTTCGTACACATAAAGGATGTCCTGGCCAACCAGAGCAAACGCAAGCGCCTGACCGGAATTGCCCGGGAGGTGCTAATCATCGCGCCCTCTATGCGGGTTTTAGATCTATTGCTGGATATGCGACTCAGCCGTGTTCACATGGCAATGGTCGTGGACGAGTATGGCGGTATCGACGGCTTAGTGACGATCGAGGATCTGGTCGAGGAAATCGTCGGTGAGATCGAAGACGAGCACGACGTTGCAAGCGCACCGCGTCTGATCCGACGACCCGACGGCAATCTGGTGGTCGACGCACGCATGGATATCGAAGAGTTTGAAAGCCAGACTGGCCCGATCCTGACCGAAGAAGAGCGGGAGGAAGATATCGATACGTTGGGAGGGCTGGTCGTTTCCCTGGCGGGGCATGTTCCAGCGCGCGGCGAATTGGTTTCCCACCCGTCAGGAATCAGTTTCGAGGTTCTGGAAGCCGACCCCCGGCGTATCAAGCGGTTGCGCGTACACAACATTCTGCCCAAACCCACGACAAATGACGGCGATGCAAGGTAAGGCCGTATCTTCTTCGGCCCCGGTCGGCTTTTTGCAAACACTGTCGGCAAGAACGGCCGGTCTGGGGCGATGGCGGGCCCTTTGCCTCTCGTTCCTGCTGGGCCTGTTGGCTGTCGGTGCGCTGCCTCCGCTGTACGCCGTGCCATTGCTATTGCCCGCCTTTACCGGGCTTACGTGGCTGCTGGATGGTGCCGGACGCGGCTGGGCCGCCTTCTTGCGCGCTTGGGCTTTTGCTCTCGGATTCTTCCTGGCGGGCCTCTACTGGGTCACGATCGCATTCTTCGTCGAGGCGGATCGCTTCGGGGTGGTCGGCCCCTTCGCCGTCTTGGGCCTTTCCTTGGGTCTTGGCCTGTTCGTCGCTCTCACCCTTTGGATTGCCAGGCGGTATTTCTGGGGCGGACCACAAAGAGTCGCCGTGCTGGCTATTGCTTGGCTTGTTGCGGAACTGCTTCGCGCGTGGCTGCTGACCGGCTTTCCATGGAACCTAATAGGTAGCGTCTGGGCCTTTTCGGCTACGACGCTGCAACCGGCAGCACTAATCGGCGTTTGGGGCTTGTCGCTGTTTACCGTGTTTGCTGCCAGCGCGCCTGCGGCGATTGGTGACCGGGCCTCCCCACGGCAGCGCTTTGCCCCCGCTGTGCTGGCGATCCTTTTCCTAATGACGTCCGGTCTTTATGCCGGGATCAGAATTGCGGGCGCACCTGACACCGAGGACGACCTGGTGCCTTCGGTCCGCTTGCGTCTGGTGCAACCGGATATCCCGCAGGAAAGCAAGTGGGATCAGGCCTTGCGGGCCGAGCATGTGCGGCAACAGTTGAGGATGAGCCGAGGTCCAGGGTACGACACGGTCACGCACATAATATGGTCGGAAACAGCGGTGCCGTTCCTGCTAGACCGCGCGGAAGGGTTGCAGCAAGCCCTGTCCGATCTGGCGCCGCCGGGCGGTGCGGTCATTACCGGCGCACCGCGTGGTGAAGATGCCGATGACGGCAGCATCAGATTTTGGAACAGTCTGTTCGCATTCGATGGGAACGGGCGGCAAGTCAGCGCCTACGACAAGGCTCACCTCGTCCCCTTTGGCGAGTATGTTCCGTTCCGGAGCATCCTCGGAGCGACGAAGTTGACCGCCGGCCGGGCGGATTTCAATGCAGGCCCCGGGGTAAGTCTTGTAGAAACCCCCGGGTTGCCACCTTACTCAGCCTTGATCTGTTACGAGATCATTTTTCCCGGCGCCGTCACGCCAAATGCAAGCGCAACCCGGCCGCAATGGCTTTTGAACCTCACAAACGATAACTGGTTCGGACTCTCGTCCGGCCCCTATCAACACCTTGCCGCGGCCCGCCTGCGGGCGGTCGAAGAGGGCCTTCCCGTGGTGCGGGCCGCCAACGGAGGAATCTCCGCCTCCATCGACTCCTATGGTCGTTTTTTGGGAAAACTGCCGCTTGGACGCAGCGGCGTCTTGGATGTGGGTCTCGCCCGTCCCTTGCAGCACCCCACGTTGTTTTCAAAGATTAATCACTATACATCCATGTTTTTATTGGGGTTTTTCTACTTGCTTGTATTGCTGCTCCGACGCATCCTGTGAAGGAGTACAAAGTTAGTCCTACCCAATCATAGATTGTGTATGGATTTTCCCATCAATTGAGTGAATATTGGACTGTAGAACAACCGACAATCAGGAGGCGACCTAATGCCGCGAGGACGTAAACCGGGGAAAGCCATTGGACCGGGCGGCCCAAATCCAATCGATATGCATGTAGGTGCGCGGGTAAGACTGCGCCGCACTCTATTGGGAATGAGCCAGGAGAAACTGGGTGAGGCAATCGGCCTCACATTCCAGCAGGTACAAAAATATGAGCGAGGCGCAAATCGCATCGGATCCAGCCGGCTCTTTGATATCGCGCGCATTCTGGACGTACCCATCGGGTTTTTCTTCGACGATATGCCGGAAGACACGGCGCGGAAGTCGCCGAGCCAGTTGCTAACCAGCGACAACCCCGATGAGCCGCATCCCTATGAAAAGGATCCGATGGCCCGGCGGGAAACGCTTGAGCTGGTGCGGGCATACTACCGTATTACCGATCAGCAGGTTCGCAGGCGCTTGTTCGAGATGACAAAGGCGCTGGCCAAGGCGGAGGATGCCGAGTAACGGCTTTCGATTCTTTTTGACCCTTAGGTATTGAGAGGCGCCGGTAACCGGCGCCTCTTTCTTTTGGCAGGCCACACTGGTGTCCAATGCCCACAAGACTTCCCTTGCGTGCATATCATGATATGCTCCGCCTAGGTGCCGCCAAGACCAAACGAGCGGTACCGCTATAAGAAGCACCTTGGGGGCGAAATAGGGATATGACATCACGAAAGATGCGTGGATCCGCAATGGGTCCTTACGCGGCGACGGCCGATACCTTATGGCAAAGCCGCCGCAAGATGGGCCTTACACAAAAAGAAGCTGCCAACGCTTTGCAGATTTCTCTTCGAGACCTCCGGCGAATCGAAAACGGTCTGTATCTACCGGACGCAACACTCCAAAAGGCACTGGCCAACCTATTGGCCGTTCCAGAAGACGCGCTTTTCGCTGGAGTCCCGCAGAATGAGGCGGCGGCCGGAACCCGCCGCAAGGGATCACGCGTAGCCGGTAATCCTATCGACCGGCATGTCGGAAACCGTCTCTTTATGCGACGGGTAGAGCGCGGTTTCAGCCAGGAACGGCTTGCGGAAATCTTAGGCGTCAGTTTCCAGCAAGTTCAGAAATATGAAAGAGGTATCAACCGGATCAGCGCAAGCCGACTTTACGACATTTGTCTGGCTTTGAACGTCGAGCTCAACTTCTTCTTCGAGGATATGCCGGGACAAGTCAGCGCGCAGTCAGGCACGAGCCACCACGCTTGGCATGATGAGCCGGTGAGCTATGAAGCCGACCGAACGGAATCGAAGGAGCTGGCCGAACTTCTAGGCGCTTTCCGGCAAATTCCATCCACAGAACTGCGCCGCGGTCTAATCGACCTCGC
The DNA here is from genome assembly GCF_040549425.1 of Limibacillus sp. MBR-115. Taxonomy (NCBI): domain Bacteria; kingdom Pseudomonadati; phylum Pseudomonadota; class Alphaproteobacteria; order Rhodospirillales; family Rhodovibrionaceae; genus Limibacillus; species Limibacillus sp. MBR-115. Next base: position 43,811 of record NZ_JBEPTJ010000004.1, on the reverse strand, counting down.
AAGGGCGATCGCTAAGCTCAACAGCGCGGCATCCGATGCAAATACCGGCGAGGATTCTAAGAGGACTTGACGCCCCGCTCGTCAAACCACAGGATGCGGCGTTTTTCGCGCACGCCATTGTTTGCGTGCGCGCACGCGTGGCTCCGCAATCCAGGCAGAACCCGCTTCAGGAAATCGGCAAATCGCAATCGGGGGAATAACCGTGCGCAAGGGTATCTATCAGTTCACGAGCGAATCAGTTTCCGAAGGCCATCCCGATAAGGTTTCTGATCGAATCTCCGACGCCATCGTGGACACATACATTGGCCACGAGCCAGAAGCGCGTGTCGCCGTGGAAACGCTCTGCACGACAAACCGTATCGTTCTGGCAGGCGAGGTGCGCGGTCCTGCCAGCGTCACCCGCGACCTGATTGAGGATGTGGCGCGCAAGGCGGTCAAGGAAATCGGCTACGAACAGGATGGATTCCACTGGATGAACGCGGCGGTGGAAAACCACATCCACGAGCAGTCCAGGGACATTGCGATAGGCGTCGATGCCAAAGGCAACAAGGACGAAGGCGCCGGCGATCAGGGGATCATGTTTGGCTATGCCTGCGATGAAACCGAAGCGCTGATGCCCGCCCCCATTCACTTTTCCCACAATATACTGAAATCGCTCGCCGAAGCCCGGCATTCCGGCGCAGAACCGCATCTGGGCCCGGACGCCAAGAGCCAGGTCACGCTGGAATACCACGACGGCAAGCCGGTGCGCGCGACCAAGGTTGTGGTTTCCACCCAGCACGGCGAAAGCCTGACACAGGAAGAAGTGCGCGAGATCGTTCGCCCTCATGTCATGAACGTACTGCCCAACGGCTGGATGTGCGCCGAGGAAGACTTCTACGTCAATCCGACCGGTCGTTTCGTTATCGGTGGTCCCGATGGTGATGCCGGCCTGACCGGACGCAAGATCATTGTCGACACCTATGGTGGAGCCGCACCGCACGGCGGCGGCGCCTTCTCCGGGAAAGATCCGACCAAGGTGGACCGTTCGGCAGCCTATGCGGCTCGCTATCTGGCTAAGAACGTGGTGGCGGCCGGACTTTCTCAGCGCTGCCTGATCCAGCTCTCCTACGCAATCGGCGTTGCCGAGCCCTTGAGCCTTTTCGTTGAAACCCACGGCACGAATGAAGTGAATGAGGACAAGCTCGCGACGACATTGCGGGAGCTCGTCGATCTAAGGCCGCGCGGTATCCGCGAGCATCTCGGGCTAAACCGTCCGATCTATGCGCGTACCGCCGCCTATGGGCATTTTGGACGGTCACCCGACGTCGATGGCGGATTCTCCTGGGAGCGCACCGACCTCGTGGAGGCATTGAAGCAGGCCTTTAACGCCTGAGACCATGTGCGCCGCCCCCCCTGACGGAGAGAAAACCCAAAGGCCTCGGCGGTCCCTGCATGGACGCCGCAAGGGTAGGCCTATCCGCGCAGCGCGCCAAAGGCTGCTCGATACCCTGCTGCCGCGGCTTGAATTGAATCTTGAAGCCGCCGCCGGCGACCCTACAGGGCAATTCGTCCCCACCCCCGCGGCACTTTGGTTGGAAATCGGCTTCGGCGGCGGTGAGCACCTGGCTTGGCAAGCCGAACAAAATCCGAATGTCGGTATCATCGGCGCCGAGTTTTTCATCAACGGCGTGGGCAACCTTCTGAAGCTAGTGGAGGATGCCAACCTCAAGAATGTGCGTATCCATAAAGGCGATGCCCGCGATCTTCTGGACCGGCTACCGGAGCAAACCATTGATCGGGCATTCATCCTGTTCCCCGACCCCTGGCCAAAGGCTAAGCACAACAAACGTAGGATCGTGCAAAAACAAACGCTCGACCGTCTTGCGGAACTCCTCAAGACTGGGGCCGAGTTAAGGATCGCAACCGACGACCCCTCTTATCGTCGCTGGATTCTGGCAGCCGCAACAGACCACCCTTGGTTTGATTGGAATGTTGAGGTGCCAGGGGACTGGCGTCGGCGTAGTGACGATTGGCCGCCGACCCGTTACGAGGAAAAGGCGCTGGCTGCGGGACGCCAGCCTGTCTACCTGCGTTTTACCCGGCGCGCCAAAATGCGAGAAAGCACTTGAGAAAACTGCGCAGCGTCGCTATTTTTCGCTCCATGCCATAGAACTTGATGATCTAGGTCGTTGAGTTATTGAAAAATGGTGGGCCACCGGCCCGCTTTTTTTATTTCTGGAACCCGAAACCAGCGATGGCGACCGGAACGGAGTATTGTTAAGTGGCCGAAAGCAGCAGCGGCGATCGACAGGAAGACAACCTGCCCTCCAAGACGAGTGAGGGCCGGGCTCGTGTTGTCGAGAAGCTGATTGCCCCGACGCTGGAAGATATGGGCTACGAGATCGTCCGGGTGCTGCTATCCGGTCGGGGTTCGCCAACCCTGCAGATCATGGTCGACCGTAAGGACGGTGCCATGATTGATGTCGAGGACTGCGCTGCCGTAAGCCGCGCTACCAGCGCAATTCTGGATGTCGAGGATCCGGTCGACAGCGAGTTTACGCTGGAGGTTTCCTCCCCGGGACTGGACCGCCCTTTGACGCGGCTTGGTGATTTTGCGCGTTTCGCCGGGTTTGAAGCGCGCATCGAGATGGAACAGTCCATAGATGGACACAAGCGTGTGTCCGGCAGACTCATGGGCGTTGAAGGAACTGAGATTGTTGTGGAAACGGCCGAGGGCGTGGTGAAGCTCCCCTTTGCCGGTTTGAGGAAGGCCAAGCTTCTGCTTACCGACGCCTTGATCGAGGCCATGCAGAAAGAAGCCGAACAGTTTTCGCAGGATGCGGATTGAACCGCACCCTTGCATGAGAAAGAGGCGAGAGGATGGAAACGGCAACGGCATTTAAGACCGAGCTCCTGCAGGTGGCCGAGGCGGTCGCCCGGGAAAAAAGCATCGACCGAGAAGAAGTCTTGGAGGCCATGGAACAGGCCATCTCCAAGGCCGGGCGGGCCAAGTACGGGCATGAGCACGATGTGCGTGCGGAAATCGACCGCAAGTCCGGCGAGATTCGCCTGCGGCGGTTCCGCGAGGTCGTCGAAACGATCGAGAATGAGGTCACACAGATTCTGCTAGCCGACGCGAAGGTGCGGAATCCCGAGGTTCAGGTCGGTGAGTTCCTGACGGACGATCTGCCCCCCATCGACCTTGGCCGAATCGCCGCCCAGACCGCCAAACAGGTTATCGTCCAGAAGGTCCGGGAGGCTGAACGGGCACGCCAGTTCGAGGAATACAAGGACCGCGTCGGCGAAGTCGTCAACGGTATCGTCAAGCGGACCGAGTTCGGCAACGTCACTGTCGACCTTGGGCGCGCGGAGGCGGTTATGCGCCGCGACGAGTCGATCCCGCGCGAAGCCTTCCGCAACGGTGATCGCCTGCGCGCCTATATCTTCGACGTGCGCTCCGAGCAGCGGGGACCACAGATTCTCCTGTCTCGCGCCCGGCCCGAGTTTATGGCCAAGCTCTTTGCCCAGGAAGTGCCGGAGATTTACGACGGCATCATCGAGGTGAAGGCCGTGGCCCGCGACCCCGGTAGCCGCGCAAAGATTGCAGTCATCAGCAATGACACCTCAATCGACCCTGTCGGTGCCTGCGTGGGTATGCGCGGCAGCCGAGTCCAGGCCGTTGTCGGCGAACTCCAGGGCGAGAAGATCGATATCATTCCCTGGTCGCCCGACCCCGCTACCTTTGTTGTGAACGCACTTCAACCGGCCGAAGTCAGCAAGGTCGTGCTTGACGAAGATGCCGGGCAGATCGAAGTCGTGGTTCCCGATGAGCAGCTTTCCCTGGCGATCGGCCGGCGCGGGCAGAACGTCCGACTGGCGGCTCAGCTCACCGGGTGGGATATCGATATCCTGACCGAGGAGGAGGAAAGCAAACGCCGTCAAGAAGAGTTCCGGCAGCGCTCTCAACTCTTCATGGAAGCCTTGGACGTTGACGACGTCATTGCGCACCTCTTGGTCGCAGAGGGTTTCACATCGGTTGAGGAGGTTGCCTTTGTCGCTACCGACGATCTGGCAGGGATCGAGGGCTTCGACGAGGATATCTCCGAAGAACTGAGGCTGCGCGCCAACAATTATCTGGAAGAACAGAGCCGCAAGGCCGAGTCCCGCCGCAAGGAACTAGGCGTCAGCGACGAACTCGCCGCCTTTGAAGGTCTGACGGCGGCGATGCTGGTAAAGCTCGGTGACGAAGGCGTCAAAACGCTGGATGACCTCGGTGATCTCGCAAGCGACGAGTTGATTGAGATTCTTGGCGATCAGGCGCCGACACCGGAAGAGGCTGACGCCATGATCATGCAAGCACGGGCTCATTGGTTCGATGACGAGGATGCAGCCCCTGCGGAAGCGGCCGACGAAGACGTGGCCGACAAGGATGCCAGCGAGGAGGACAAAACCTGACCGCCAGTCCTAAGGATGATCGACAGGAAGACAAGACCGATGAGGTCCCACAAAGGGGCGTCGGGGAGTCGACGCGCGAATCAGAGCCGCGCCGCACGCCGCGCTCCGAGGCGATTCGGAGATGTTTGGCCAGCGGCAAACGTCGGCCCAAGGAAGCGCTGATCCGTCTGGTCGTCGACCCCGACGGCCTGTTGGTGCCGGACTTGAGTGAGCGTTTGCCTGGGCGCGGTTTGTGGATTGCGCCGCAACGCGATATGATTGCGCATGCGCAACGCAGGCGACTTTTTGCCAAGGCGGCAAAGAGTACCGTGCGTGTGCCTGAAGATTTGGCGGATCAGGTTGAAGCGCTGATGCGGCAACGCTGTTTGGACTCCATAGCGCTGGCGCGCCGCGCGGGCGAGGCAGTGGCCGGTCAGGAGAAGGTTCGGAGTTGGCTGGGAAGTGGTCGCGTTGCCGTCTTGTTGGAAGCGAGCGATGCTTCGGAAGGCGGGCGCAAACGGATGATTGGCCTAGCCAAGGCGATCGGCGAAGGACTGCGGATCTTTCAGATCTTCACCGCCGCCGAATTGGGTAAAGCCTTTGGCCGGGATACGTCAGTGCACGTTGCCCTGGCGCCAGGCGGTCTGGCAACGAAGTTGCGGCGGGAAGCCGCGAGATTTGAAGAATTTATGAGCACGACCAACGATGGGTCCGACGCTCTGATGGAAAGACACGGGAAGAGATGAGCGAAAGCAAAGAGAAGACGCCGAAAAAGCCTCTCAGCCTCAGCGGCAGTGGGCGGCTCGAACTGAAGAAAACTCTGGACGCCGGTCAGGTTCGCCAGAGCTTCAGTCATGGTCGCAGCAAGACCGTCCAGGTGGAAGTCAAGCGATCGCGCAGTGCTCAGCCAAATCCGGCAGAGGCGCGGGCCGCTGCGGCAAAGCCGAGCATCGAACTGCGCGGCCGCCGCACAAGCGAGGAAACCGAGGCTCCGACTGTAATTCCCGAAGACGACTCCCACTTGACTGGCCAGGAGCGCCAGGTGCGCATGCGCGTCGTCGAGGAAGCGAAGAAGCGGAGCGAGGAAGAGGCCAAGCGCAAGGCAGAAGAGGACGCGCGCCGCAGCATCGAAGAGAAGGAGCGTGCCAAGGAAGAAGCCAAGCGCAAGGCAGAAGAGGACGCGCGCAGGCTGGCTGAGGAAGAAGCACGCGCCGAGCTTGAAGCCGAAGCCGAGGCGCGCCGAAAGGAAAAGGAAGCCGAGGCGCGCGCCCGCGGCGAGGAGCCGCAAGCGGAACCCGTCGAGGACGCCACGCCGGCCGACGGCGCCGACGCCGCGCTTGAAGTCTTCCCTGGGGAAACCCACGAGGAAGCCACGGCACGCCGGCGGCGCGACAAGGAGCGCCCCGAAGGCGAAGACAGCATTGCCGATCTGGCGGAGGAAATGGGCGGGCGCGTCAAGCGCAAAGCCGCTCTTCCCAAGGCACCGACAACACGGCGGACGCCCGACGACCGTCGGCGTGGCAAGCTGACGATCAGCCGCGCCCTAGAAGGTGAAGGCGAACAGGAACGCCAACGCTCACTCGCCTCTTTGCGTCGTCAGCGCGAGCGCGAGAAGCAGCGTTTACGTGAGCAGATGGCTTCACAGCCCGCCCGCAAGGTTATTCGCGAGGTCGTGGTGCCGGAAACGATCACCGTTCAGGAACTGGCGAATCGTATGGCGGAACGGGGCGGCGAAGTCGTCAAAACGCTCATGAAATTGGGCGTGATGGTAACCATCAACCAGACCATTGATGCCGACACCGCCGAGTTGGTGGTCGAGGAGTTCGGCCATAAACTGCGCCGTGTTTCCGACTCCGACGTGGAAATCGGCATGCGCGGCGACCCAGATGACGATTCCAACCTGGAGCCCCGCGCACCGGTCGTGACCGTCATGGGCCACGTCGACCACGGTAAAACGTCGCTCTTGGACGCCTTGCGCGCCAGTGACGTGGTGGCCCAGGAAGCCGGTGGCATTACGCAGCATATCGGCGCCTATCAGGTGCACCTTGCGTCCGGACAGTCGATCACCTTTATCGATACGCCGGGCCACGCCGCCTTTACCGAGATGCGCGCACGCGGCGCCAACGTGACCGACATCGTGGTGTTGGTGGTGGCTGCCGATGACGGCATCATGGAGCAAACCGTGGAGGCCATTAATCACGCCAAGGCGGCACAGGTGCCGATCATTGTCGCCATCAACAAGATGGACAAACCCGAAGCAAACCCCGACCGCGTCAAACAAGAGCTCCTGAGCCATGATCTGGTGGTCGAGGAAATGGGCGGTGAGATCATCGCCATTCCGGTTTCGGCCAAAACCCGCGAAGGGCTGCCCGATCTGGAGGAAGCGATCCAGCTTCAGGCGGAAATTCTCGAACTGAAAGCCAACGCACAGCGCGCCGCTGAGGGCGTGGTGGTCGAGGCAAGGTTGGAGCAGGGGCGTGGCTCCGTTGCGACCGTCCTCGTCCAGCGCGGAACCCTGAGGATGGGCGACGTATTCGTCACGGGTAACGAATGGGGTCGCGTTCGCGCCCTGATCAACGACCGTGGCGAGCGTGTCGAAGAGGCGGGTCCGTCGATCCCGGTCGAGGTCACGGGTTTGCAGGGCACCCCCCATGCGGGCGACGACTTCGTGGTTGTCGAGGATGAAACCAAGGCACGCGAAATTTCGGAGTTCCGCTCGGAGGCAAAACGCCAATCCGACATGGCCCGTTCGGGTCGCGGCAGTCTGGAGCAGATGCTCTCGAAGATCAAAGAAGGTGAGATCAAGGAACTCTCGGTCGTCGTCAAATCCGACGTTCAGGGCTCCCAAGAAGCCATCGTTCAAGCACTCAACAAGGTTGGCACCGACGAGGCTCGCGTGCGGGTCCTTCATGCCGGTGTCGGTGGTGTCAATGAATCCGACATCACCTTGGCACGCGCTTCCGATGCGATCGTCATCGCCTTCAACGTTCGCGCGAATGCCCAGGCCCGTGATGCGGCCCGGCGCGATGGCGTGGACATCCGCTACTACTCCATCATTTACAACGTGGTGGACGAGATGAAGGCCGCGCTCAGTGGCCTACTCGATCCGGAACAGGCAGAGAAGTTCCTGGGTTATGCGGCAATCCGCGAGGTCTTCAACATTACCAAGGTCGGTAAGGTTGCAGGCTGCATGATCACCGACGGTGTCGTGAAGCGTGGCTGCAAGGTCAGACTGCTGCGTGACGACGTGGTCGTGCACGATGGCAACCTGAAGACGCTGCGTCGCTTCAAGGACGAGGTCAAGGAGGTCAAATCCGGTTACGAATGCGGCATGGCCTTCGAGAACTACAACGACATCCAGGTCGGCGATGTGATCGAGTGCTACGAGATCGAGGAGAAGCAGCGCGAACTTTAAGGCGCGCCGCTTTCTCCCGAACCTCGCGAGACCAGGCAGGAAACCGGACATTCGGTATGACAGTTAAACCGCCAAGTCAGCGCCAGCTTCGTGTTGGCGAGGAAATTCGCCACGCGCTGGCGCGCATTCTCATGAACGCGGACTTCCGCGACCCCGCACTTGTCGGGCGCGTTATTACCGTGAGCGAGGTGCGCCTCAGCCCCGATCTACGGGCCGCCACCGCCTTCGTCACCCCACTGGGCGGCGAGGAGTTGGATGACGTCGTTACGGCCTTGAAGCGAGCAGCGCCATACCTGCGTGGCTTGTTGGCCCGCGAGGTTACCCTGCGCACGGTTCCACGCCTTTCTTTCGAGGCGGACCGCTCCTTCGAGGAAGCCGCGCGCATCAACCGCCTCTTGAAAGGCGGAAAGGCCGCGCATGATCTGGCAAACCGGGAGGCCGGCGACGACGCACCTGACCCTGAGGAGAACCGGGATGATGGCGCGTAAGCGCAAAGGGGACCCGGTCAACGGCTGGCTCGTTTTGGACAAGCCCCTCGCTCTCACCTCGACCCAAGCAGTCAGCCGGATCAAACGGCTCTTCAACGCTCAGAAAGCCGGGCATGGCGGCACGCTGGATCCCCTGGCAACCGGCATCCTGCCCATCGCCCTCGGAGAGGCGACCAAAACCGTTCCCTATGCGATGGAATGCGGCAAACGATACCGGTTCAAGCTGCGTTGGGGACAGGCGACGACGAGCGACGATACCGAGGGCAGTGTCACGCAAGAAAGCGACAACCGCCCGACGAAAGCCGAGATAGAGGCGTTACTGCCCCGGTTCCTTGGCGAAATCGAGCAGACGCCGCCTCGCTTTTCCGCCATCAAGGTTGCCGGCGAGCGGGCATACGATCTGGCGCGCGAAGGCGAGGTCTTCGAACTGAAAGCACGTCGCGTGGAGATCTTTGAGCTGTCGCTTGTCGCCATGCCCGATGCCGACCACGCGGTTTTCGAGGTCGCTTGCGGCAAAGGCACCTATATGCGAGCGCTCGCGCGCGACATCGGGCTGGCTGCGGGCACCTTTGCCCACGTGACGGAATTGCGCCGCCTGGCTGTCGGCTCCTTCACTGAGGAACGTGCGATTTCCCTGGATTCCCTGGAGGCGATGGGGCATAGTCCCGCCGCCTTCGAGCAACTGCTTCCGATTGAGACCGCGCTGGACGACATCCCGGCTCTGGCCCTATCGGAAGGTGAGGCGCTTAGCCTCAGACGAGGGCAGCCGGTATCCCTCCTCTCTCGTCTTCATCGGGAGCGGATCGCGTCGCTGGAGTTGGATGAAGGCGAGGTGGTCTGTGCCCTGGCAGGAGGCAAACCGGTGGCTTTGGCACGGTATGAGGCGGGCGCTTTAAGTCCGGTCCGTGTCTTAAATCTTTAGCGATGTCGAAGGACGGATGAAGTATGTCTATTACCGCCGAACGTAAGCAGGAACTAATCAACGAGTTCGCCCAACAGGCCAACGACACCGGGTCACCCGAGGTCCAGGTCGCCATCCTGAGCGAGCGGATCAAGAACCTGACCGGACACTTGCAGTCGCATAACAAGGATTTCCATTCACGCCGCGGCCTTCTGATCATGGTTGGTCAGCGCCGCCGCCTGTTGGACTATCTGAAGCGCAAGGATCACGGCCGCTACGCGAGCCTGATCGAGCGTCTGGGACTGCGCCGCTAAGCGGCAAACATGATCGGGAGCGTGATCGTTTCGTCGACCAAGTGTGCAATCCCCGCAGGGAATTTGCGCAAGCGGACGGCTGCGGTCAGCTCCCTTTCTTTTTTCCTCGGGGACAAACCCGTTGCGGCGTCAAGGGACGTTGCCCGGATTATGACCCTGAGCCATGCATTGATGCAGGAATTCGCGCCAACGGCCGGAGTGCGGATTTCAACGACCGGGCCGACGCAAGCAGCGCCGCTTGAAAATAGCATTGGCAGCGCTTCTTTCGCGGGTCCGGTTTTCTTGTTCCGGCCGGAACCAGTAAGGATGAACCACTGATGTTCGAAATCTACCGTAAGGAAATTGAGTGGGGCGGACGCACCCTCAGTCTGGAAACCGGGCGCATTGCCCGTCAGGCAGACGGGGCAGTCTTGGCCCGCTACGGCGACACGGTTGTGCTCTGCACCGCCGTTGGCGCAAAAACACCGAAGGCCGGGATCGATTTCTTCCCGCTGACGGTCAACTACCAGGAGAAGTATTTCGCCACGGGCAAGATTCCCGGCGGCTTCTTCAAGCGTGAAGGGCGCCCGACGGAAAAAGATACCCTGGTATCGCGTCTGATCGACCGTCCGATCCGCCCATTGTTCGCCAAGGGTTACAAGAACGAGACCCAAGTCATCTGCACAGTGCTTAGCCACGACCTGGAGAACGACCCCGATGTGGTCGCCATGATCGGCGCCAGTGCTGCGCTAACCATCTCCGGTCTGCCTTTCCTCGGCCCGATCGCGGCCGCCCGCGTCGGTTACAAGGATGGTGAGTACATCCTCAACCCCCGCGTCGCCGAGATCGCTGAGAGCGACCTTGATCTCGTGGTCGCAGGCACCGCTGAAGGTGTGCTGATGGTGGAATCGGAGGCCAAGGAGCTTTCCGAGGAAATCATGCTGGGCGCCGTCAACTACGGCCACCAGGAAATGCAGGCGGTGATCAACGCCATCATTGAGTTGGCCGAACTGGCCGCCAAGGAGCCCCGCGACGTTCCGGAACAACCTGCCGAAGTCGAGGCTCTGCGCAAGGAGCTGGAAGGCGCTTTCGGCAAGAAATTGGCCGCGGCTTACAGCGAACCCGATAAGCAGGCCCGTCAGGACAAGGTTGCCGAAGTCAAGGCAGCCGCACTTGAGACCTTGGCTGAGCGAGAGGAAATGCTGGCCGTGTTCCCGGGGGTCTTCAAGTCCCTGGAAAGCGACATCGTTCGTGGCAATGTGCTTAAGACGAAGAAGCGCATCGACGGCCGAGGCCTTTCGGATGTCCGCCCGATCGTGTCGGAAGTTGGCATCCTGCCCCGCACCCACGGTTCCGCACTCTTTACCCGCGGCGAGACACAGGCACTGGTTGCCTCGACGCTTGGCACCGGCTCTGATGAGCAGATCATCGACGCGCTGGAAGGCGAATACCGCGAGAACTTCATGCTGCACTACAACTTCCCGCCCTACTCGGTCGGTGAAGCCGGTTTCATGCGCGGCCCGGGCCGCCGCGAGATCGGGCATGGAAAGCTCGCTTGGCGCGCCATTCATCCCTTGCTGCCAGCGAAGGAAGACTTCCCCTACACGCTTCGCGTGGTCTCCGAGATCACGGAATCGAACGGATCGTCTTCGATGGCAACCGTATGCGGTTCCTCCCTGGCTCTGATGGATGCGGGCGTACCGCTCAAGCGTCCTTGCGCCGGTATCGCCATGGGTCTGATCAAGGAAGGCGAAGAGTTCGCCGTCCTGTCCGATATCCTGGGTGACGAAGACCACCTTGGCGATATGGACTTCAAGGTTGCTGGATCCGAAGACGGCGTCACCGCCTTGCAGATGGATATCAAGATCACTTCCATCACACCGGAGATCATGAAGATTGCTCTGGAGCAGGCCCGTGCGGGTCGCGTGCATATCCTGGGTGAAATGTCCAAGGCCATGCAGTCCAGCCGCGAAGGCGTGTCCGACTATGCGCCGCGCATCACAGTGATCAACGTGCCGCGCGACAAGATCCGCGACATCATCGGCACCGGCGGTAAGGTCATCCGTGAGATCACGGAAGTGACCGGCGCCAAGATCGACATCGAGGATGACGGCACCGTTAAGGTCGCCGCCGTCGACGGCGTCAAGGGTCAGGCGGCCATCGACTGGATTCGTTCCATCGTGGCCGAGCCGGAAGTCGGCACGGTCTATCGTGGCAAGGTCGTGAAGACCGTCGATTTCGGTGCTTTCGTGAACTTCATGGGGCAGCGCGACGGTCTGGTGCATATCTCCGAATTGAAGCCGGAGCGCGTCAACCAGACGACCGACGTGGTCAAGGAAGGCGAGGAAGTGTACGTGAAGTGCATCGGCATCGATGACCGCGGTAAGGTCAAGTTGTCGATGAAGCGCGTCAACCAGGAAACCGGCGAGGACCTGGAGCCGAAGGAAGAAAGCGCCTCCTGAGGCCTTCCCCTAAGTAGCTAAGACGAAAGGGCGTGTCCTGTTCCGGGACGCGCCCTTTTTCTGTTGATGTGTCGAACCGCACTTCTAAGATTCATTTTACCATCTGCATTCCACATTCGATTCAAACGGGAGTTTCCCATGCTGACCCTGCCGCCCTTCATCGCCCACCGGGGGGCTTCCGCCGACGCACCGGAAAACAGCCTGGAGGCTTTCCGCAAAGCCGCAGAGTTGGGGGCGAGTTGGGTTGAGTTCGATGTCATGCTGACTGCCGACGGGGTGCCCGTTGTGCATCACGATGACAACCTCCGCCGTATCGCGGGCGTTGATCGCGACATGGCTGAAACAGACTTTGCTGAGCTCCAAGAAGTAAACGCCACGCTGGCTACTGCGATCCCATCGCTTGAGGAAACGCTGGCGGTCTTGGGCAAGGCCGGCTTGCTGGCCAACGTGGAGATCAAACCGACGCCGGGAACGGCTGCCGAAACCGCACGGCGCACCATCGACACGCTGCGTCGGCATTGGGGCCATGATACGCCGCCCTTGCTGTCCAGCTTTGATTGGCAAGCCCTGGCGGTCGCTGCTGACGTCATGCCCGCGTGGCCTCGCGGCGTTCTGATCGACTTCAGGGATACACCCGATGCGGACTGGCGCAGGGCCGCCGATCGTTTGGGTGCCTACTCGCTACACCTTGACCAGCGCTCGGCAACGCCCGCCCTGGTCGATGAGGCAAAGGCTCTCGGACTGCGCGTGCTGACCTATACGGTCAACGATCCCGACCGCGCCCGTGCGCTCTGGAATATGGAGGTGGACAGCGTTTTCACCGACCGCGTAACGGCCATCGGCGAAGCCGCAAAATCAAGCGAGTAATGCCGGTATCACTCTTTGCTGGAAGGACTGTCCATCCGTTTGGGGTTGGGTATGCCCACGGCATGGTAGCCACAGTCGACGTGATGAACCTCGCCGGTGACGCCTGCCGATAGACCGGACAACAGATAGAGACCGGAACGGCCGACCTCGGCAAGCTGTGGGTTACGATGCAGCGGCGCCTGATTTCCGGTCCAGCGGTAAACGAAGCGCGCCGCGCCGATGGCCGACCCCGCCAGCGTGCGCATCGGCCCCGCCGACAAGGCGTTGACACGTACGTTCTGGTCTCCCAGATCGACCGCGAGATACCGAACGCTGGCTTCCAAAGCCGCCTTTGCCACACCCATCACGTTGTAGTTAGGCGTTACCCTTTCCGCGCCCAAATAGGTCAGGGTCAGGAGACTGCCACCGGCCTTCATCAGGGGGGCGGCGGCGCGCGCGACCGCGGTGAAGGAATAGCAGGAGATCGCCATGGTGTGACGGAAGTTGTCACGCGTCGTATTGAGGTAGAGCCCGTTCAACTCGTTCTTATCGGAATAGGCCACCGCATGAAGTACGAAATCGATCTCGCCCCACGCCTCTTCAAGGCGCTTGAACACGCGGTCGATGTCTTCCTGACGGTCGACATCGCAAGGTTCCAGGATGGTCGCCCCAACACTCTCGGCCAACGGCTGAACGCGGCGCCCAAAGGATTCACCCTGATAGGTAAAGGCCAACTCCGCTCCCTGCGCCGCCAAGGCCTGCGCGATACCCCAGGCGATGGAGTGATCATTGGCGACCCCCATGATCAGCCCACGTTTGCCACTCATCAACTGACCCTTGGGGTAGGAAGGCGCTTCAGTCATGTTTCTCACTTCTCTTTTGCGTCTTGGTCTTGCCGCCCACTCGGGCCCTGGTCAATCAGCTATCGTAGCGGCTGAACACCAGGCAGGCATTGGTCCCACCGAACCCAAACGAGTTCGACAGCACGCAATCGAGCTTCGCGTTCTCTTCGGTGCTCGTCACTATTGGCATTCCCGCCGCGCCTTCATCAGGGGTTTCTATGTTGATCGAAGGGGCTATGAAGCCGCCTTCCATCATCAGCAGCGAGTAAATAGCTTCCGTAACACCGGCGGCCCCTTGGGCGTGTCCCGTGAGGGACTTCGTGGAGGACAGTTTTGGCTGATCCGTGCCGAACACCTCCCGAACCGCATTCAACTCGGTGATGTCGCCTGCCGGCGTGGAGGTGCCATGCGCATTGATGTAATCGACTCGCGTGTTGCCGATTGTGGAAATGGCCTGACGCATGCAACGCACGGCGCCCTCACCCGAGGGCGCGACCATGTCAACGCCGTCCGAGGTCGCGCCATAACCGGCCAATTCGCCGTAGATCTTCGCGCCGCGTGCCTTGGCATGCTCCAGTTCTTCCAAGATCACAATGCCGCCGCCGCCCGCTATGACGAAGCCGTCCCGATTGGCGTCATAGGGCCGGGAAGCTTTTTGGGGCGTGTCGTTGTATTTGCTGGATAGCGCGCCCATTGAATCGAACAGCATGGAAAGCGTCCAATGCAGTTCCTCGCCGCCGCCCGCCAACATGACGTCCTGTTTACCCCATTGAATCAACTCCGCAGCGTTGCCGATACAGTGGGCACTGGTAGAACAGGCAGAAGAAATGGAATAGCTCAGACCCTTGATCTTGAGCGCCGTGGAGAGATTCGCCGAATTTGTCGAGGACATGCAGCGCGGCACCATGTAGGGGCCCATGCGCTTAACACCCTTTTCGCGCGCGATATCGGCCGCGTCTACTTGATTGGAAGTCGAGGGTCCCCCCGAACCGGCAATCAAACCGGTTCGTTCGTTGCTGATCACGCTCTCGCTTAAACCTGAATCAGCGATTGCCTCAAGGGCCGCAACGTAGTTATAGGCTGCACCGTCACCCATGAACCGTCGGACCCGGCGATCCACATGGTCATCCAGATTTATCGTGGGTGCGCCATGAACATGGCTGCGAAAACCCCGCTCGGCGTATTCCTCGGCGAACACGATCCCCGAGCGCCCTTTGCGGAGCGATTCGGTGACTTCCTGCTTGTTGTTGCCGATGCTGGAGACAACTCCCAGCCCTGTGACGACCACGCGGCGCATGGCATTCCTCCGAAATCACTTCGTTCTAATTAGCACCTGATCAGGCACCCTGACCTGCGGTAAACAGACCGACGCGCAGATCCTTGGCCTCATAGACGGTTTTGCCATCCACTTCCAAAGCGCCGTCGGCAATACCCATCACCAACTTGCGGATGATCACGCGCTTCAAGTCCAAGCGGTAACGCACTAATTTTGCCGTCGGCAGTACTTCGCCGCTAAACTTCAATTCGCCAAGGCCCAACGCCCGCCCTTTGCCGGGCGCTCCCATCCAGCCCAGGAAAAATCCGACAAGCTGCCACAGTGCATCGAGCCCCAGGCATCCAGGCATCACCGGATCACTCTCAAAATGGCACTTGAAGAACCAGAGGTCCGGATTGACATCAAGTTCTGCCTCGATTTCGCCCTTGGCAAAAGCACCGCCCTGGTCAGAAATTCTGGTAATGCGATCAAACATCAGCATAGGCGGCAGGGGGAGCCTGGCATTCCCTGGCCCAAACAATTGACCGTGCCCGCAGGCGATCAAATCATCATAGCTGTAACTATTCTTGGCTCTCGGTTCCTGTGGGCTTGTCAAGGAATCCCCCAATTAGCGTCTTTTCATCCAGAACAAAGGCAATGAATATCAATCCACCGCCTCCGGCGCGAGTGTCCAAGCGCGGCTTTATAGTAAGGCTTGAAGCAAACAACGCAAAGGTGAACTTGGCTCTTAAGGCGTGCAAACGCAAGTCTTGCGACTTTCCTTTATAGACATTCTAGAAATCTTCTGAAGGCATTGGCATTGCCTCTTTAATTTATTCGCAATCTAGCCTATATGAAGGACATGTTACAGGCACGCCCCTATAGTCATCTGATTGAGCAACTCAAGAGCGCCGGTCTTCGACCGACCAAACAGCGCTTGGCGCTTGCTCGTCTGCTGTTCGCTCAAGGCGATCGCCACACCACCGCCGAACAACTGCATTGCCAAGCGATGGATGCGGGTGTGGGTGTGTCTTTGGCGACCGTATACAACACGCTCCATCAGTTCACGACTGCCGGTTTGTTGCGCGAAGTGATGGTTGATCCCGGTCGGTCCTATTTCGACACCAACACCAGCGACCATCACCACTTCTTTATCGAAGAACGTGGTGAACTCAAGGATATCCCGGGCGCCGCCATCGAGATTGCCAAATTGCCGGAAGCGCCTGAAGGTACGACCGTCCGTCAGGTCGATATCATCATTCGCGTCGGTCAGAGCAAGAGCGCCTGATTCGCCTCTGCAATTCCAAAAATTCGATTTATGACAGATCGCTAATTGATTGTTTTTAGTGATTCTAATCTATTGACTCTCCGGTGAAGCGGCTCTACCTATAAAGACGGTCGGCTTTTAATTGCGAGGCACGCTGCGCAAGGAGGGCCGCCCTACGGGAACGCGCTCCGGGGCACCAAACCGTGGGTCCCAATCAATGGGCCCGATTCGACGGGCTTTGGCCCAGGGGCGAATTGTCAGAACAGGTTTGAACAGAAAGGGAGAACCCATGTCTCTCAAGGGCACCAAGACAGAATCCAACCTTAAAGAGGCTTTTGCCGGTGAAAGCCAGGCCAACCGCCGCTACCTCTATTTTGCCCAGAAGGCAGACATCGAAGGTTTCAATGACGTTGCCGCGGTCTTCCGCTCCACGGCTGAAGGCGAAACCGGACATGCGCACGGGCACCTGCAGTTCTTGGAAGAGGTCGGTGATCCGGCCACGGGCGAGCCGATCGGCCCAACTCAGGCCAACCTGAAGGCGGCGATCGCCGGCGAGACCCACGAGTACACCGATATGTACCCTGGCATGGCCCGCGCCGCGCGTGAGGAAGGCTTCGACGAGATCGCTGATTGGTTCGAGACCTTGGCGAAGGCTGAGAAAAGCCACGCCGGCCGTTTCCAAAAGGCACTGGAAACCCTCTAAAGGCGCGACCTTTGGTAGGTTCTGCGAGCGGCGCTTGGTTCTGAAAAGAAATCAGATTGAGCCCGCTGGCAGTGCAACAGAACGGGCACCCCGGAGCAAACAGGGCCCAGGCACGAAAGTCCCTGTGAGACCCGCTTCGGGGACGCCCGCCCGGCTGCACCTCCTTCTACGGGCGGTGCACTACGGCAGCCCACGCCTGCAGCCGGTAAATCGCACTCACCGCTGATGATCGCGACACATACGGCTCCGGTACGCTTGAGTCCGATCAAGAGGGAGATAGGGAATCATGAGTGAAGGCAGTCTCAATGCGCCGACGCGCTATCCGTTGAACTGGGAAGATCCGGCTTTTACAGATTGGGAAGCGCTCAACGACGAGATGGAGCGTGTTTTCGATATTTGCCATGGCTGTCGCCGCTGTTTCAATCTTTGTGATTCCTTCCCCAAGCTGTTCGACCTGATAGACGAATCGGAAAGCGGTGAACTCGATAGCGTCGATCGCGCAGCTTATAAGCCGGTGGTGGATGCCTGCACGCTCTGTGACATGTGCTTCATGGTGTCTTGCCCCTACGTGCCGCCGCACGAGTTCAACATCGACTTCCCTCACCTGATGCTGCGCTACCGCTATGCGGAGCGAAAGCTTGGCAAACACAAGGACGGCTTGGAAGCGGAGATCTCCAAGACGGACCGTAACGGAAAGCTGGCTGCGAAGGTGCCGGGACTCGCCAATTGGGCAAGTCGTACAGAGAACAAGCTGACAAGGCCGTTAATCGAAAAGGTGGCCGGGGTTCATCGGGAAGCGGCCCTGCCTAAGTTCCACGGTAAGACACTCACCTTACGCGCCAAAAGCGAGGTGCCCAAGGTCAACAAGGAAGCGCCTGCGTATGGTCGCAAGGCTGTGATTTATGCGACTTGTTTTGCCAACTATAACAACCCGGAAATTGGTATCGCGGCACGTAAAGTCCTGGCGCACAACGGCGTCGAAACCGAGGTGGTCTATCCTGGATGCTGCGGCATGCCGCAACTCGAGCAAGGCGACTTTCCGAAAGTCAGCGAGAAAGCCAGGCATGTATCGGCTGAATTGGGCTCCTGGATTGCCAAGGGCTACGACGTGATTGCACTGATCCCTTCATGCGCGTTGATGTTGAAGTTCGAGTGGCCGCTGATCCTGCCTGACGACGAGGGCGTAGCAACCTTGTCCCGCGCCACGCGCGACCTCTCAGAATACATCGTGGAGATTGCCGGAAAGGAAGGCCTTGCCGAGGGTCTGAAGCCCCTGCCGGGCGGTGTGGCGCTTCATCTGGCCTGCCATGCTCGGGCGCAGAACATGGGTGCTAAGGCCGCTGAAATGATGCGACTCATTCCCGAGGCAGATGTGGGTGTGATTGCACGCTGCTCGGGACACGGCGGCTCCTGGGGCGTCATGAAGCAGAATTTCGAAACCGCTCTGAAAGTTGGTAAACCCGCCGCGCGCCAAGCCGCCAAGGAAAACAAGACCTTTTTGGCCAGCGAATGCCCCCTTGCCGGAGAGCATCTGCAGCAGGGAATAGACCGCCTGGGGTTGACCGAGAAGCCAAAGATCGAGCTGGCCAGTCACCCGATTGAACTCTTTGCCCGGGCATACGGGCTGTGAAGGCACAGCGCGGCCGAGTGCCGCGCTCAAGATCAAGGAGTACTGATACCAATGGCCCGCCAGAATCGTGAGATATCGCGCCAGGACATCCTGCCGATGGACATCTATGAAAGTCAGCGCAAAGAGCGCCGCCGCGACCTCGTTGCCCTGAAACGCAACCGCCGCGTGGAAGTTGGCCCCGTCGCGACCTGGTACTTCGAAAACTACGAGACGATGTGGAATCAGATTCACGAAATGCTCTATATCGAGCGTGGCGGTGAGGCGCAGATTGCGGACGAGCTGTCCGCCTACAACCCCTTGATACCACAAGGCCGTGAACTTGTTGCAACCGTCATGTTCGAGATTGACGACGCCGAGCGCCGCAAGCGTTTGCTCGGCAAACTGGGCGGCATTGAGCTGAAAGCCTTCCTGCGTGTGAACGGCGAGGAAGTGACCGCCCGTCCGGAGGAAGACGTGGAGCGAACGACCGCTGATGGCAAAGCGTCTTCCGTTCACTTTCTGCATTTCGATCTAACCGACACACAGGCAACGGCCTTCAAGCAACCCGGTGCCGAAGTAGTCATCGGTTTTAGCCATCCGAACTACCATCACATGACTCAAATCTCCGAGGAGGTCCGCAGCGCGCTTGCCCAGGACCTTGACTGATACGCTTTGTCGGAGAGAATGCAGCACCTCTGGGTTGCTGCCCCCTAGCGGCACAGGCAACTCGCCCCCGACACCCGCACGAAGGGACCGAGAATTTGGCGAAGGCTAACAGCAGAGCGCTCGCATTACGCCTGCTCATCGATTGTCTGGAGCGTGGGCAACCTTTGGATCGCCTGCTCGCTGGAAACGTTGCCCTCGGTCAGCTTGAGACCCGCGACCGCGGCTTCGTGCGCCAGATGGTCGCGACGACCTTGCGGCGGCTCGGCCAGATCGACAACGCCCTAGGGGCTTGCCTGGACAAACCATTGAAACCCCGTCAAGCCGACTTACGAGCCCTGTTGCGCCTGGGTGCGGCACAAATTCTCTTCATGGCCGTGCCCGCCCATGCGGCGGTTAGCGAAACCGTCGCCCTGGCTGACGGAAAGCTGAGCCCGTTTCGGGGCCTAGCCAATGCAGTGCTCCGCCGTCTCGAACGAGAGAAAGAGAGACTGTTGGCCGACCAGGACGCCGCCCGTCTCAACCTGCCGTCCTGGCTCTGGTCGTCGTGGGCATCGGCTTATGGCGAAGCCATGACCCGGAACATCATGGCCGTTCAAATGGAAGATCCCCCCTTGGACATCAGTGTCAAGGAGGACCCCGAGGCCTGGGCCAACCGACTTGGCGCCACCATTCTGCCCGGCGGCAGTCTGCGCTTGACCGGCGGCAGCGGCGAGATTTCCGCCTTGCCCGGCTTCGCCGAAGGTGCTTGGTGGATCCAGGATGCGGCGGCGGCGCTTCCCGCTCGTTTGCTGGGCGACCTGAGCGGCCAGCGGGTGTTCGATCTCTGCGCGGCGCCTGGCGGCAAGACAGCTCAACTCATCCTGGCCGGCGCTGTGGTCACCGCTCTCGATCAAGATGCAAAGCGTCTGGCGGTCCTCAGGGAGAACCTCGGTCGCTTGTCCTTGACGGCTACTGTCGTGCAAGCGGACGCAAGTGCGTGGACGCCTGTGGAACAGGCCGATGCCATCCTGCTAGACGCACCCTGCTCGGCCACCGGCACCTTGAGGCGGCACCCGGATATTGCCTGGCTACGCAGGCCGAGTGATATCGCCAAGATCGTAACGTTGCAGCAAAAGCTGCTCGTACGAGCCGCCAAGCTCCTCGCCCCCGGCGGTACGCTGGTTTATGCGGTCTGTTCGCTGCAACCGGAGGAAGGACCGCAGCTCGTAGACTCGTTTCTGGCTGAAAGGAGCGATTTCGCGCGCAAGTCGATCCAACCTGAAGAACTTCCGGGATTGGAGAACTTGATCACCGCCGCTGGCGATCTGCAAAGCCTGCCTGGCCACCTTCAAGAGTTGGGGGGACTAGATGGTTTTTATGCCTGCCGGCTCGTTAATCGGGGCTGATTTTTAGGGCTGTAGCAGGTGCGAAAAGGCCGCAAGCACGCGCTTATAAAGGTCCTGCTTGAACGGCACGATCAGGTCCGGGAGTTGAACGTGATTGACCCAGCGCCAATCGTTGAACTCCGGGTCACCGGTCTCCAAATTGATCTCTGCGTCGCTCCCGGTAAAACGCATGGCAAACCATTTCTGTTTTTGCCCGCGATAGCGGCCTTTCCAAAGCTTGGGTATCAGATCAACAGGTAAATCATAGGTGATCCACTCGTGACTTTCAGCGAGTGGCTCGGCGCTGGCTGTGCCGATCTCCTCCTCCAGTTCACGAAACGCGGCCTGCAAGGGATCTTCGTCCTTGTCGATCCCACCTTGGGGCATTTGCCAGGCTTCACTCTTCATATCGCAACGCTGGGCCACGAACACCTTGCCTTCGGCGTTAAGCAGCATGACGCCCACACCCAGACGATATTCCAGCCGCTCGATCTCTTCGTCCGTGAGTCTTCGTGTTGCTTCAGGGTCGTAGCTCATGGTTGACGCTGATATCTCCCGCCTTCTCTTATCAATCACCGTCGGGAGAGGGTCTGGATTGACCTACCCTCTCCCGAATGTGTCGGAACAATCGGCTTAATTCGCCGCCCGCTCCTTGAACAAAGCCAAGCCCCGCAGAAGGTCAAGGGCACGAGAAAGCTGGTAATCGCTGCTAGAGGCTGCTGCCGGTGCGGCCTCTTCGCCCTCGCTCGGAGCTTCCTGCGCTTCCGGAGCGGGTGCTCCTTCCTCTTCAGTCGCCGGCGCCCCTGCCTCATCTCCGTTGGTTAGCGCACCGCGCAGATCAGCCTCGCGGCGACGGCTGCCAGCATCGATCTCCTCGAGCCTGGCTTGCTTCACCTCTATGTCCGGCACGATGCCGGTCGCCTGTATCGACTGGCCCGACGGTGTGTAGTAACGCGAGGTCGTCAGACGCATAGCCCCGTGCCCGGGCAGCGGTATGATCGTTTGCACCGAGCCCTTGCCGAATGACTGAGTGCCCATGATAATCGCGCGGCCGTGGTCCTGGAGCGCGCCCGCGACAATCTCCGAGGCCGATGCGGAGCCGCCGTTGATAAGCACGATCAGCGGCTGTCCGTTCACCATGTCCCCGGGCTCTGCATTGAAGCGATAGGTTTCCTCTGGATCGCGCGCGCGCGTCGACACGATCTCACCCTTATCCAAGAACGCATCGGTGACCGCGATGGCCTGATTCAGCAAACCTCCGGGATTGTTTCGAAGATCCAGGACCCAACCGATCACCTTGTCGCCCAGCTCTTTCTTCAAATCGGCAATGGCCTTATCGAGGCCGGGGGACGTCTGTTCGTTGAACGCCGTCACGCGGATATAGCCGATGTTGCCTTCGACGCGGCTGCGGACCGACTGAATACGGATCACATCACGGGTGATGGTAATGTCGAAGGGTTCCTGGTCGCCGCGGCGGATCGTCAGGACGATGTCACTTCCGACTTCGCCCCGCATCCGGTCAACCGCATCGGAGAGGTTCAATCCCAAAACCGGTTCGCTGTCCAGGTGAGTAATCAAGTCGCCGGCTTCAACACCTGCCCGAAAGGCTGGCGTATCGTCGATGGGCGAGACCACCTTGACGAAGCCGTTTTCCATCGTGACCTCGATCCCTAGACCCCCAAATGCCCCCTTCGTCTGCACCTGCATGTCGCCGAAGGAATCGGCGTCGAGATAACTCGAGTGCGGGTCGAGCGATGACAGCATGCCGTTGATCGCGGCTTCGACGAGTTCCTTGTCGGTGACTTCCTCGACATATGAGGAACGAACCCGCTCGAATACGTCGCCGAACAGCTTCAGCTGTTCATAAGTATCCGACTTGGAGCTCTGCGCGTGGAGGACGCCCGGTGCCAAGAGCAACAGCAGCAAGAGGGCGGGGAGAAGCTTCCTTAGCATCAGCTTTTTACCTTTTCTTTTTCCTGGGCCAGCCAGGGTAAGGGATCGATCGGCCGCCCGTCACGCCGCAACTCCAGATAAAGCTCCGGATTGCCGGTACCGGGATCGCCCATCACGCCAACCGGCTCTCCGGCCAAGACCCACTGTCCTTCAATGGCATCGATCCGCTCGAAGCCCGACAGCAAGCTATGATATTGCCCGGAATGCTCGATGATCAAGATAAGCCCATAGCCCCTGAAATTCTGGGCGTAGACTACTTTACCGTCATAGGGTGCGACAACCTGCGCGCTAGGTCGTGTCTCCAGATAGAGCCCCTTGGCATTACCGCCTGCTTTGGATTGCGGCAAGGCGGCGCCAAACCGGTAACGCAGGTGTCCGCGTGCAGGAATGACGAGACTGCCAGGGTTGTCGGGAAAGGGACGCACATCCTCGGGCATTGCAGAGGGCGCCAACAGCGCTGTCTGTGCGGGCTCTTCCACAGCCGGGGCCATGTTTTCCGCCGTTCCGTCGGCAGTCTGGCTGGACTCCGTCGGCGTGACAGAGGCCGGTGTCGTCGCAGGTGAAGGCGGCGGCGGCAAATCCGGTTTGATCGCTGGTAGGGTGATGCTGGCCAACAACCGCTCTCTCTCAAGGCGGGCAATCAAGTCACGAAGGTCGGCGGCTTTTTGCGACAGAGCCTGCGCATGAGCCCGCGAAGCCGCGAGTTCCTCGCCCGTCGCTGCTTCCAACGCAACCTTTCGTTCAAGCAATTGTGAAAGACCATCACGTTCTTTCGCCAGTGCAACCTCGGTCGCCAGCAGGTCTCGTTTTTGTGTTTCGATCTGGCCGCGCAACACCGCTAGATCGGAAAGGTCGGTCCGAAGGTCGCGCGCTTCCTCCTCAATCCGGGGGAGTGCGGCCTGAAGCACCAGATTTCCGCGCGCCAAGTCAACCGGCGATCCGGGGCCCAGCAACAAACTTTCCTTTGGCAGCAGCGACATACGCTGTAGTCCCTGGATGATGCGGGCCATCTGCTGACGGCGCTGCCTGAGATTCACCCTCGCGCGCGCTTCCTCGACCTCGAGAACGGTCAAAGTTTGCTCGATCCGAGACAACTCCGACTCCAACTCTTGCGCCTTGTGAGCACCATCAACCAACTTGGCGCGGATAGCCTGCATCTCGGATTGCAATTCCTTTGCTTTAAGACTCAAAGCCTCAGATTTCTCGCGGTCCGCTTCCAAGGCCTTTTCGACCTCCATCAGCGCTGTCGGCGCCTGGTCGCCATTCAGCGCGGCCTGCTGCCCTGCAGCCGGGCTACCGACCAACAGGGTTGCAAGCAGAATAACCGGACAGTAAGGCCTCATTGCGGCATGGCTCTCAGCATATCTCTCGACGCGGCCTCCTTGGGCGCAGCAATTGTGCGTGGGATTCCGGTCAATATTATATGGGATTGCATGCCGTCTGTCGCAGCCTTAGACGCCACGGTGATAAGGGTGGCCCGCCAATATCGATTGAGCGCGAAACAACTGCTCCACCAAAAGCGTGCGCGCCAGCATGTGGGGCAAAACCATCGCGCCGAAGGACAGTTTGAAGTCGGACCTCTCGATGACTTCTGCCGACAGGCCATCGGCACCGCCGATCACAAAGGCCACCTCCCGGCGGCCCTCGTCCTGCAGGCCTTGCAATAACGCCGCGAAGGCCTCACTCGAGATGTTCTTGCCGCTGCGCTCCAGTGCGATGACGTAAGCGTCGGTAGGCAAGCTCGACAACAGGGCAGCGCCTTCCGCCACCATCAATTGCTCGGCGGGCAAGGGCCGTTTTTCTTCGACTTCCTTGAGGATAAGCGGCCAGGAAAGACGCTTGGCGTAGTCATCGTAGGCCGGCGCCAGTTCACTGCGCTTCATCCGCCCAACAGCGGCCAATGTGATGCGCACGTCGCCCTCCCGAGACCTCGGCCCAATTTCAAGATTCTCACCGCCTGCTCCAGCACTCGTCTACCCAGCGCCAGTCAGGTCCGTCCAGCCCCGGCCCGGTTTTGGGCCAATCTCAGGATCGTTCAGGCCTGGCCCGCGGTTTCCAGTACGTCACTGCCCCACATCTTCTCAAGATTGTAGAACGCACGTACTTCCGGTCGGAACAGATGAACGATGATATCGCCAGCATCAATCAGGACCCAATCGCTGCGTCCCGCGCCTTCCACTGCCACTGAGAGTTTGCGCTTCTTCAACTTCTCGCGCAGATGCTCAGCCATGGCACCGACCTGGACCGTGGAGCGGCCCGATGCGATCACCATGTAGTCGGCAATGCTGGTTTTTCCGGAGAGATCGATAACAATGAGGTCTTCGGCCTTATCGTCATCCAGGGAGCCCTCCACAAGCTGGAGGATTTCTTCACTGCTCGGAAGCGCGGCGACCTGCGCCTGACCTCCGTTCGTTTCACTCTTTGCGCCTATGACTGCACCTCCGTCGTTTGCGCTCTTTTGCACCTTCATCCCGGCCAGTCGGGATGGATAGCGCGAATGCGCGTCGCCGAGAGCGGATTCTTCCGGCCATGAACATAAACCCAGGCCGGAGGCTGGGTGGTCACCAATAGCCCGGCCGATTTCTCGGGCAGACGAAACTTGGCAAACCGCTGAGCCGCCTTGGCTAACGTCGCTCTTATAGAATAGGGCGGACGGTCGAAAACCGCAACGGGAAGCGACTGAAAGATTGCTTCCCAATCCTGCCATCGATCAATCTGGCAGAGGTTGTCGGCACCCATCAGCCAAACAAACCGAACACGCGGAAACAAGGCCTTAAGCACCGCCAGCGTCTCGGCGGTATAAATGGTTCCAAGCTGACTTTCCAAGGTCGTCACCCGGATGGCCGGATGACTGGCCTTCCGTTCGGCCGAGGCTCGGCGACGCGCCAACTGGGCCATGCCCTGTTGGGGTTTTAGTGGGTTTTGCGGACTCACCAGCCACCAGACCTCATCCAAACCCAGGCGTCGCAGTGCAGCCATGGACAGTTCGCGGTGTGCTTCATGGGCCGGGTTGAACGAGCCGCCCAAAAGCCCAATCCGGGCGCCCGGCGGCGGGAGTCGTCCGCCAAGCGCCTCTGCGAGATGGCGAGGGGTCAAGCGCCACGCTGTTGGGTGGTGCGTCATTGACTAGGGGCGAACCTGGCCACTGCCATGCACGCGGTATTTCGTACTGGTGAGCTGTTGGGCTCCGACCGGCCCACGGGCATGCAGCTTGCCCGTCGATATGCCAATCTCGGCCCCCATGCCAAACTCACCGCCATCGGCAAACTGGGTCGAGGCGTTGTGCAGGACGATACCGGCGTCGACCTCGGCCATGAAGCGCTGTGCCGCTGCTGCATCCTCGGTCACGATACATTCGGTGTGATGTGACCCATGGCGATTGATGTGTGCAACGGCCTCGACCAGATCATCGACAACCCTGACCGAGAGGATTGGTGCGAGGTACTCAGTATCCCAATCGGCGTCAGTGGCCGCCTTCACATCAGGCACCAACGCGCGCACCGATTCATCACCCCGCAGCTCGCAACCGGCCTCGGCCAAATCGCGGAGAACCGGCTGCAAGTGGCTGGCAACGGCGGCACGATCGACAAGCAGCGTCTCGGTTGCGCCGCAAATACCCGTGCGCCGCATTTTTGCGTTAAGGGCGATGGCGCGGGCCTTGTCCAGATCAGCGGCGGCATGGATATAGGTGTGACAAAGACCATCCAGATGGGCCAGCACCGGAACCCGGCTTTCATTCATCACCCTCTCGATCAAACCGCGCCCACCACGCGGTATGATCACATCGACGCTGTCGCTCATCTTCAGCAGGATACCGACGGCCTCCCGGTCGCTGGTCGGCGGGCGCTGGATCGCCGATTCGGGCAAGCCAGCGGCTACTAGGCCATTCTGCAAAGCCTCCAGAATTGCGGCGGATGATCGCGCGGACTCGGAGCCGCCACGCAGAATCGCCGCGTTACCGGCCTTCAGGCAGAGTGCACCGGCATCGGCTGTTACGTTCGGGCGGCTCTCGTAGATAATTCCAATGACGCCCAAAGGAACCGACACTTTCTCGATTCGCAGGCCGTTGGGACGTGTCGTCGATTCCAGAACACGGTTGAGCGGATCGGGGAGCTTGGCAATTTCCTCCAAACCAACCGCCATCGCCTCCACGCGCTGGGGATTGAGCTCAAGGCGATCCAAAAGCGCCTCGGTCAAACCTTTCTCGCGGGCATCGGCCATATCTGCGCCGTTTGCAGCCAGAATCTCGTTCTGGCGCGCGCGCAGTGCGGCTGCAGCGGCCAACAGGCCGGCATTGCGCTGAGCGTCACTGGATTGCGCCAGAATGCCCGCCGCCGATTTCGCTGCCTTGCCGAGCGCCATCATTGACCGGCGCAGATCATCCTGGTCAGGAAACACTTCCGCTTTCATCGCCATCACTCCTCAGCTCACCACCAAGTCGTCACGGTGGATCAGCTCTTCGCGCCCACGGTAGCCGAGCAGGCTTTCGATTTCACGGCTCTTGTGACCTTTGAGGCGTGCTGCGTCTTCCGAGCCATAGGCGACCAAGCCGCGCGCCAGTTCCTGCCCCTGCGCATCGTAGACCAGCACCGCGTCACCTCGTTGGAACGCGCCCTCAACGGCAATCACACCAGCGGGTAGTAGGCTCTTGCCGCGTCGCAGTGCGCCGGCCGCGCCCGCATCTACGATTATGCGCCCCGATGCATTCAGGCTTCCGGCTATCCAACGTTTGCGCGCCGTCAAGGGCTCCACGGCGGAGAGGAACCAGCTACAACGAGCGCCGTCACGGAGCTTGCGCAAAGGATTTTCGTGCCGACCATCGGCAATGACCATACGGCACCCAGCCGCGGTCGCGATGCGCGCTGCCGCCAATTTGGTGATCATACCGCCGGAGGAATAACCCACGGGGGCAGCGCCCGCCATCGCTTCAATCTCAGGCGAAATTTCCGCAATTTCAGGTAGGTGCCTGGCGTCCTGATTGCTGCGTGGATCGGAGTCGTATAGACCATCGATATCGGAGAGCAACACCAGTGTGTCGGCGTTCATCATAGCCGCGACTCTTGCCGCCAGACGGTCATTGTCGCCGAAGCGTATCTCCGCCGTCGCCACGGTATCGTTCTCGTTGATAACCGGCACCGCGCCTAGGCGCAACAAGGTGCCCAGAGTGTTGCGCGCATTGAGATGACGGCGGCGCTCTTCCGTATCGCCCAAGGTCAGAAGAACTTGAGCGACAGTGATTGCATGGCGGGCCAATGCCTCTTGATAGGCGTGCGCCAGGCGCACCTGCCCGGTCGCCGCCGCCGCCTGCTTTTCTTCAAGCTTGGGTGGCCGGGCGGTCAAACCCAAGTGCCTCCGTCCGACCGCAATGGCTCCGGAGGAAACCAACAGAACCTCGGCGCCTTGAGACCGCAAATCCGCAACGTCGTCGGCCAATGCTTCCAGCCAGCCACGTCGGATGGCGCCGCTCTTCTCCTCGACCAACAAGGACGAGCCGATCTTGATCACTACCCGTCTGGAGTCCGACAGGCGCTGGCTCATGGTTGCCAGTCTCCAACCTCGCCACCGAAAGTTTTGCCTTTCGCACCGGCTTCATCGGCTGCGCCCAGCGCCGCCTCCCGCCGCTCCCGGCGATCGACTTCGATGATTTTCCAGAGCGCGCCGAGTACGTCCTTGACGCCCTTGTGGCTAACACCGGAACAAAGCCGGACTTGCGCCCCATTGGCTGCCCTGCTCAGGGCAGCTTGACGTTCCTTGATGGCCGCGCCGTCCAATGCATCGACCTTGTTCAAAACCAACACTTCCGGCTTGTCGGCCAATTCCGCCGCATAGGCGCCCAATTCACCGCGGACCGTGTGATAAGCCTCTGCAATGGCGTCGGGCTCGGCCGTACCATCCACGAGATGCAGCAGGACGCCACAGCGCTCGATGTGGCCTAGAAACCGGTCGCCCAGGCCCTGGCCTTCATGCGCACCTTCAATCAGGCCGGGAATATCGGCAAGAATGATCCGCTGCACGCCATCCAAATCCACCACGCCCAGGTTCGGGTGAAGCGTGGTGAAGGGATAATCGGCGATTTTGGGTTTGGCCGCGCTGACAACCGAAAGGAAAGTCGACTTGCCGGCATTGGGCAACCCGATCAGTCCAGCATCGGCAATCAGCTTCAGACGCAACCAGACCCAACGCTCCTCACCAGGATAACCCGGATCGTGCCGACGCGGCGCGCGGTTGGTCGCCGACTTGAAATGGGCGTTACCGAAGCCACCGTCACCGCCGCGACAGATCGTCACCCGCTGACCAATCTCGGTCAGGTCGGCAATCAAGGTTTCCTTATCCTCGTCAAGAATTTGGGTGCCGACGGGAACTGCGATCAACATCTCCTTGCCGTCGGCGCCTGTCATATCCTTGCCGCGGCCGTGATGCCCGCGTTCGGCTTTGAAGTGCTGGCGGTAACGAAAGTCGATCAGGGTGTTGAGTCCTTCCACCGCCTCAAAAACCACGTCGCCCCCGCGGCCGCCGTTGCCGCCGTTAGGTCCGCCGAACTCGACAAACTTCTCGCGCCGGAACGCCACACAGCCGTTTCCGCCGTCGCCGGACTTCAGGTAAATCTTGGCTTGATCGAGGAACTTCATAATCATCCATAACAAAAAGGGGGGAACGGCAAGCCGTTCCCCCCGAAACTTTCACCTGCGGTGGGGTCCGCTTAAGCCTGCGGCTCCACCGAGATCGTGGTGCGGTCGCGCGTCTTGTGGAAGGACACCTTGCCTTCGATCAGCGCAAACAGCGTGTGATCACGACCCATGCCGACGTTGGTGCCGGGATGATACTTGGTGCCGCGCTGCCGTATCAGGATGTTGCCCGCCAGGACCGCTTCGCCGCCAAACTTCTTGACGCCAAGACGGCGACCTTCTGAGTCACGACCGTTCCGTGAGCTACCACCAGCTTTTTTATGTGCCATGGCTGCTTACTCCTTTGTCTTGTCCGCCGCCTTCTTGGCGGCAGTGGTCTTCTTCGGCGCAGCGGCTTTCTTGGCCGGAGCCTTAGCGGCAGCCGCCTTCTTAGGGGCCTCCGCCTTGGGTGCGGCCTTCTTGGGAGCCTCAGCTTTCGCGGGGGCCTCGGCCTTTTCCGCAGTCTTTGCTTCAGCCTTCTTGGGAGCCGCGGCCTTCTTGGCCGGCTTTGCGCCGTCGGTCAGGATGTCGGTCACACGCAGCACCGTCAGGTCCTGGCGGTGACCCGCCGTGCGCTGATAGTGCTTGCGGCGCTTCTTCTTGAAGATCGTGATCTTCGGGCCGCGTGTCTGCTCCACCACCTCGGCGGTCACAAGCGCACCGGCGACAGTCGGCGCACCGACCGTGGCTTTACCGCCGTCACCCAACATCAAAACCTGGTCGAGTTCGACCGTGGCACCGGCGTCACCCGCCAGCTTCTCCACGACCACGATATCATTCTTGGCGACCTTATATTGCTTGCCGCCCGTTTTAACTACAGCGAACATGGCGTTCATCATTCTTCAATTAGTGCAGAAAACCGTTTTCGCGGGCATCACCAGGAAATCCAAATCCCCAGTGCCCGTGAGGCCGTCGCACTATAGCCATGGACCCGAGGCTGTCAACGGATTTTGGCGAAGAATCTTCATGATGTCCGATGACCCTTTCAACGGCTTGCAGCCGGTGAAGGCTTGGGGTAGTGTCCGCGGCGCTTCGGCCAGGGCATGATGATTACCTGGTATCGCTCTTCGAATGCAACCTATCTCAGCGGAGGGGTGCCGGAGCGGTTGAACGGGGCGGTCTCGAAAACCGTTGTGCGCGAAAGCGTACCGAGGGTTCGAATCCCTCCCCCTCCGCCAAAAACCGCAGAAATCCTAGATTCTTGATTAAGCCTGCCGGGTGCCAGGCGCAAAAGTGGGTGCACAATGGGTGCACATCGGTTCACGACTTGTCCTCCTTTAGTGCTTCCATGAACGCGCTAGCGATACCTGCAGCCTCCTTGTCGCGCTGCTCATCGACATGGACATAAAGGGCCATGGTGATTGAAGGCGTCGAATGCCCGAGGCGCGCCTGCACTGATTTAACATCGCGCTGGGCCGCGTAGAGAAATGACGCGTGCGCGTGCCGTAGGCCATGGAAAGGAGCTACGTCGCGCGGAAACCCCACCAGGTCGCCGACCTGGCGCGCGAGCCCAGATACATGCGCCGGCCGCCAAATCACTCCACCATGGTTTGGGAAGACAAGGTCCAGATTCTGCCAAAGGTCGCCCAGCGCCAGGCGCTCACGTGCCTGCTCTGCGCGGTGACGCTTCAACAACTCGCAAAGGTCTTGCCCGATCGCCAATGAGCGCTGGCTGTTCTCAGTTTTTGGAGCCTGCAGAAAGGTTTCGCGGTTTACCGTTTGAGCGGTTTGATTCACGTATAGGCGGCCGGCCTTAAGGTCGAGGTCGCACCATCGCAGACCCAGTATTTCCCCAAGCCGGAGACCGGTCGCTAGTGCCAGGTAAAGCGGCCCATAGATTCTGGAGCCTTCAGCCGCAGTCAGCAGCTGGCGCGCCTGCTCAATCGTGGGAGCCTTGGCGCGAACGCGCCTTCCTTTGGGCTTTTCGACCGCCAAGCAGGGATTTGAGGGTATTAGCTTCCAGCGCACTGCGTCGCTTAGAGCTTTGCTCAATACCCTGAAGTGGTTCCGAATGGTGTTGGCGGCCATCGGCCGCGAACCCCTGCCGCCCTTGCGGGCCAGCACTGCCAGTGCCTCTTCGAGTGTGAAGGGATCCAATGTATCAATCTTAGCATCCCCCACCACCGCGCAGAACGAATTACAAACCGTCCAGTAACTCGAAATAGTCTTTGGCTTCAGTTCGCCGTGCGCTTCCAGGCGCCTACACCAGCGCTCAAGGAAGCGCCCGAGGGTCATGCCGCGCTCTGGCGTCATGCCGCGCCCTTCGAGCGTTAGCTCAACTTCAGCCTTCCAGCGCTGCGCGTCGCGGTATCGCTTGAAGTACCTGCTGCGCTGGATCCTCTGATCACCATGGTCAGAACCAGCGGTCCAACGAACAATCCAACCGGCCCGCTCATCGCCTCCTGTTGTTCTCGGGGATTGTCGCTGGATACTCGCCATGATCAGTTCCTCGGCACCATCCGACCGTGCGCGACATAACGGCATCGATTGGAGCAATATTTATTTGGTCGCCGCGACGCTGGTTGAAACAGGTTGCCGCATACTGTGCATGCCATGATTGGAAGTTTTTTCCAGGCCGCCTGCCGGATCCAAAGGAAGCTCTCGGCCTCGGGCGTCTTCCCTGAGTGCAACCAATCAAAATTGTGGTGGAGTTCGATCTCTAGAGCACCGGAATAAGCCAACCGATTCACGTGCGCTTCCAAGGCCCTGCGCGCCTTGTTCAGCTCAAGCCACAATGCCCAGTCGTTTTCAGCCAGCGTCAGCGCCGATTTTTTCTCTGGGACGATAAAATGGTGCAGGCCTTTGGCATCTGGGCTCTTCTGCCATAACGCCCAAACGATTGCCGCCCGATCATCGTAGAGCGGGCCAGCCCTAACTGAATCCTCCAAAACGCATTCAATCTTCACAATCACCTCATAACTGCATCCGTGCAGTGTATCACAGATAAAAGCGTTGACAATTGTGAGTTTGATAAACAAAACTCACAGTTATCCGCTATGTTTACTGTGAGGTCATGATGAACGCGTTAGAAAGAGAAAAGCCGCACTACAGGGTGAGAGAGGTTGCCGCCCATTTCGACGTGACAGCGTCCTTTCTTTACAAACAAATCGCCGCTGGCGACATCAAAGCCGTCCACATCGGCAACACTATTAGAATCCCAGCGACAGAGGTCCGAAGGCTCGAATCGACAGACGAGCCTGCAACACAATAAGGTTTTCAGAACCGGGGGCGTTCATGTCCGAACATCGCAATCAAGCGCCCGCTCTGGTCGGGTCCTTCAATGTTTGGCCGGACCGCTGGGCCTTGGAAACGGAACGTCTATCGTTTGAAGAGCAGGGGGTTTATTTCGCGCTTTGCCTGATTGCCTGGCGCCACCCAGATACGATCGTTCCGATTGATGATGGTAGGGTGAGTTCTGGTCTTCGAGGGTGCAAAAACGTGCGCACCTATCGACGAATCCGATCCCGACTTATCGAAGAGGGAAAAATATTCGAGAGCGGAATTGGTTGGGAGATTCCGTATGTTTCTGAACGAAAAAGGGAAAGTTTTTCGGCAAAAAATGCCAGAAAAAATAGATATAAGTCCCTGAAAAATAAGGAAACCAGTTCTGACGCTCTTACTCATACTCAAGAATCCCCCAAAACCCCCTTGAAGGTAAAGTGTGAGACCCTAGCCCAACTTCCGCAGGAAGTCCGAACCTGCGAGCGGTTCTGGCGCTCCATCCAGCCACATCACCGCAGCGAGGTCGTCCAGGAGCTAGCGCGCCTGCAGGCCACTCATGGGGCGGCGGCCATGGCAACCCTTGTGACTGCCGCCGCCTCAAGCATCGATGCCAGCTCGCCGGCACTATGGCTTCGCAAAAATGCACCAAAACATCAGTGAGCGATTCAATGGGTAGCGCCAGGCAATCAGGCAAAGCACCTAAATGTTGTGCCACGTTCTTGCACAATTGGCCGATTTTGATATGTTGGACAGGTCAAGGCGTCACCTTGGCCAGCCGAGAGAAGCGTGGAGAACGCGGGAGACTCGGCACTGCGAAAGGCAGCCACCGGCCGGAGAGGCGGCGGCGAAACTTCTGCAAAGAGCGGGCCGTAGAGCCCTGTTTTAACGCCTGCTCGGCGATGAGGTGACGCACGTGAAAGACGAACTTCAATTCCGTAGTTTCCGAATAGATCGCGCTGGCGCTTCCCGCGAAAAGCGCACGGTGCCTCTCGTGCTTTCAACCGATTTTCCGGTCGACGTGCGCGGATTCAAGGAAGTCCTCGTGCACAGTCGTGAAGCCGTCGACCTTTCCCGCGCCGCACCCGCGCTTCCCTTGCTACTAAACCACGACGCCACGGAGCAGGTTGGTGTTGTGGAAAATGTACACCTCGACGGTGGCAAGCTCCGTGGCACTGCCCGCGTCAGCCGATCGCCAAAGGGTGAAGAAGTCCTGCAGGACATCTTAGACGGGATCCGCATATCCGCTTCCGTTGGCTACCGAATTTTGCTCGCCGAGCAAGACGGTGAAACGGTGCGAGTCACTCGCTGGCAGCTTTTTGAGGCATCCCTCGTGGCAATCCCAGCCGACACGAACGCCGGCGCATTCAGAAACGGAGTTTTGAAGATGGAACCGAACGAGAACAAGCCCACGGAGACCGCGCAGCGCGGCGCACCTGGTGGGGGTGATAGAGAGAAAGAAATCACTGAGATTCTGGCGCTCGGCGACCGGATGAAAAATCCGGAGCTGGCACGCCAGGCAATTCGGGAGCAATGGCCGCTGGACAAGTTCCGGCATCAGCTGCTGGAAAAGATTGGCCGCTCACAGAATA
Source organism: Limibacillus sp. MBR-115 (assembly GCF_040549425.1). Taxonomy (NCBI): domain Bacteria; kingdom Pseudomonadati; phylum Pseudomonadota; class Alphaproteobacteria; order Rhodospirillales; family Rhodovibrionaceae; genus Limibacillus; species Limibacillus sp. MBR-115. The sequence continues at coordinate 9,855 of NZ_JBEPTJ010000004.1, read as the reverse complement.
TTGGCGGGCCGGTCAGCTTCTCTGACCCGCTCGACGGGCTGTCCCGTGGCGATCGACGCGACATAGCCACTCGGTTTGATCTGGGCAACCTGATCCGGGCAGCGATCACCGGCGATCATAGCTCGGCCGCGCTGGAGCTTGAAACCGCTCGCGAAATCCAGCGGCGATCGGGCCTTTCGCCGGAAGGCCTTTTGGTGCCAGCGGCGGCGCTGGCGCCGCAGCGCGCGCTCTCGACGCGCGCGACCCTCACCAGCGGAAACACCGGGGCCAACCTTATCGGAACGGAGCACCGATTTGATGCGTTCATCGAAGCCCTCACAAACGAAGCTGTGGTAATCGCGGCGGGCGCGACCGTGCTTGACGGCCTGATCCAAGATGTTTCCATACCGAAAAAGACCACCACCACCTCGGCACAGTGGGTTGCCGAACAATCGGCCCCCACGGATTCCACGCCAACTCTCGGAGCCGTTGCCTTGGCACCCAAGCAACTGGCGGCTCTTGCTTCGCATTCCCGCAAAACACTCGTGCAGGCGTTGCCGGGGGTCACCGAGCTGATTAGGGCCGACATGGTCGAGCAAATCGGCATAGCGCTCGATGCGGCGGCGTTGAACGGCGGTGGCGCGAATGAGCCGGTGGGGGTACTTCAAACCTCCGGAATCGGCGCCGTTGCCATCGGCACCAACGGTGGGGCGATAACCTGGCCGGCGGTGGTTGACCTTGTGGCGGCCATTCACGCCGCAAACGCACTCAGCGGATCCCGGCGCTGGGTCACCACGCCTGAGGTGGTAGCTGCCATGCAAAAAACGGAGCGCGCCAGCGGGACTGCCAAGTTTATCTTGGACGAGCTCGCTGGTGGCAAGCTTCTGACCTATGAAACCATGGCGACAAACGGGCTCCCGAAAGACCTAACCAAGGGCACCGGAACAAACCTTCATCCGCTAATTTTCGGGAATTGGGCTAGCCTCCTGGTCGGTATCTGGTCGGCTGTTGATCTAATCGTGGATCCCTACACGAACGCGGATACGGGCCAAGTCCGGATCGCGGCGCACGCTTTTTTCGACGTTGGCGTGCGGCATGCGGAAAGCTTCGCTGCAATCACTGATATCGACCCAACCGCGTAACCGTCTCGGGGCGGGGGCATGGCAACGGGCCTCCAGTGAGCCGCCTCGATCGTCTCTTCCGCTGGGGGCCCACTTCGAGCCCGGCGTGCTTTTCCTCCACGCCGGGCCCACACTGAGGGCTAGCGATGGCTGACGCCAATCTGCGCTTTAATATAATTGGAAAAAACCGCGCCGGGAGCGCTTTCGCCGGCATCAACCGCGCGCTCGGCAAGCTCCGTGGCGCCTTCTCCGGCGTACAAGGGGCGGTTCTGGGTTTGGTTGGCGTCGGTGGGCTGGGTTTGCTGGTCAGCCGATCGTTGGAAACGGCCGATCGCTTGGACAAGGTATCGAAGGCCACCGGCGTTTCCGTCCAGGCGCTGCAGGAATATCAGTTCGCGGCTCGTCAGAGCGGCCTCGATACCGAAAAGATGAATAAGGGTTTCCAGACGCTGGGCAAGCGCTTGGGAGAGCTCCGGCAAGGCACTGGCGCCCTGAAGACCTTCCTTGATAAGCTCGATCCGGCCTTTGCTGACCTGGTAGCGAACGCCGGTTCAACTGAAGAAGCAATGGACCTCATCTTAAGGAAGATGGCCGAAATGCCAGATGAGGCCGATCGCGCTGCCCTATCGGCCGCCGCTTTTTCCAAGTCGGTTGGTGTCGACATGGTTAACCTGGTTAACGGCGGCGTTGAAGCGCTCGAGGCCCTGCGCGCCAAAGCCCGCGAGCTACTGCCTATTACCACCGAGCAGGCCGGCCGCATCGCCTCGCTCAACGATGCTTTTGATCGCTTCGGCACCCTGCTTTCCAACTTGGTCACCCGATCGCTAGCGGCGCTGGCGCCAGCATTGGAGAACATGACGAATGGCTCCCTCGCGACCCTTCCGGGACTCTTCGAAGGGGCGGCGCGCGCCGTGCTGCTAGTAAAAGATAACCTCGATCTGCTCTTGAACGGCCTTCTGATCTTTGCCTCGATCTCGATCGCTGGCGTGGTTATCAATCAAGCAATCGCGTTTGTGAAGTTCGCCAAGGCGATCGCAGCCGTTCGCACGGCCACAATGGCCTTGGCAGTCGCACAGAAGATCAGCAGGGCGGGCTGGCTGCTTATCGCCGCCGTGTTGGCGGTCACAACCGACCAACTCGACGTACTTAAACGGGCGATTACTGATGTAGCCGATGTGGTCGAGCGGAACTTTGGCGGGGCGATGGAGGGCCTCAAGGGGCTAGCCGAAACCCTGGGCTTGGATCTTTCGGCGCTGACAGCCGAACTTGAGATTTTCAAGGTCGAAACGGGCGTCACCGCAGACGTGGCCACAGGCGCGCTGGGCCGTGTTCGAGCGCAGCTCGGCGGCCTTGGCGGAGACCTGGCGAATCTGAGCGACACCGGGCAAGAGGCTCTGGGTACATTGGGCACGGCCGCCAAGGACCTTGGTGATGGCCTAGAGACCGCGATAGGAAACGCGATCCAGCAGCTTGAAGGGATCTTCCTGAATTTCGTGAACACCGGGAAACTCGAGTTCAAAGGTCTTATCAATTCGATTCTGCAGCAGCTGGCGCACCTCGCGGTCCAGGCGGCAATCATCAACCCTTTGAAAGGGATTTTTGGCGGCGGGCTCGGTGGCGGCGGCGGCGGGCTGATTGGCAACCTCATTGGCGGGCTTGGGAGCCTTTTCGGCGGCTTCTTCGCGAAGGGCGGGCCGGTCAGTGGCGGAAAGCCAATCGTGGTCGGGGAAGAAGGCCCGGAACTCTTCGTACCAGGGCGATCCGGCGCGATCGTGCCGAACGGCGCGCTGGGCAGAGGGGCTCAAAGCGCCGGCAACACGATCAATGTGACTGTTGCACCAAATTTCGCGCTGGGCGTCCAATCGACTGTTAAAGCCGAGGTAATGGGTCTCATGCCGCAGATTGCCAGCGTGACCAAGGCGGCCGTCGCCGAGGCGACTCAGCGCGGCGGCACATTCGCACAAGCGGTGCGGGCCCGATGATCTAGGAGGATGAAATGCGACAACACCCCCAACAAATTGACATCGAGGATGCAGTCCTGGTGCGCCAAGCGCTGGACCGGCGCCGTGAGGAACTGAAGCTGCATTACGCTCGCCTTTTCGCTGGCGTGTTAACTGCAGCTGCAAAGCGAAAGGCAAGCGAGGAACGAACCCAGCGCGCCCTGACTTACCTGGCTGAGCGCTTCCGCCGCGCAACGCTCGATGCGCTCGGCGAGGCGAAGGCAGCCGTCGAGACGCTCAGCATTCCAATGGTAGGCCGGGCATGAGTCGGCGTGACAAGCTCTTGGGCGGGGTGTCCTTTGTCCCAACACTTTGCGAGCGCTGCGATCAGCTCGACTTTAAGCACGAACGCTGGATAAAAGAAGTCGAACGGATTGGCAGGGCCAGGGGGCTCTACCGAACTTTCACAGGTCAAAAGAGAATCTTGCGGGCGTCAGCGTACTTGAGGGCTCGGAACCTCAGGGAACAAGACCGCCTGTTGGACCAGAGCTCACGCGAGGGGGCGGGGTAAGAAAAACGATGGCCAAAAATGAAACGGCTGGGTCCTTCCCGCGCGATCGATCAGGGGTAACGCACGACCCCGACCTGTTCGCAGAGCTGGAAAATTTTTCGTGCTCCACCACAGGTCGAAACATGGCTATGCAGCGAAACACCTACTCGATTTCTGGGCTCGCAACAGAGCTCGGCATGGACCGGCGAACCGTCGCCAGCAGGCTGTCAGGCGTTCCGGCCGATCATGTAGACGCCCGCGGCAAGCGCTGGACACTAGTACGGGCGCTTCCACACCTACAGCTGAGCCATGCGCCAGCGCCTAGCGGCCCTGCAGGGCATTTCCGCCCGCTGGGCGAGCCGTGGAAGCTCCTGGAGGCCGCGCCAACTCCGTTCGACAAGGGGGCATCGCTAGCCTTCCTGCTTATGTTGTATAACGTCGGTGACCTCGTGAAGGCGGCCGCCAAGGAAAAAGAGATTGGCCTGACATATGCGCGGGCGGAAAAACTGGCCGGTCTTCTTTTCATGCTCCTATGGCACACTGTGGCGACCGAGCTCGGACGCGTGGGTTTGGAGCCCTTCGCCAGCGATCCAGAAAGCATCGAAGTGGACTTGGCCACCGCAGGCCTTGAGGAAAAATGAAAAGCCGCCCGGCATCGAGGGGAAAACCGGGCGGCTGGAGCGTGTTGCATGTCCGGGCAACACGCCTATTCTACAGAAAGCGCATGTGTTTTTCTACAATCATCTCCGTTTCTCAAGGCCTTTAAGATTGGAGCCTCCGCACCTGGGGTCATGTAATGCTCGCGTAGGCGATTGATCAGGAAACATTCCAGTTCGGTAAATATTTCCTTAAGGAAGTCCTCACCCATTAGCTCCGGAGAACACCAGCTTTGATATGCGCGAAGCTTAACATAAAGGTCTCCATCTGTTTCTGCCCTTAAGGCCTTTAGTGCGAACAGCGCACGGTTCTCGGCCTCCACAGCTTCTTCATGCCCCTTATCTCCAGGGTGAAACAGCTCATCAAGCGGCGGTTTGATCTGCGCCGAGTAAAAATCATCGCAGGCTTTTCTAATTGGGGCGCTCAAAAGCAGGTCGTAAAGGTTTTTGGAGGAGTTCATCGTAGTATCTCCCTTGGTTTAAGAAATCGGCCCCTCGCTGGGCCAGGAAATGCTGCCAGCGGGTGCACAAGTGGGTGCACAGCAGGGCAGCGCACTCAGTCACCGGCATTGAAGCAGATGACTGAGAATCGCAGTTTTCTGGGAAATTTTGTCTAACAGGTTGATGGAGAATCACGCCGTCTACAGGCTGCACCAACTCGAAAACCGTTGTGCGCGAAAGCGTACCGAGGGTTCGAATCCCTCCCCCTCCGCCACTCACCCCCGTCTCATTCAAACGCTTCGATTTCGCGCCGATTTCCCGGGCCTTTTCCGCAGGTTACCTCGGGGCTGGCCTATCAGAGACGCACCGCAGCTCCAGATCTACGGGCAATAAGGCCCCGCGTCTCAGTTGGCTCTTTGAGGCGGTTCGGTTTTAGGGGGCTTCCCTGCTTTACAGGGAATTAACAGGGAATTTTCGTTTTTTGAGGGCCTTTTGGCCGGAATCAGCGATTTTTGGCCGTGAATATGGACGTGATTCCAGCGGGTTATAGGGCATTTCCCTGTTCTGTCAGGAACAGGGAATTTAAATCCGGGGAACAGGGAAAGTTTTTAGCCGATCAGGGAAACCGTTCCGGAAAAACAGGGAACGGGATTTATGCCTGCCTCTAGCGAAAACCAGGTAGGTCGCGCTCGCGTTGAGAGGAGTCGTCCTCAGCATCGTCCTCATGGTCCGGCATCTCCGCCCAAAGCAAGGTGACGGCATGACCTGATGGCGAGCGCCAGCTTTGCTCGTAGAGTTCGATATCGGATTCGTTGGTCCAGGCAATCGAGGGTGTTTCACACCAGCCCGTGATGCCGGTCTTGCCATTGAGGTGCACGCAGTGGGCCGCCGTCGCCTGGGGCAAGCTTTGTCCGCTCCGAGAGGTGACGTAGGGAAAGCCTTGCCCCCTGATGGCATATCTGATGCGGCCATCCTTCGACCAGACGGCCGCCAGGCAGTCATCGCGCGTCTCGACCAGGTGCCGGACCGCCGCCTCGCGGCTGATGTCGAGGGCAGTGCGCAGGCGTCTGGCGTCGTCGAGGTCGGGATCTGGTGAGAGCAAGGGCATCACCAGGGACCGCGGCGCCAGCAAGCCAATGGCAAAGCGGTTGGCCTCGGCTTCCTGACGGAGATGCCGCCGGCCTTCCCGGGTCGCACGCAGATCGGCGGCCTGGCAGGTAAAACCGGCCGGGCTGGAGAGTTTATGATGCTCCATCAGGAAGTGGCCGAGCTCGTGGGCGATGGTAAAACGCAGCCGACGCCGTCCGCCCCTGTTGTTCGCCAGGATTGCGCCAAGACTACGCCGCTCATCCGTCAGCAGCATGCCTTCGACACCCTCGAGCGGCGCCTCCCGCACTTCGGATATCCCCAAGGCGAGAGCGATCTCTCCCACCGGGACGGGTCCCTGGGTCAATGCCAATTGCCCGTGCAGGGTATCAGCCAGGCGCTCCGGCTCGTGGATATCAGCCAGGTCTATCCGGTCAAGTTGCACGGGATCACGATGTCTCCCGGGCACGGTCCTTCAAGGCCTCGATCATCTGCTCCACCACCTTGCGGTCGCCGGCGGTCAGTTCCTCGAGCCCGCGGTGCAGGCGTGCGACCTGCAGCGCGTCGGCATCGGGCTCCACCCCGCCTCCAACCAGGACATCGATCGCCACGCCAAAGTGTCGCGCCAGCCTCTGAACCAGTTCAAAGGAGGGGTTTTGCGAGCGCCCCTTCTCGAGTTCCCAGACATGCGCCTTGGAGACACCGACCGCGTCTGCGACCTGCTGCAGGGACTGGCCACTTTTCTGGCGCAGGCTGAACAGGGTTTTTCCAATACTCATGGGGCCTCCGTATGATGCGATAAACGCAACGATACACATATAATTGACGACTCGGCAAGAGTTTGATACATCTTACTACCGTGGCCGATGGGACGACTCCGCCGGCCGGGCAACAGAACAGGAGGCTCTCTTGGCCCGCCAGAACATCGAACAGATCGCTCTTAGTGACCTCATCCCCTGGACGCGCAACGCCCGCACCCATTCCAAGAAGCAGATCCGCCAGCTTGCCGGCAGCATCGAGACCTTCGGCTTTACCAATCCGGTGCTGATCGACGAGCAGCGCAGGATCCTGGCCGGGCACGGCCGGGTCGAGGCGGCAAGGCTCCTGGGCTGGGAGAGTGTGCCCTGTCTCAGACTCGACCATATGAGCGAGACTGAGAAGCGCGCCTATGTGCTGGCCGACAACAAGCTGGCGCTCAATGCCGGTTGGGACGAGGAGCTGCTGGCGGCCGAACTGGGGGTGCTGCTATCCGCCGACCTCGACTTTGATCTCTCCATCACCGGCTTTTCCCTGCCCGAGATCGATGGGTTGCTGGAAAGTGTGGCCCCGGAGGAGCCGGGCGATCCGGCCGACGATGCCCTGCCGGGGGAGGCGCCCGCGCGGGTGCGGCCGGGGGACATCTGGCAACTGGGGCCGCACCGGCTGATCTGCGGCGATGCGCTTAATGCGCAGCTGGTGGCGGATCTGATGGCCGGCCAGAAGGCGCGGATGGTCTTCAGCGATCCGCCCTACAACGTCAAGATCGATGGTCACGTGGGCAATTCCGGCAAGATCCAGCACCGCGAGTTCGCCATGGCCTCGGGCGAGATGACCAGGAGCGAGTTCACGCGCTTCCTTGAGAGCGCCTTTCGCAATCTGGCCGATCACAGCCTCGAGGGATCGATCCACTTCCTCTGCATGGACTGGCGCCATATGCAGGAAATGCTGACGGCCGGACAGGCGGTCTACGATGAACTGAAGAACCTGATCGTCTGGGCCAAGGACAATGGCGGAATGGGCACCTTCTACCGCTCCCGCCATGAATTGATCTTTGCCTTCAAGAAGGGTACCGAGCCCCACGTCAATACCTTCGAGCTTGGCCAGCACGGCCGCTACCGCACCAATGTCTGGGAGTATCGCGGCGCCAACAGCCGCCATGCCGGCCGCATGGAGGAACTGGCCCTGCATCCGACGGTCAAGCCGGTGCAGATGATCGCCGATGCGATCCGCGACGTCTCGGGCCGCGGCGAGATCGTGCTCGATCTCTTTGGCGGTTCGGGATCGACGCTGATCGCCGCCCAGAAGACCGGCCGGCGCGGCTATCTCTGCGAACTGGACCCGGTCTACTGTGACCGCATCCTGGCGCGCTGGGAGGCCTATGCCAAGGATGAGGCCGAGCAATTGCTCTGCGGCTGGTCGCCCAAAGCCCGCGCCAGCCAGGCCGCGGAATGAAGGACCGCAAGCGCACACTGCCAGGCCATAAGCCCGGCGCGGATTACGCGGTGGGCTATGGCAAGCCGCCGCCCGCGCAGCGTTTCCAGCCTGGCCAATCAGGCAACCCCAAGGGCCGGCCAAGGGGCGCCAAGAACAAGCGCCCGCCTTTGAACGAGGAACGCCTGAAGGACATCATCCTGGACGAAGCCTATCGCTCGATCACGGTGCGCGACGGCGAGCGCAATGTTTCGGTGCCGATGGCCCAGGCCGTTGTCCGCGCCCTGGCGGTCAATGCGGCCAAGGGTCAACACCGCGCGCAGCGGCTCTTTGCGGAGTTGCTCTCGAACACCGAACGGCAGAACAAGGCACTGGCCGACGAATGGCTGCAAGCCGCGATCGGCTATAAGGCCGAGTGGGAACAGGAACTTTTCCGGCGCGAACGCCTGGGCATCACGGATCTGCCCGAGCCCCTGCCGCATCCCGATCAGGTCAAGATCGATATGAACAAAGGCATTGCCTGGATCCAGGGGCCAGCCACCAAGGAAGAAAAGGCCGAGCTGGAAAAATGGCAGGAGCGCCAGGAGATGCTTGAAGAAGAGCGGGCCGCACTTCTGAAGAGCTTGAAAAAGCAGAAGAACCCTAGGATACGCCAGCTCATAGAAGAGGATCTCGAACGGATGGGCCGCATGCATGCGCTCATCGCTGACCTCTTGACGAAGATTGGCTACTGAAGGTCCCTTGATGGCATGGCAACCCGCAATCTTTCAGGGCGCACCGAACCCCAGCAGGCGCTCCTGCGCAGGCCAGGCCAGCGGGAGCCGCAGGCGCACCAGACGTTCCAGTGTCAGATCCACCGGCTGGCGTCCTTCCAGAATGGCGCTCTGGATGCGGGGCGACAGGAAGGCGAGCCTGACCCGCGGCCTGATGTAAGCCTCGGTGACGCGCTCTTGTCTGGCGACCTCGGAAAGGGATCTGCCACTTTGCAGCGCCGCTGCCCATCGATGCCCCTTTGCCAGGCCGCGCAGCAAGGTCAGGTCCGCGGCCGGATGCGTCTTACCGGCCACAATCCGGGCTTCCACGCCGCGCCGCCGGATCTCCAAAGTGGCCGTGACCTGAGAAAGCGCCGGCGCCAGCAGGCTGGCCTCCAGGCCCAGCGCCTCTGCCAGCTGCTTAACCTCAAGATCGATCGTGATCAAGCCCGTCTCCAGTTGCCCCTCGGCGACCAGGGATGCCAGAAGCTCTGCCTCCCCTCCGCGCAAACGGGCAGCTAAGGCCCTCGCCTGTGCTCCGGGCTCTGCCCCAGCGCCCGCGTCCGGTACCGCCAGCAGCGCATGGCAGCGGGCCGCCTGTTCGAGGTGATCGGCGATAACGGCTGCCACGGCACCCTCAAAGCGTCCCGCCGGCAGGCGCCAACCACTGGGATCGCTGCCCGCGAGAAGGCGGTTCGAGACATAATAGCGAAAGCGGCGGGTGCCCTTCCTGGCATGCGAGGGGGTCAGGCGATCGCCTGAGGGGTCGCGGAACTTTCCGGTGAGCGGCGCCAGAGTTCCTCTGCCTGGTTTATCCTCAGCCTTCCCCCCACGCGATCGCGGTCGGGCGCTGGCCCCCTGCAACCTGGCCTGCACGCGCTCCCAGAGCGCCTCCTCGATGAGGCCGGCATGCTGACCGTCAAAGACCTCACCCTTGTGCCGGATGCGGCCAAGGTAGACCGGGTTGCGCAGGATATGATGGATCTGCCCGCGCGAGAGCGGTCCACCGCCCTGCGCCCGGCCGCTGGAGAAAACATGCCGCTTGGAGCGCAGGCCCCGGCGGGCGGCCTCCTGCTCGACCGCCCGCAGGCTGCCAAGCTCAGCATAGAGGGTAAAGAGCGTCTCAATCGTTTGGCGTTC